>PEVN01000573.1 GCA_002779825.1 Armatimonadetes bacterium CG06_land_8_20_14_3_00_66_21 | reverse complement strand
GAGCTGTCAGAGAGCGCCACTTTCCCAATCGCCGATTTTCTGGGATAATCCCCCCCCTATTTCGCCCTTCCTGAGGTTATCCCAGCGGACGGCACATGGCGGATAGCGAGTGACAGACAGAGCAGTCAGCCATGCCCTCCACTAACCGCCGAACCTGCAATCTGCAGTCAGACGACCCACCCGTCGCGCTTGGTCTTCTCCGCCAACTCGCCCACTTTCATCCCTACTCCGATCAGTTCGGCCTTGCCGCGACAGGTCTCGCAGAGGGGGTAGAAGCGAACGCTGTCGGTTTCGCTGTCGATCCGCTCACGGAGCTTTGCCGCCACCTCCTGCCGGCGTTTGTCAGCCCAGTCGCACTCGAACACGCTGTACTGGACGCGCTCACCTTCACCGTCCAGGATGCCGGCCACCGCCGCTCGCTGGTCGTCTTCGACGATGTCACACGCAACGATCCACCACATGGCACACCCTCACTTTCGATTTGCGAATGCCGATTGCCGCAAGGGGGCCGGCGCACTGAACGCACCTCGCGGGCCAGTCTCGCCGGCGCGGAGTCCGCGATCTGCAATCCCCTCACCCTCTTCGCCGCTCAAAGCCCACATACTCCGCCTCGCCCAACATGGCCTTCGCAAGCAGCCGCGCCTGCAAGCGAACTCGGTCACGGAATGACGCCGGCCGGGCGGCGTCCCCCCGTTGGGTGAAGGGCGTGTTCAGTGTGCGTTCGTAGAAAGTGAGCCACCTTTTCCGCGAGTCCGCGCGGAGGTAGACGCCGTCGTTGCTTACAGGCTCGAAGTCGGCAGGTGTCAGCACTTTCCGATTCGCCAGGCTGAGCGTAAGGGCATCGATGACCGGGTGGCGGAACTCCTCTAAGAGGTCCAGCGCCAAGGAAGGGCGACCGTAGTCCAAGGCGTGGTAGAAGCCGACGTAGGGATCGAGCCCCACGGCCGCAACCGCGCCCACGGTCTCGGTGAGCAGCACGGTGTAGCCGAAGCTCAGGAGAGCATTCACCGGGTCACGGGGCGGCCGGCGGGTGCGCCCCGAGAATTGGAGTTCACCCCGGAACATGGCACCGTAGGCCGTGAAGTACGCCTTCGCCGCCTCGCCTTCCACGCCCAGCAAGGTGGCGCTGTCAGCCGTCCCCTCCGCACGGCTGCGCCCGGCGCTCAGTGCGGCCGTCGCGTCGCTGAAGTCAGCTTCCGGGTGATTCTTCGCATACGCGGCCAGGAGATTCCCGCAATTGGCAATCTTCGCAGCAACGACTTTGCGCGCCAGCTCCAGTCGGAATGAGAGATCGTCGTAACGGCGAACTTGCGCGACCCGGAGCGCGACGTTTTTGGACTCTACCGGCGCCAACCGGCCCCGGTACTTGCCGCCCAGGCTGAGGAACACGGTCTCGATGCCGGCCTCCAGCAGCGCTGTGGCTGCCGCCGTGGTCAACTGCACGCCCCCCAAGGAGCACAACCTGCTCCAGCTCGGCCGCGCGCACCGACTGCAGCACCTCGCGGTCCTTCTTGACCACGAAACGCGCTTTGCTCTTGTGAATCTCCGCCCCTTGTTCGGCTACATACAGCGTCGGCATGTTACTCCTCCGATTGCGGCACCTCGGCGGTTCACGAGATCCCTGACTCACGCCTCAAACAGATCCTCGGCGATGCCTTCCCAGACCGCCGTCAACACACGCTGAGTCTCGGGATCGGGTGTCCGGACGGGTGGGTGTCGCTCTCGTGTGCGGGAGCGGGGTGAGGCCGCGCCCTTGGTAAGCACGAAGTTGACCGGCGAGGCGTACGGCTTGGCGGGCGGCGGCGGATCGCAATCGCACAGCCAGTCCGGCTCCACTTCGCCAAGCCAGTCCAGAATCCGGGCGCACCCGATGGGCGAACGGTCCGGCTCCAAACGATCCAGCCAGCGTTGCGTCTCACCGGCGGCGTAGTTCCGGCACCGGCCGATGGTTTGGTGAATGAACTTCGCTCCCGCTTCGCCCAAACGCCCGAGGGTGTAGAGCAGGACCAACCGTTCGACGTGGGTCAGGTGCCCAGTCTCCGCCGGCTTCGCCGCCAAGCGCGCGAGCTGGGGACAAGCGGCTACCAGCGCCTCGACAGCATTGGCTCCCTCGTAGCGCAGGTTGCCAACCTGCGGCCGTTCCCGGGCAACAGGTCTGGCAACCTGTTCCACGTCGGCAACGGGTTTGGCAACCTGTTCTACGCCCTTGCGTTGAGGTCTTTGCCCAAGAACGTCACTCAAAACCCCGGGGTGCAGCGGTCGGACTTCCGCCAGAAATGCCTCGACCGACAGCGCTGAACCATCGGTTCGCAGCATTGGGCAGCGGCGGCCGGTGAGCTGGTGCACCCCAAAGGGCAACTTGATTACCGGGCCAAGGGCATCGTCGCCCAAATGTGCGCTCCGCGGAAAGACCTCGACTCTCACCTTCCGAGGCAACGGCGCCACGCCCGACACCAGCAGTTGCAGCAGTTGCCGGGCTTCTGCTGCCGGGACCGGCGCCGCGAAGCAGACCCACACGTGGTACCCCTTGTTGCCGCTGTCTTCCACGGCTGCCGACACGCCCCGCCGCCGCGCTTCGGCAAAAACACCCCAGGCCACGTCGCGCGCCAATTGCAGGTTCTCTTCGTCAGGCAAGTCGACGTCCACGTCGGCCACCGCCAGCGACACCGTGTCGTCCGCCCGGTGAAGATACAGCCCCAAGGTGCGGTCCCCTCGCAGATGCGCCAGTACCTCTTCCTCGGTCAGCGCAGCTCAGCGTGGCGCGTAGCCCTTCCGCCCCCGCTCATTCACCCACTGCACAGCGTACACGTCGGGGCGGCCGGCGAACCGGGCGAGAAAGCGCTGGCAAAGCTGGTCCGACACCACCTCCGCTTGCGACGCCACCTCCGTTGCTTGTTCGCCGCTGGGCGGCCCGGACTCGCCCGCCGTTGAGGGTTGGATGCGGAGAGTGGAGCGTCGCCCAGGCGTGCCGTTAGGCGCCTCCTGTTCGGCGCTGGACGCTCGGCGTTCGACCTGTGCACTTCCGAAGTAACTCTCCCACCCGCGCAGCACCCGTTTGCGCTTCTCTCCGTCGGCTTCGGCAATACCGTCGAGCCGATCCGCCAGCTTGCTCAGCGCCTCATCCGCCGGCCGGCGACCGGCAGCATCGAAGCGAAAACCCAGAAACGTGAAGCCGACCTCCAAAGGCAGCACCCGCGTCTTCTGCAGGTTCAGCCGCAAGTGAAGCTCCTTGCGGAGGAAGCGGTCGGCTTCGGCCCACGCGCCCTGCGCCTTGGCCCGTGACGGCGCCAGAACAGCGAAGTCATCCGCATAGCGGACTAAAGCAAGCCCGACCTCTGTCATCCGGGCATCGAAAGGATGCAGGTAGACGTTGCTCAGCACCGGCGAACTCGGCGCGCCCGGCGCCGGCGCGCGGAACCGCCTCGTCGCCGTCTCGTGCGGGGCGTTTCGGCCGGCTTGGGCGGTCAAAGCGCGCCGCCGGCGCACAAATCGCGAGATCCCCTTTCCCATCCGAACGCACAGTGCGATCACTCCCGTCCCTGCCACAACGGCGAGCAGGACCTCAAACCCCGCCGCCACTCCCGGCCGCGCCCGCAAGAACGCTGCAACGGACCGGTACCCCTCAGCCAGTGCCATCGCCAACGCCACCAGCATGATGACCGCTGACACCAGCTTGCGCGCTGCCCGGCGCAGGACACGCAGCGGTGAGGTGAACAGTTCTCACCAGGGGATGGCGCGGAAGCAACGCTTCGCCAGGCGGCCAATTGTGGCAAGTACCCCTCGCCTGCCTCGGCGCAATCTGCCCCGCCGGCCGGCCCCGGTCAACAAATACGGGTGCCGCACCGTGCCTTGCATCTCCCGGGGCGATTGGAATCGCCATTCCGGCTCCTTGGACAAAGCAATCAGGCACAGTTCGTCAAGTTCCGGGCGCAGGTCACTGCCGAAGGCACTCGGTGGAGGCGGCGTCGAGAAGCACGCCTCATCATTCGACCGAAACGGGGGCTGACCGCAGAGCGCGTAGTAAAGCACGCAGCCCGTCGAGAACACATCCGCCCGGCTGTCCAACTGCCCGTCAAACACCTCCGGAGCGGTATAGCCCGGCGTGCCACCCAAGGGTTCCTCCGACAGTGCCCGCGCCAGGTTCAGGTCCATCAGCACCGTCGCGCCGCTGCGGGTCACCCAGATGTTCTCCGGCTTCACGTCGCCATGCACCGCCCCCCGGCGGTAGAGCAAGAAGTCCAGAGCGCTCAACACCTGATCGACGCAGTTCAGCGCGCGGCGCGGGGGCAACGGTCCCTCGCGGCGAAGGATCGTCTCCAGGTCATCCCCCGGGTAGAGCGGCATGGCGAGGTACTGGACGTACTGCTCCGCGTCCACGCCCGCGTCGTAGAGCGGCATCAGGTTGGGGTGCTGCACTTGCGCCTGCAGGCGGACTTCCTGTGGCGAGAACGGCAGAGCCCGCTCCAAGGCGTACAGCTTCAGCGCCACCCACCGGCGCAGGTCGTGATCGAAGGCGCGATGAACGACAGAGGTGCCGCCCTCGCCGAGGAGGTCGCCCAGTTCATAGCGGCTGGCGATCCAGCCGCCCGAGTGTGGAATGCGGGCGCGCCCGCCTGACACCTGGCACTTGACACCTGACACTGGCGTACGCACTACTACGCCGGCACCAAGTCGTCCACCAGGTCGACCACCATGCCGACATCATAGCCGAGGTCCCTCACGCGGTGACGCATGCGGGCGTTTCGCTCTTCGAAGTCCTGAGGCTCGTGTCGAAGCCCCACGAACACAAAGAGGTCCTCACCTTCATAGGGCCCTTCGAACGTCAGCTCCTCAAGAGCGCCGTCCCATTCCTCATTGATGATCTGGCTCACAGCTTGCTTCAGGTCCATTCAGCTCACTCCCAGGATCGCCCAAGTTTCTCGCGCGAAACGGTGAAACAGAGTTAACGCGCAGTTGACGTTGCGCAGACGCACGGCGCAATCGAGTCGATAGTCCACTCGGTTTCGCAGGTCGCGCAGCTCATCGAGCCCGTCGAGCGCGCTTGTGGTCAGGCGACCGGTGGTGACATAGTGGGTCTGAAGCCCATCGATGGTCTGCCGGTGCACAGCGCCCCGCCACTGATCGGGTTGCAGCCCCGCCTCCACAAGCAGTCGCCTCGCCAGATGATGCGCCGCGTAGTAGAGTCGCCCGATCATCATCCGGTAGAACCACGGGTTCGTCACGCCGAGGTCCAGCAGCAACTGCACGAACCGCTGGGTCTGCTTGGCATATTCGACTTCCGGCATCGCGCACCTCGCTCAGCATTCTACCTCCTGCCCGCCGTCGCCTCAACCTGGCACCCGTCACTCGCCACGCGTCACG
>PEVN01000099.1 GCA_002779825.1 Armatimonadetes bacterium CG06_land_8_20_14_3_00_66_21 | reverse complement strand
CGCTCCGCGCCGCCACCGGGATGACGCTGCGGCACGTGGGTCAGACGCGCTTCCTCGCCGCACACGACCCCACCCTGGGACACAAGCTGCGCTTCCCACTCCTGCCGGCCAAGCTGCTCAGCAGACTCGGCGAAGTGCTGCGCCCGTTGGCGACCCGGGCGGACCTGCGCAAGCAGGGCATCCCCTTCGCGCCAGCCGACTTCCTGGCGCGGGAGAGCGGCCCATTTGGCGAGTTGACGCCACCCCAGCAGGAGTTCGTCGCCCGGGCTGCGACGCTCATCCCCAGACAGGACGTGGGCAAGCCGGGGCCGGCCAAGATGGTGATGGACGAGGCAGTACTTCGCAAGCGTGTGGCGGAGCTTCAGACTGCGCGCGTCCGCCTCGGGACCTCCTACCTGATGGTCGTCCGACCGTACCGACGACCCACTTCCCCGGAGCAACGACTATCCGGACCCTACGTGTCGATCTTCCAGGTGTACTACGACTACCGCGACCGGTACGCGGTCGAGCTGCCGGAGGACTGACGGGATCGGGGCGTGCGCCCTTTTCAGCCAGGACCTCGTTGTCGGTGAGTGAGGAGAGCGATGACTATGCGCACAGGGATCGTTGCCCTACTGGCGACGCTGACGGTGGCCGGTTCTTGCGCGTCGCCGGCCGGCCCCGAGCTGTTCCTCGACCCGTGGCGCGCCCCCGCACTGGTGGAGCGTATCGCGGCGGATTCTACTCAGTTGGCAGGCTTCTCCCGCCTGCACTTGCTGGTGTTCTCCAACGGGCAGACGCTTTACCCGACTGGGGTCAAGCCCTTTGCGCAAGGGCCCGCGTTCGTGAGCAACGACCTGCTCGCCCGAACCGAGGAGGCGTGCAGCAAGGCGGGAGTAGACTGCTGCCTTGCTGCGGATCTGCTGACGTGGGAGCGAGCCGACACAGACAGCCCCGGTCTCTTCGCGAAAGTGCCCGAGTGGTTCGAGTTGGGCGAGAGCGGCGGCTGCGGTTCAGGGAGCGACCCCGCCAAGTACGCGTCGCCCTTCCGGGAGGAGGTCCGCACAGCGCTCCGGAACGTGCTCGTCGAGCTGGCGACACGAGACCCGGCGCCGGATGGATTCACGCTCGCCTGTCGGCTGTCGCCCTACCAGATGCTGGGCTACAGCGTGGCCGCCCGCGAGGCGCTCATCCACGCCCGTTCCATGGACCCGATCGACCTCACCGACCAGGGGCGGCTGGCTTGGTGGGCCCTGTGGCGTGAAGAGCGCATGGCAGAATGGTGCGCGGAGCTGTGCGGAGAGCTTCGCGAGAAGCGCCCAAACGCCCCGATCGTCGCCTGGGGCACGGGGAGCTACTACGCCAAGGGGTTGAGCCTGAAGGGGAAGACGGCGGACAACTGGCTGGCGTGGATGCAGCAGGGCGCGGTGTCGGAAGCGCTGCTGGACACGACGTGGCACGAGCGGTGGAACCGCGCGGTGTGGGGCATCCTGACCCGAATGGCGCAGGAGGCCAAGCAGAAGCCGCAGGCCGGGGGGCCGCCGGCCGACTTCTTGGAGCGGCTCCACCCGCTGGTCCGTACGAGGAAGCCGGACGGCACGCCGTGCCTGGAAGAAGAGCTAAAGGCGCTTGATGAGCAGGGCGCGCCGCTCACGCGCGCCGTCTTCTGGCCGGTGGTGGCAGAGGACTGGGAGGCGGTGCGAGCGGTGGTCACCCGGTTGTCCGAGGAGCTGCCCCCCGAAGGCGGCAAACGCGAGGAAGGTGACGGCGGTGCGAAGGCGACTGCGAAGGAGTGAAGCGACGGCATGAGTGGTACCCGGCCGTTGAGTCGGTGGTCTCTGGCCGTCGTGCTTCCCGCGACCCTCTGCGCTCTCTGGGCCTTTGCCGGCAGTGACTCTACGCTGCCGGCGGGCGTGGACGACGTCGACGTTCTCTTGCTGTACACCCAGAACACGCAGGGCTTCCTGCGGTCTTGCGGGTGCTCGGGGAGCGAGTCCGTCGGATTGGCGCAGGCTGTGGAGGTCATCCGCAAGCTGCGAGAGCAGTTTCCCGGCAAGGTGCTGGCTGTGGACGTGGGCAACCTCGCCGACGACGAGAAGCGAGGCCGCGTCGTCTGGCAGGCGCTCTGCGAAGCGAAGTACGACGCGGTGTCCTTTGGCCCCGCAGACGCGAAGTGGGCGGAAGCCTACTGGCGATTGGCGTCTGAGCGGCCGCTGACTGTCGTGGGGCTGCCTCTGGACAACGCCGAACCCGACGGTCGGTCGCTCTCGTACCTGCGCCAGCCCTTCGCCGTCGTCCAGGTCGGCGAGCGTCGCATCGGCCTGCTGAGCACCGGCCCCGAGACCGCCCTAAGCGCTGAGCAGGCCAAGCTGTTGGTCGACGTGGCGAGCACGCTGCGCACCGGCTGCGACCTGATGGTGCTGCTGACCTACCGGAGCCTCGCGGAGGAACGGCACTTTCTCGAGGGCGACCTCGGCAGGTCGGTGGACTTGGTGGTCGGCGCGCGGGGCTCGGACCGGCTCAAGGAGCCGATTCGCGTCGGGCACAGCTACCTGCTGCCGGCCGCCGTGCAAGGAAGGGAAGTGGGCCTGGCTGCGGTGCGGTGGCGGCCCGCCGCGGCCGACGGCGGCAAGCGCGACCTTGCCGTGGAGTTTAAGCCGCTGTCGCTGACCGCCGCCTCACCCACCAACCAGAACGTGGCGCGGGCGCTCCGGACCGCGCTTGCGGAGGAGCAGCAGGCGACCTTGATGGAATCGCTGGCCGGCGAGTCGGAGAAGCTGGCGGAGCAGGGATACGTGAGCCCCGAGCGGTGCGGGACCTGCCACGAGGAAGCGCTCAGCGCCTGGCGGAAGAGTCGCCACGCACAAGCCGTTGCGACGCTCCTGAAGAAGGGCACTGCCGTGCCCGAGTGCCTGCGGTGCCACTCCGAAGCGTTCCGCGTGGCCGGGAAGGTGCTCCAAGGAGTCAGCAGCCAGGGAGTG
The DNA here is from genome assembly GCA_002779825.1 of Armatimonadetes bacterium CG06_land_8_20_14_3_00_66_21. Taxonomy (GTDB): domain Bacteria; phylum Armatimonadota; class Abditibacteriia; order CG2-30-66-41; family CG2-30-66-41; genus CG2-30-66-41. The sequence continues at coordinate 14,627 of PEVN01000099.1, read as the reverse complement.
GAGTGCACCTCGTGCCATGAGGAGGGGCTGCTGCACCTCGCCCTGCCGGGCGCCACCGGGAGGAAGAGCGAAGCCCGCAAGCGGTGCGCGGGCTGCCACACCCCCGAGCGGGACAACGCGTTCGACCTGGAGAAGCGATGGAGCGAGATCCGGCACTGAGTGAGAAACTCCGGGGGCGGGCGGCGGCGGGCGGCGTGGGGAGACGATCCACCACCTCATGCCCTCGGGCGCTCCGGCTCCTGGCGGGGGCCGCCCTCGCGGCGGTGCTTCTCCACGGCGGAGAGGCAGGCGCCGAGCCCGGGCCGGTCCCTCGGCTACTCGTCGAGGACTTCGAGGGCCCTGAGTGGCATTGGGAGGGCGCCGCTCGGGACGACGCACAGGCGGCCGAGGGGAACGCCTCGGCCCGCTGGGAGCTGCCCGCCCAGCCGACCGCGTCGTCGTTCCGCGTCCCGGAGGACTGGTCGCCGTTCGACAACCTGCGGTTCCGAGCGCGCGTCCGCGGGGCGGCCAGCGTCGAGATCCACGTGGTCGCCGAGTGCGATGACCCCGACACCGACTCGCGCGACTACTTCTACCGAGCGGTGACGCTCGTACCCGGCGACTGGCAGTCGGTGCGAATGCCCCTCGAGAGCTTCGAGGGGTCGGGACAGCCGCTGGGTTGGGAGCACGTCGACCGGTTGCTGTTCTCGACCGAATGGGGGCTGGGCCCGACGCCAACCGCGACGGTCTACCTCGATCAGGTCCTCCTCACGCGAGACTCTCTGAAGGTCGACGACGAGGGCTGGGAGCAAGGCAACCAAGGCGCCGTGTGGCACCGCGCGTGGAAGGTGCAGAATCGAGCGTCCGGGTCCATGCACCTGACGGCGACGCCCGAAGGCGACGTTCCCGCCGGTCTTCGGGTGGGGCAGGTGGAGTGCCCCGGCGCCGACCTGCCGCCGGGGCAGGGGCTCAGAATCCGCCTTCCCGTAAGGGTGGCGGGCGAGCCGGGGGCGGCGGCAACGCGCAGAGCCCTGCTGGCGGCGGCACTGTCGGGCGACGCAGAGGGCTTCTCGCTGATCGTAACGGCGCAACCCACCCAAGTGGACGGGGCCGAGACGCCCGCCGAACGGGAGGACTACCGACTACCCGCGTACCTCGGCAGCCTCTACTACCAGACCCATCGGCCGGAGAAGCACCCCTGGGTGTGGTTCACGGAGGCGGAGAAGCGCCGGCTGAAGGCACTCACCGACGAGCCGATCGCTCGCGCTGCTTGGGTGGAGAACCGCACGTGCGCCGACAACGCCGTCCGCTGGTGGGAGCAGGCACGCGAGGCGCCTCGCGCCACACCCACCTTCGGGCCGCTTCGCCTCGTGGACGTGCTCAACCTGGCGGCCGTCTCCGACGAGCAACCGTACACCGACGTCGCGCGCGGTCTGCTGCTGCGATTCGCCAGCCGCGAAGACTGGGTCTCGCACCGCCACAAGCCGCGGATCGTCGATCTGACTTCGGCGACCCAGGCCATGGCGCTGGGGATGGGATATGACGCGCTGTGGGACCGGATCACTGAAGGGGAGCGGGTGTGGGTGCGCAAGCCGCTATTAGAGAAGGCGATCCTGCCGTACCTCACGGTGCTCGATCATCGTCGATTTCCGACGGCGGACTACCGCAACAACTGGTGCAGTGTCGTCACCGCCAACATTGGAGTAGCAGTGGCTTCGCTGCTGGGGGACGACCCGCGGGCCGCGGTCTGGTTCCACCGGGTGGTACGGGAGTACTTCGCAATCCTCGACCACCTGCCATCCGACGGCGGCTGGAGCGAAGGGCTGAGCTACTGGGAGTACGCGGTGGACTCCCTGCTTGTCTTTGCGGAAGTCGTCCGCCGGGTCACCGGGGGCGAAGTCGACGCGTTGCAGAATCCCTTCTGGGCGAAGACCGGCGACTTCGTGCTGCACAACTACCTGCCACCCGAGGGGTGGGTGAACTTCTGCGATGCCCAGCGGGCGCCCTCCAACCGCGCAGTGCTGCTCAAGCTCGGACAGGAACTGCACCGTCCCGACTGGAACTGGCTTGCCACGCGAATGCCGTTTCGCGGCCAGCCCAAGGAGTTGCTGCTGTGGCCGGAGAACGCCAACGGCGAGCGCCCTTCGGCGGGCGCCCCACGCGCTGCGGCGTTCCCGGAGGTGGGATGGGTGTCGATGCGGTCGGGTTGGGACGACGACGCGGTCGTCCTGGCTCTCCGGAGCGGCTACAAGGATCCCCACTCCCACCTCGACCTCAACACGTTCGTGTTGCACGCCTTCGGCGAGACGCTCCTCCGCGATCTGCCTATCGGCCACTACCCGGCCGGCTACTTCGGCAAGGGCGGCAAATCCGCGCAGTACTGGTCCTCCACCCCGGGGCACAACACCATCGTCGTAGACGGTCGCAGCCAGCGCGACGACCTTGTGAGTCGTGCGTATCTCCGCGAGTTCCTCTACGGCGGGCCCGGTGACGATCTGCGGGGTGTCTCCTCTGCCGCGCCCGCGGCAGCACCCGAGCCTGGGGTCGGCTGCGACTACGCGCTATCGGATGCCCGCGAGGTGTACCCGGACAAGATCAGCAAGGCCCTGCGACACGTGCTGTACGTTCGCGGGGCAGCGGGTGCAGCCGGGCGTGCCGATCCGGGATACTTCGTGATCGTGGACGAACTGGCTGCCGACGCAGCCACCGACTTCGACTGGCGCGCACACTCCGGCGGCCAAGTCCGGCTGGGCGAGGAGTATCTCAGCGTCGTCGCGGACAGCGGCGCGCTCGCGATCTTCCCGCTGTTGCCGACCGGTTGGCGCGCAGACGAAGGCCAGTATGCCGACGACGCGCGGTTCATTCGGATTGCTCCCCCGCGCAGCACCACCTCGGTGCTGTTCGTGACCCTCCTGGTCCCCGTTCGACACGTTGCGACGCGCGAGGGCGGAGGCACGGGGGCGCGTCCGATCCCCAGGACCTCCCTCCCGGAGGTCGTGACGCTTCCCCGGGAGGACGGTCTGGACTTCTATGTCAGGCGTGCCGGGCACACCGACTCGGTCACGGTCAGGACTCATGCGGAGGGGCCGGCTGCCGTCACGCTGGTCACGCAGAGCGCCGGAGGGCAGGTCATGCGAGCCGGACTGTTTGGCGCCCGGGAAGCACGGCTTGGCCCGCGGCAGTTGGTCGGCTCGCCGGAGCCGGTCGTGGCAACGCTCTGGGTCGACGGAGACGCGGTGAGGGGTCGAGTGTCGGGACAGGCGGGGCCGCTGACCCTCGACCTCGCTCTGGGCATCGCGCCGACCTCCACGGTTCCGTCCGGCGACTGGAACGGCAAGGAGAAGACGTTCCGACTGGCCGTGCCGGCCGGGTCGAAGGCCGTCCCCGTTCGACTGGAGGGTTGCGGAGGGCTGGGGTAGTGCCTCATCCGCTTGAGCTCGGCTGGTCGCCGGAGCGCGGTCGACTCGGGAAAGGAGAGACCGTGGCCGGAGAGACATCCGCCGCAGACGTGCCGCTACTGCCGCTCTTGCCTGCGGCTGCTTCGGTGGCGGCGGACGCCGAGAGACGGCCGGTTGGCTCACACCCGACGCGGGCCCTTGCTGCGATGGCCGGCTTCGCCGCTCTCCTCGGCCTTGTCGCGGGGGTGCTTTCGGCGACCGGCGCCAGGGGTCAAAGCTGGCCCGGAGGTTCGCTCTACGGTGCACTTGTCGGCTCGTGGCTGGTTGCTCAGTTCGTCCTATGTCACCTTGAGTGGCGACGACAGCAGCGGTTCCGCCCTCGCCGCCACACCGCTGCCATCACCGTTGTCATTCCCACCTATAACGAACCGGCAGACTCACTGCGCCGGTGTGTGGCGAGCGCTTTGCACCAAGAGTACGCGGGCCCCCTGGAAGTGGTGGTCGTGGACGACGGCAGCGAGGCCGGGCTCCCCTCGCTGGACGACCTCGTCGTGGCCCTTCCTCCCCACCGGTCCCTCCGGACGCTGCGGTTGGGGAGCAACCAAGGAAAGCGCCACGCGCAGGCGACCGGCTTTGCGGCGGCGCACGGGGAGTTCCTCGTGACCGTGGACAGCGATACCCGCCTGCATCCGCGCGCCATCGACGTAGCGCTCCACCAGTTCGCGGATCCGCGGGTCGGTGCGGTCACCGGTGTGGCTCTGGTTGAGAACCGCTCGGCACTCCTGCCGCGCCTCATCCATCTGCGGTACTGGTCTGCGTTCTGCCAGGAGCGGGCCTCGCAAAGCTACCTCGGCGTGGTGACGTGCTGTTCGGGGGTGTTCTCGGTGTATCGCAAGGAACGCCTCGACCCGCTGGTGGACCGGTACGTCAGCCAGCGATTCCTCGGGAGGCCGTGCCACTATGGGGACGATCGCCATCTCCCGAACCTGCTGCTCTGGGGCGGATACGAGGCACGTCTCGCGATCCACGCCCTCGCCTGGACCGAGGCGCCCACCTCCGTGCGAGTCTGGGCCCGCCAACAGCGACGGTGGAGCCAGTCCTTCTACCGCGAGTTCCTTTGGTCGCTTCGGTTCCTCCATCGTCGGAACTGCTACTTCGCCTACTGCCTGTTCTTCCAGGCTGCTCTGCCACTACTCCTCTTGTATGGTCTGGCCCACGGGGTCGCCGCTCTTGCCGCAGGCGACCACTTGGTGGGACTCCGGTACGCGTTGACTGTCGTCTTGGTGGCGCTCTTGCGCGGGGGCTACGGGCTCTACCGCACGCGCGAGCCTGACTTCCTCCTGATGCCGCTCTACGGGTTCCTGCACCTGTTTCTCATCATCCCTGTGCGGCTGCTGGCCCTGTTCACACTCTGGGACAACCGCTGGGGCACGCGGTGAGGGCGGGACCGGGCTACCCTCCAGGTGCTCGCAGCTCGGCGCGCACCTTGGCGAACGCCTCCATGGCAGCCTGCAGATCGTCCTCAGTGTGTGCCGCGGAGATCTGGACGCGGAGGCGCGCCTTGCCTTCGGGGACGACGGGGTAGCTGAAGCCGACGACGTAGACGCCTTCCTCCAGCAGGCTGTCCGCCATCTTCGTGGCGAGCATCGCGTCGCCCAACAGGATCGGGCAGATGGGGTGGTCGCTCTCGGGGATGTCGAAGCCGCGCTCGGCCATGCCCAGGCGGAACAGTCTTGTGTTGGACTCAAGTCGATCCCGAAGTTCGGTCGACTCCTCCAAGAGGTCCAGCACGGCCAGCGTGGTGGCGGCAATCGCCGGCGCAAGGGTGTTGGAGAACAGGTAGGGGCGTGACCGCTGGCGCAGCATCTCGACGATCTCCTTGCGGCCGGTGGTGAACCCGCCGGAGGCGCCGCCCAGGGCCTTGCCCAACGTGCTGGTGATCACGTCAACCCGGCCCATGACTTGGTTGTACTCGTGGGTCCCGCGGCCGGTCTTGCCAACGAAGCCTGTCGCGTGGGAATCATCGACCATCACGGCAGCGTCGTACTCGTCTGCCAGGTCACAGAGGGCGTCCAGCTTCGCGACGAACCCGTCCATCGAGAAGACGCCGTCGGTGGCGATCAGGCGGACGCGTGCGCCGGCGGCCTCCTTCAACCGGGCTTCGAGGTCGTCCATGTCGCCGTTGCGGAAGCGATACCGTTGCGCCTTGCAGAGCCGAACACCGTCGATGATGCTGGCGTGGTTCAACTCGTCGCTGAGGACAGCGTCTTCGGGGCCGAGCAGCGTCTCGAACAGACCGCCGTTGGCGTCGAAGCAGGAGCTGTAGAGGATCGTGTCTTCCGTCCCCATGAACCGCGTGAGCCGCGCCTCAAGTTCTTTGTGCAACTCCTGGGTGCCGCAGATGAAGCGGACGGAGCTGAGTCCGTAGCCCCACCGTTCGTAGCTGGCGCGGGCGGCTTCGACAACACGGGGGTCATTGGCGAGACCGAGGTAGTTGTTGGCGCAGAAGTTGAGCACTTGGCGCCCGCCGACCACCGCGATGCGCGCTCCCTGCGGCGTCGCCAGTACGCGCTCGGACTTGTGCAGACCGGCATCGCGGATCTGCTGGAGTTCGGTGGTGAGGTGGGTCTTCAGCGAGCTATACACGGGAGGCTCCTTAGCTGGGTCGGACAGGTCTGACGCGTCCGACGAGTCTGACGAGGGTTCACTCCTCCGCCCAGTCCAGAACGACCTTCCCGCACTGACCGGACCGCATGACCTCGAACCCCTGCTCGAACTCAGTGTAGTGGAAATGGTGCGTAATCGCCGGCGCAATCTCAAGACCGCCTTGGATCATCACGGTCATCTTGTACCAAGTCTCGTACATCTCCCGCCCGTAGATGCCCTTGAGCGTGAGTCCGTTGAACACCACGAGCCCCCAGTCGATCTCCGTTGTTGGTAGCAGGCCGAGCAGGGCGATCTTCCCACCGTGGCACATGTTGTCCAGCATTGTGCGGAACGCGGCCGGGCTGCCGGACATCTCCATGCCGACATCGAACCCCTCGTGCATGCCGAGTTCTGTCTGGACGCGGTGGAGGTTTTCGTGGCGCGGATCAACGACCCGCGTCGCCCCCATGCGGGCCGCGAGGTCCAGTCGGTAAGGGTTCAGGTCGGTCGCCACGATGAAGCGCGCGCCGGCGTGTCGAGCGATGGCGGTCGCCATCAGCCCGATGGGTCCCGCACCGGTGATCAGCACGTCCTCCCCAAGCACGTCGAACGAGAGCGCCGTGTGGGTCGCGTTCCCTAATGGGTCGAAGCAACTCAGGATGTCGTGTGGAATCCCGGGCGCGCAGGGCCAGACATTGGTTACGGGGAGGCACAGGTACTCGGCGAACGCGCCGTTGCGGTTGACACCGACGCCGCGGGTGTGCGCGCAGAGGTGCCGCCGCCCCGCCAGGCAGTTGCGGCAGCGACCGCAGACGAGGTGCCCTTCTCCGCTCACGAGGTCGCCGGGACGGTAGCCCTGGACGTGTTCCCCGACGGCCTCGATGACGCCCACGAACTCGTGCCCGGTGACCATGGGCACCGGAATCGTTCTCTGCGCCCATTCATCCCAGTTCCAGATGTGCACATCGGTTCCGCAGATGCTCGTCTTCAGAACGCGAATGCGCACGTCGTCTATGGCGACGTCCGGAACCGAAACGTCTTGGAGCCAAAGCCCTTGCTCCGGCTTCATTTTGACCAACGCCTTCATCATCTTCACAGTGGTATCGACTTCCTTCTCACACCGGCGCGGGTGGTGGTCAGTCATTGGCGACGACGAAGACCATCCCACCCTCGTGGTACGGAGGCATCTTGATCAGCAGCGCGTCGCCGTCGCGACGCGACTCCACTGCTTGGCCGCGGCTGCCGAGCTGCGCCCCCTGGAGGACTGCCTCAACCTTGTCGGGCAGCCCGGCTGCTGGCACGCGGATCTCGCAGGGCGCGTCGGTGGTCAGCCGCAGTGCTGCTACCGCGCCGCGGTCGACGCGGCACTCGGGCGGAACCGGCGCCCACGACACGGTGTTCATCCGGTGGTCGGCCATCTTCCAAGTGCGGCCATCCACGGTGATCTCGCTGCACTGGTGACCGGAGAAGCCGATCAACTCGCCGGCGCCATTGACGCGAAATGTCACCGGGCCGTGACCGTCGTAGGTCACCGTGTGCCCCCCCGCCTTGAAGTCAGTGAGCTTGATCTCGCGCGGCGGCGGCGGGTTCTCGGCGAGGGCGCGCTTGTCCTCCTCTTCCCGCCGGCCGAAGCCGCCGGGCCAGTTCTCCTCGTAGGTCCGCAGATGCGGGGCGATGGAAATGGCGCCGTTGGGGAAGCGGCAGCAGAGGTAGTCGCCTGTGCGCGACAGGACTTCCGTGTTGTCATTCACGTCGGCGAACTTGCCGGTGGGCGGGTAGACCCCGAGCTTGCTCAGCACGTCGAACCACGTGCGCTCGTCGTAGCCGAGGCTCTGCGACTGGTCGTCGCGCGGGCGGAAGCCGAGGAACGTGAGGCTGCCTCCGCGTGGCGTCGTTCGCTGGGTGCCGGCGCTCTTCTTGGCGACGCGGGCAACTACGGAGACGCCCGCGCGCGGAGCCACGGCGTAGACGTGATCGACCAGCAGATCGGTCAGGATCGTCTGCGGCTCGACGCCCGCAAGCGCGCCCTCAAACGTCGCCCGCCTCCCCGGCGCGATCCAGCCCGGCGCGGTGGTTGCCGCGTAGTCGACACCGAACAGGTCCTGCCACTCTGCCAGGCAGTTGTCGCCTTCCCAGTCCAGCAGCGGGGGCGTCGAAGACCACACCACGCGGCCGCCCTGGTCGGTCAGCTCGCGCATCGCCGTCAGCAGCGCCTTGGGTGGGTGCGGCTCGAAGAGCGCGACCAACGTGGTGAACCGCCGGCCGGCAACTTCCACCGCGCCATCACGCACCGTGCCCATTTCGAGCAGCTTCGCGGTGGTGAGGTAGTTGGCGTAGCCGTACTGGGTCATCCACGAGCCGAAGCGCTCATCGACGCTCACGAGGTCGAGGGGATAGAGCATCAGCACCTGCACGTCGCGGTGCACCATGCCCTGCACCATCCCGTGCGCCGCCGAGCCGGCATCGCCGTAAGCCGTCTGCAACCAGCTTCGCCGGGCGGAGACTTCGTTGGGGCTGCCCCAGTGAGCGGCGTATGAGTAGGGGATCTCGTTGACGATACCCGTCGAGCAGCCCAGCGCAAGCCCGTAGTAGTCGCGGTCCAGCCAGCCGCACTCGGCGTGGTCGTTGCCAGTGCCGGTGAGGAACTCGCCCCACTTGAAGTAGTCGTGGCAGGCGGCGGCTGCCTGGTGCACGGTGTCCGACCACACGAAGTTGGAGGTGTACTCATACTGGTTGCGGGCGTGCCGGTCCTGGCCAGTCTCCCACTTGTCGATGGTAGGGCTCTCCGCCCAAGTCGCGTGGGCGCGCGACTCCAGGCGATAGCCCAGCTTGCCTTCCAGGTAGTGCTTCGCCTCGACGAACAGGTCCACCACGTCGTCCTGCAGCATCCGGTAGTAGCGTGCCCGGAACAGCGCCGTGCGACGGATGTCCTCGGGCGCGGGACCGAAGACGTGGCTCAGCCCCGCCTTCGCCTGCAGGTCGTCGCGCGCCTCTTCCTGACCGCTACAGAAGTAGACGAGGTACTTGGCGAAGTCCTCATACTCCTTGCCGTAGCGCTGGGCGAAGCGTTTGCGGAAGCCCTCGCTGACGTAGCGCACGGCGAACTCGCCGTTGTCGTGATGGTTGAAGTAGCTCCAGTCCTGCTGGATGTGCATCTCGTCAGAATAGAGCGCGTTGAACCGCACGCCCGCGCCGACGTAGCGGTCTGCCAGGTCTTTCAGGAACGGCAGCGCCTTGTCGCTGAAGTAGTCCATCTCCGGCGTTCGATACTGCTGCACAACCAGCACCCGGTCCAGCGGCCCGACGTCGGTGTGCCCCTTGCCGAAGACGCGAATGCGTTGGGAGCGGAAGTCGCCGTGCTGCTGTGTCGTGCCCTCAAAGGCCTCCACCTGGACGCCCTCAGACACTTCGGCCACGCCGGCCGGGTCTACTGCCAGGTACGGCGTGCCGCCCACCGCCCGCTCCCGGAACGCAAACACGCGCACGCCCGCGTCCTCAATCGCTACCGGTCCCTTGTTGTTGCACCACTGCTGCTGCCGCCAGAGCTGCACGCTGAACGCGCCCGTCTGCGGGTCGCGCAAGCCCTTGCGGTAGTGCATCCACAGGCCCGACTCGCCCGTGCGCTGGCGGTAGCCCGGCCCGATCTCCAGGGGGCTGAGCAGGCTCAGTTCCATCGCCAACCCGTAGTCGGCGGCGAACTTGCTGACCTTCGCGATCCGCTCGATGTACTGGTCCATGTCCGGCATCAGCCGTCGTGGCTTGTCGGTTCCTGGGCGGTACTGCTTGAAGAAATGGTCGAACGACAGCAGCAGCGTCCGCTGCCCCGCCGCCTGCGCGCGCTCACACAGCTTGCGCAGGCTGTCCTGGTGCTTGTCGAAGGTCAGCGACAGGTCGATCTCCTTGTCCGGGTCGGTCGCCAGCGTCTCCAACTCGTCGTCGGTCACCAGGATGATCCCCGCCTTCCCCTGCCAGAAGCCGTAGGGGCCAGGGAATCGCATGAGGTCGCCGGTGTAGACGTTCTCGGGGGCGCGGTTGGGCATTGGGTTCTCCTTGAGTTCCGCAGAGGTGGTCACCGCGGTGGTGAGCAGGAGGGCGGCGATCAGCCAACGCTGACCGCCGGTGTTGTCGTCGCGCTTCATAGAAGGGCACTCCCCGGGGATCACCCAGCCGCCGACGGTTGGTGCGCTGCTGAGCGTGTACGAGTATACCCCGCCGTCCGCGTGAGCCGTGAGAAGTCGCCGCGAGACGTGGGGTTTCCGGGACGGCCCTGGGGTATCCTTTGGCGCCAGGCCAGAGGTTTTCTGCAGCTCCGAACCCGGCAGACGTCGGGAGTCGGGTGGAGCTGAGGCAGGCCTCGCGCTCCAGGGCTGGTATGTCGTCCGCTGTCAGTTGGCGCCGCACTCGGGACCTTCGAGTCGTGAAGAGTGCGGCCCCATGCACCAAGTCCGCACACCATCTGCCAGGGCGGTTGCGAACATGAAGGTGCTCAGGATTCTGTTGGGAGGCTTTGCGGTTGCAGCCGTCGCACTCTGGGTGGGCTGCGGTGGAGGGGGTGGCGGTGCTCCTGCGGGGGGCGGCAATCCCCCGGCCAACACGTTCAGTGTCGATGTTGCGGATTCTGCAGACAGCCGGATGATCCTGGTGGCGAACGCTGCCGACGGCTCCTCGGTGACCTACTTCGGGGCCAAGGATGCCGAGGGCACGCCCACAAGCATCGACTCGGTAGTCGTCAAGAACGCCTCGGGGGCCTCCACCGAGATCATGCTCGACGAGAATGGGCGCCCCGTTGGGCTCATCGGGGATGACGGCACGACCTTCGCGCTCGACTGGCTCTCCGCTACCGAAGTCGCCGTCACCGCCACTACGCCCGATGGCGCAATGAGCGTTACGACTGTCGTCGACCCGAACACCGGTCAAGAGCCTGCCGACAAGAGCCGGGCTTCGTTTGGCGACGGCGACCGGCAACTGGGCATCCCCGAGGCGACGTTGGTCCCTCGCGCCGCCTCCAGGGCAACGCAGAAAACCCGCGTCCGCGTGCTCAAGGGAGGCAATCCCTTCGACCCCACCCTTCCCTCCAGCATCAAGGTGCCCACCGTCTTCCTGGCCCTCGCCAGTGCCGATGCCGACTACAACGATCGCTACACCGCCTACCGCGTGGGCACCGGCATCTACGAAGCCGCCGTGCCGGTGGACACGCCCTCTCTGCCGACCGTCGCGCTGCGCAAAGTGCTGGCGAACTTCTCGGACATCCACGGGCTCACCTGTACCTTCGTGACAAACTACCCGCACATGGGCATCGGGATCTGTACCAGCCTGTCCACCGTAGCGCTTCTGGTGCCGGTAATCGATGCCGGCACGCCGGCAATCTTCGGCGCGTGCTCAGGAGCGTGGGCCGCGTACCTGCCAGTACTGCGAGGTATTCAAGAACGGCGGCGCGCCCGGAAACCAGCAGGACTTGGAGGGCTTCCTCTACACGACCGCCTCGAGAAACTGCTGAAGCCGCCCACCCAGTCGCCCGGCAACCGGGTTCAGATCAGGGCATTCGTCCGTACGTGGGAGTTCGGCGTACTCAAGAGCCTCCCCGGCAATCTGGTGACCGCCGACATTGAGAACAACGGCCAGATCAACATCGGCCCCAACGAGTTGCGCGTCAACCTCGAAGCCGACTCCATCGGCCCTCCGGGCTCCGGGAGCGACGACGACCAAGCGGGCAGCGAGGCGTCACCGCCCGCCAAGCCCGCCATTGCTCTCAGCACCTCCCCGGCGGTGCCGCGGAAGGGCTCGACCTACTCCGTCAATGCGACCTTCACCGGCGTCCCCCAGGGAGGGCGCGTCTACCTATCACACCGGAAGCGCAATGGCGGAGAGGTCCAGGCCGCTGGCGCTAACTGGGCGCAGATCGGGGCCGACGGTCAGCACTCGCTGAAGATCACCCGCACCCTCGGCGAGTCCAACGCCCACTGGGCGCTGGCCCGGATCTTCGACAGCGGCAACAAGATCGTGGCCCAGCAGACGCGGAACTACTGAGGTCGCACAATGAGGCGGCGGCAGGAGCCGCCAGGCTGAAGGAGGAGACAAGATGGTGAGGCACTTGCTGGCGAAGGGCGCTTGGCTGGTACTGCTGTCGGCTCTGGCCGGGTGTGGAGGTGGCGGCGGGGGGACTGGCTCGACTGCGGGGTCGTCACTTGTGGTCGTCCCCGGCACGCCCGCGCTCACATTAGGGACGGCGCGGTGGTTAAAGAACGGTACTGCCCGCGAGTACAAGGTCTACTTTGTCTTCGACACCCCCCGGCAGCCGGACCCCGAAACCGTCTCCGTGTTCACCTTCACCGGCGTCCCCAAGCAAGGCACCTTCGTCGAAGGTTCCCTGTACTTCGGTCTGGAGAAGCCCACGACTGTCCCGGTGACTGCGACGGTTTCGGCGACCACGCCTCACCCGTGGGCCAAGGGCTGGGACGCCCAGGACACCGAGTACAACGCCACCGCCGGCACCATCCGTGTCACCCAGTTCAGCAGTACCGCCTGTGCCGGCACCTTCTCGTTCACGCTGACCGACAAGAAGACCAACACGAAGACGATCAGCATCACCGACGGCCAGTTCTACGCGAAACAGGGAATCACTCCCGACGGGCAGAGGGCGCGGTCAAGCGCGATTCCTGTGGCGTTCCCCGCCCCGAGCGGTCTTCTACTGGTAGCGCTCACTGCGTTGCACCGACCATTCCTGCCTGGCACAGCCCGCAGAACCAGGGCGGTTCGCGATCCGGCTGGCAGTCCTCCAGCCCGGTCAAGCGGACACACTGACCCGCACCGGGGCACGGCGCCGCGCAGAGGCGAGATCATGGCCGTCACCTGAAAGGGCGTGCCGTCCTTCTTGCTGTAGCAGACCATCCCCGTCTGAGTGCACTCGCTGGTCGGGCAGGCCCAGGCTGCCGCTTGGTCGGCAGAGCTGTCGCCGAACGGCGCCTTCGCGTTGACCCGCAGGCGCTGACCGACGACCTCGTACCGGTTGAACCCCGTGAACCGCTCGAAAACAGGGCTGACCGACAGGATGGTCCCTCTCTCGTTGGTGACCACGACCGCTTCACCGGGACAAAGGCGACCATTGGTGCTCATCTTCGATCAGCTCACTCTCGCTGGGGGCGGGTACTTGGGTAGGGCGGTCCTCCCGGCAGCACGGACGGGCTTCGCGTGCCGGAGAGGGACACCACAGGCACTATTGTGATCCTCGCAGCCCTGACTGTATGTCCGTGAAACTACTGTTTCTCGGCGTGAACGCCCACCTGTTTTCCGAGGGCTGCAAACGACCGCGTCACAGTGGGTGTGCTGGGGCGGTTCCGTCGGAAGCTGGCGGAGGGGGCGGGTGTTGCGCCGCCAACAGTGTAGAACGGGGCGGGGAGTCAGACCGTCAACGGCCGCCCTATACTGGGCCATGGATGGCACCGGGGTGTCGGACCCAAACTGCGGTTGACACCGCCCACGGGGCAATCCCGAACCCTCCCCCCAGTGGCCCAGCTTTCCCAAGCTGGGGGGAGGTCGATCTCTGCCGCGGTCGCAGCCCGATCTGCGCCTGGCCTGCGGGGCCGGGGTCGCCTCAACAGGCTGACCCGACACAAAACTACGAGTTCCGTTCACTCGGCGCGCCGATGATGGGGCCGCCGAAGCGCTTCCACTTGCAGTTCGAGGCGGTGAAGAACTTCGCATGCCCATCGGCGAAGGCGAGGTTGGAGCCACCGTTGTGTCGCGTCCACTTCTCCCGCTGATCCATCGGCGGCATGCCTCCGCCGGCACACGCACAGATTCCGCCTGCACCGCCGGGGGCGTCGGGCCAGGCGACGCGATGGATGATGCCTTCCGGCGACTCGCCCCAGATCATGCCGCACTTGCTGTCGGCCCACAGGAGCGTCTCAGCCGTCTTGGGCCAGTAGCTCACCTTCTTGGCCGAGGAGCACGTGCAACTGCCATTGGTCTCATTGCCGGCGTGGGAGATCCACTCGTTGAACCCGTATCCCAACTCGGCGATGACGTTCCCATCCCAGCAGTTGCGGAAGTTGGCGGTCTGCTGCTGGGAGGGGCAAGCGAACACCTGTTTGTTCTTGAGGTAGGGCTGCAGCTTGATCGGGTGGGAGTCGTCGTTGCCCCCGGACCAACAGCGGGTCATCCATCCTTGGAATACCTCATCGTAGTCCGACGCGTACATCACGCTGCCGAGCCCGATCTGCTTCAGGTTGGACAGGCAGCTTGTCTGCCGGGCCTTCTCGCGGGCTTTGGCGAAGACCGGGAACAGAATGGCGGCCAAGATCGCGATGATCGCGATGACCACCAATAGCTCAATGAGGGTGAACGCGCTCTTCCTGGATTGTGATCGCATAACAACGAACCTCCCTGTAGGGCAATATCCGCGGCAGGCAACGTCGACAGCCTGCCGCGTGCGGTCTGGGAAAGCCCCGGTACCAAGTCGATAACACCTCCTGCACGGTTGACGTTGGCCGCCCGACCTCCGCGGGTCGGGAGCGCAGACACCGGGCGCCACTGCGGTGTTCCGGGTCTTGGAACGCAGGATAGCCGATCTGCCGAGCACGGTCAAGTGTGGAAAGCGTCAGGTTG
>PEVN01000309.1:0-12039 GCA_002779825.1 Armatimonadetes bacterium CG06_land_8_20_14_3_00_66_21 | reverse complement strand
GGGGTCAGAGAGTTACCTCGCGGCTTCTGTACGGGATCAAGTCGTTGCTCTCTGAGGACGAGCGCGAGCGGATCGCCACCCGGACCAAGGCTGGGCGGGTGCGGCTTGCTGAAGCCGGGCTGTACCTGCAAGTCGTGAAGGCCAGGCCGCCGTTCGGCTACAGGGTCTTGGACAAGACCCCACAGCTCCCCCAACGGCTGGAGATCGTGCCGGAGAAGGCGGCCGTCTACCGCCGGGCCGTCGAGATGATCTTCGGCGACCACAGCCTCAACAGCATCGCCCGAAGGTTCAACGAGGAGGGCGTTCCCGCCCCGACTGCCGACTACCAGGACGGCAACGAGGAGCACCGGACCCGCATCGGCGCCAAGCCTCCGGGGAATCGGTGGGAACTGGCCGGCCACATGGAAGGTGTGGAGGTCTGGACCCGGCCGCCCTACACCCCCTCGGGCGACTGGTACCGCCAGGTCGTGCGCCGGATACTCACAGACCCCACCTACTGCGGCCGCCGGGTCGTCCGTGTCAACCTCGGGACCAAGGAGGCTCCCGACTTCCGCGACTTCCCCGTCAAGCAGCATGTCGACGTGGATGGCCGGCCGGTCGAGATCGTCCCGGCCCTCCTCGACCCAGACACTTGGCAACGGCTGCAAGAGCGGCTCCAGCGACGCGCACCGCGTTCCGACGCCAAGCGGTTCTACCTGCTCAACGGACTGATCCGCTGCCGTTGCGGGCAGAGCGTTTACGGTCGCCAGCTCCGCGGCAAGTCCGGCAAGGTCTACGAGCACTACCGCTGCGGGGGCATGGGGCAGCGTCAGACGCCCGACGGACGGCACCGCACCCTCTGCAAGCAGTCTGTGGCCAGCGGCCCGTGGGTCGAGTCGGAGGTCCGCAGAATCGTTGTGGAGGGTCTGAGCAACAGTCCTGACGTAGCGCAGGCCCTGCGCGTGAGAGCGGGTAAGTCCGCCGTTGATCAGCGGGACCTCGATGCCCTGGAGAAGACGCGGAGGACCATCGCTGAGCTGAAGCGCCAGGAGGCGACTGCCAAGGAGCGGTTCCTCACGGCGTCCCACCTGCTCACCGAGGCTGACCTCGACGCTGTCCTCTCGCGGCTGCGCGCTGAGCGGCAGGAGCTATCGGCCCAGCAAGCCAAGTTGGAGGTGCGCGTCGCGGACGGCCGCTTCTACGATGAGCGCGCCAAAGCCGTCCTGCGCACGGTCGAGGAACTGAAGCCTCGCCTGCGGTTCCTCAGCCCAAAGGACTGGCGGGTCCTGTTGCAGGCGGCTGGTGCGCAGATCGTCCTCGACGGCGACCACGTGGAGTTCCGCTGCGCGCTGTTCCCAGGTGTTGCGGGTAACGAACGTCCGTCTCCACGCAGATGCCGAGTAGACCGTAGCCAAGGGTGACCACCAAGTTCGCCGTCTTCCGCCCCACGCCTGGGAGCTTGAGCAACTCGTCGATCTCACGAGGCACTTCGCCGCCGTGCTCCTGCAGCAATTGGGCACTGAGCTGCCGCAACCGGCCGGCCTTGGTCCGGTAAAACCCGGCGGGGTAGATGGCGTCTGCGATCTCCTGTTCGCCAAGCGACAGCAGCGCCGCCGGCGTGTCCGCCAGGGCGAACAGCCGCTTCGACGCCTGCGCGGTAACGTCGTCCTTCGTGCGCAAGCTGAGCACGCAGGAGACCAGCACCTTGAACGGATCTCCCTCGTGCGCCACTTGCGTCACCGCCGGCTCCGGGAACGTACGGTACGCCGCTCGCAGCCCGCAGATGAGGGCGGTTATGTTGTCCATCGGTCGGGCGCGTGGCTGCCTCTTTTTTACTGCCATGCAAGCGTTTCCCTATTCAGACTGCCCGCACTTGCGCTACAATTCGTGCCCCAGCGGGACTGCGGGCCTATCCAGTTCGCGAGGCCGTCTCGCGGTTCCGAGCACCCCCCAACCTTGCGCGAAGGAGTCAACAGCATGACCGAACAGCAGATGAAAGACAAGGCTATCCGCTACCTCAAGTCGCAGTACGGCGAGGACACCGTGTGTATGGACGTAACGGGCAATGGCGTTGAGAACGGCAACGGCGTTCTCGCGGTTGACTGCACCGTCAGCGTGGGCGGCGCACACTCCGACTGGAGCAAGAAGTTCACCTTCCGGAACGGCGACGTCACGAACATGACGTGGCGGCGACGCTGACAGGCGACTCCAAGCCGCTGCCCTGAAGCAAGCAGCCCCTGGTGAAGCGCCCGGCTCCGGCTGGCCAGCGCCCTTGACAGGGCCCAGGTGTCAGACTACCATAGAGACCATTCTGTGGTTGGCAGTTTGGCTACCACGGGGAATCAGCAGAGAGCACAACGCGCTCTTTCCCACATCGCAATCGACCTCGATAGCCCCCTTCGCAGTCCCGTCGCCGCAACGGCCTTCGCACCAGTGTACTGGCGTCCCAACGCGTCTGTAGCACCACCGCAATGCACCCCGCTTCTGCACCCCGCAAGGCTGGCGTTCCACGCTGGCTTGAGCCACACGCATAGCGTCTCGCGTCGTCGAGCGCGTGCTGCCATCTGCGCTGTGCGTTGTGGTGAGGATGCCCCGTTCAAGTCCCGCGCTGACTGCGCGAAAACATGCCGCGTTCCAGTTCTACGCCGCGCTCTTCGCGGTGCTGGGGCTGTCGCTGTACCCTCAACCAGTGGCCCGCTCTACGGAGGCGGCCGGCACTGTGGTCGGTACTCTTCGTCTCCGTCCCGCCCGGTCCGCGCACGCGCTGGTCGGGCTGGCCTCCTACTACCACCCCTCGCTGGACGGCCTGCTCACCTCGTCTCGCGTTCCGTACGACGAAGAGGCTAGGACCGCCGCGCACCGAACCCTGCCCCTTGGCACGGTGGTCCGGGTCTACAACGACGACACCGGCCGCTGGGTTGACGTAGTCATCAATGACCGCGGCCCGTATGTCAGAGGTCGGGTTATTGACCTATCGAAGCGAGCCGCCAAGCGCTTGGGCATTGCGGAAGACGGGCTCGCGCACGTCCGACTTCGCGTGCTGGAAGTGGGCAACAACCTGCACAGGCTGTGAGGCTGTCGCCCCGACCGGTCACATTTCGGACACGGCAGCCCGGTTCAGCAGGCACCAGCAGTGCGAAGCCCCGCACCAGCCACCGTGCGTCCCCGGGAGGTCACCGTGACAGACATCCGCCAGCGAATCGAAGCGAGCCGGACTTGGCTCAGAGAGTTTGGGCTCCAACTCCCCGGGTATGGCGCGTACCTGGAGCGAGAGCAGCGGCGCGACGCCGACAAGGCGCTCCGCGACCAGCTCGCAGCCGTGCTGGACCAAGCACGGGCGCGCCTCGACGAAGCCCGGGTAGCCTTGGCCGACGCCGGGCATCTATCGTCGATGGGCTACATTGAGCGGACGGACAAGGAGCTGTCGCGCGTGGCGGGCAAGGTGCGGTATGCAGCCCGCGGCTACACCGGGTTCTTCGACGCCGTGAAGATCGACAACGAAGCGCTCGACCGCGTCTACGAGCACGATGCTGCGCTGATGGAGGCGGTGCGACAGGCCGCGGACGCGGCGGCAGCGTTGGTGTCGGCACCGATAGAGCAGTTGAAAGAGCAAACGCAGGGGCTGGTCGGCGCACTGCAGAGCATTGAGACCCGCGTCGAGGAACGCGACAGCCTCCTGCGAGGACTTGACGCACCCAGCACAGCAGAGTAGCGCGGCTCGAACCGCACCGGACCGGACGGAGGAGCAGCATGGCGATTGACGTTGTGGAATGGACCGATGAACTCGGCGACGAGATTGTGCACAGGTACCGGTCTGACGAGATTCGGCTGGGTGGGCAGTGCATTGTCCGCGAAAGTCAGAGCGCCATCTTCTTCAGGGACGGCAAGGCTCTGGACTTGCTGGGACCGGGCCGGCACACGCTGACGACCCAGAACTTGCCGCTGTTGGCAGGACTGATCAACCTCCCCTTCGGCGGGAAGAGTCCGTTCAAGGCCGAGGTCTACTTCGTTAGCAACAAGGTGTTCACCAGCCTGAAGTGGGGCACCCGCGAGCCCGTGTGGTTCCGCGACACCGAGTTCCAGATGATCCAGCTTCGCGCCTTCGGCTCCTTCTCGATGCAGGTGACGGACCCCGGTCTGTTCGTGAACTCCATCGTTGGGACAGAAGGGCGCTTCACCACGAGCGAAGTGCAGGACTTCCTGCGCAGCGTCATTGTCGCCCGACTGAACGACCTGTTGGGCGAGAACGTGGACACCGTGCTCAACCTCCCCCGCCTCTACGACGAACTGGCTGGCGCCGTGAAGGGCCGGGTGGCAGGGGACTTCGCTCAGTACGGCATCGCCACCCGCGACTTCCTGATCGAGTCCATCACCCCGCCGGAGGAAATCCAGCAGACCCTGCGCGAGCGGGCGAGCATGCACGCTGTCGGCGATGTGGACCAGTACATGAAGTTCAAAGCGGCCTCCGCAATGGAAGAGGCAGCCAAGCAGCCCGGGCAGGGCGGCGCCATGGGCATGGGGATGGCTGCCGGCATGGGCATGATGATCCCCAACATGATGCAGCAGACGCTCTCGCAGAAGCAGAGCGGCGGCCCGGCTGCGCCAGCCACGGCTGCAGCACAATGCGCCAAGTGCAGCGCGGCTCTGGCTGCGGGAGCCAAGTTCTGCGCGGAGTGCGGGCAGAAGGTCGAAGCACCGACGCAGCGCCACTGCACCGAGTGTGGTGCGGTCGTCGCGGCCGCAGCGAAGTTCTGCGCGGAATGCGGAGCGAAGCAGGGCGCGTAGGGGTGGAGTAGTTGAGTGGCGGGGAGTGGCGGGGAGTGGCGGAGCGTTGCGGGCCCTGCCACTACTCCATTCCCCTTACCGTAGCCCTTCCCGCACGAAGTACACCGCCGCAGCAATCGCAGCGGCCGCGAGCACGGCGCCGAGGATCTTCCACCAGCTCAGCGGCGCCTGACCGGCGACTTCCCCCGTCTGACCGTTGATCAGGAAGTGGTAGCGCTTGCCGGCGTACCGGTACGATGCCACGAATACCGGAAGCAACAGGTGTTTCCACGTCACGTCCGAGAAGCGCGTGTCCACCTGCAGACTGCGCTGCGTGTCACCGCCCAACTCCCGGGAGCAGGTCTCGCGCTCCTGACCCCGCAGCTCGTCCTGAGCAGTGGCCCACGCCGAATGCGGGTCGAGGGAGTACTCCTCGGTCGACCAGCCCGACAGGAACGCCTCCTTGTAGGGTCTCAGTCCGCTCAGGTCGAAGGGCTCGATCGTCCGCACCAACCGGCCCTCCAGGCCGGTGGAGGCGCACACAAGGTGGTCATCGTACAGCGCTTGGTGCCGGCCGCTCCGCCACGTCCAGCGGGTCTTCCGGACCTGCCGGGTCTTCTGCTTCTTCTCCTGGGGGTCGTAGTAGGTCTCGGTCTCCCAGTAGTAGTCGCCGGCTTCGCCCCGCCAGTCTGAGGTGGCCTGCGCATCGTAGGTGAAGAACGGAGTGTACACCCCGTTCATCTCCTCCAGCGCGGCAACCTTCTTCAGGTTGTTCGGGCGAAACCACAGCCGCCGAATCCAGTCGCGGAACTTCTGCGCGGCCTGGCGCTTGTCGAACTGAAAGGGGATGAGGGTCTCCGGCCGCACCAGATCGGGGTCGGAAGCCGTCTGCACAACCACTTCGCTCCCACAGAACGCGCACGCCGTGGACGCCACCCCCGGCGGCAGGTTGGTCGTCGCGCCGCAGTTGCTGCACTTGAAGGTACGGCCCTCGCCGCCAAGCCCCCGCGCCGAGGTCGCCGGGACAAGGGCAAGCTCTCCCAAGTCGTGCTCAACCGCGCCGCCAGGCTCCGCCGCTATCTCGTTGACGTTGCCGCAGTACGGGCACTTCAACTGCGTCGTGCCGGGAGCGTAGGTCAGCGCAGCGCCGCAGCTCTGGCACTCGAAGTGGGAGACGGCCGTGGAGTCGCTGTCGGTCGTTGTCTGATCGCCTGCGTCGTTCATATCTCAGAGCCGTCAGCCAGTTCGGAGGTCATAGTCGGGGGGCGGGCCGCCCGCTCGGTCACTCAGACCGGTGAGGGCTGGCGAGTCGGCATCCCACTCCAGGCGCCGCAGGCTGGCAATCGAGGCGCCGACGTACGGAAACCGGAGGTCGTAGGTAGCGTACAGCGTCGTGAAGAAGTGGGTCAGCAGCAACGGGCTGTCCGCCGACGGGAAGCCGGGCAGGACAGCCCCCTTCGATGCGCCACTGCTCTCCACCATCGCCAACGCCACTGCTTCATACCGCGTGTAGTCATCCCGAACGAGGCGGCGTCCCGCCAACCCCAACAGGACATCATGGTAGCGCTGGACAGCGGGGACGACCGTTCCCGTGGCATCGACCGAGATGTCATTGGCCGCCAGCCCGGGCGTCCCTTCGCGGTTGGCCTTCAGAAGGTGCAGGAAGCCATAGACGAGTCCGGGGTACATCAGGTGGACGTTGGTCGAGTCGCCAATGGCTTCCTCCATCCGG
Source organism: Armatimonadetes bacterium CG06_land_8_20_14_3_00_66_21 (assembly GCA_002779825.1). Classification (GTDB taxonomy): domain Bacteria; phylum Armatimonadota; class Abditibacteriia; order CG2-30-66-41; family CG2-30-66-41; genus CG2-30-66-41. The sequence goes on along the minus strand of PEVN01000309.1, from coordinate 5,564 downwards.
TTGGTCAGGTTGCGGAAGGCGTTCCCGGTGCCCTTCACCGAGACAGCCACGACGGGGCCAACGCCGTCTTTGCACACGACCACATCCACTGCCTTCGACTTCAGACCGCCGAGAACGGTACGCTCGCGGCCGTCCTCTATCTCAGCATCAAACTCCAGGCGATTGCGGCCGCCGCGAGTTACCAACCGCAGAGGCGGGTGAGGCGTGACCTCGTCCGGTCTGAACCCGCCCTCCAGCACGAGGCGGAGCGCCACGTACTTGTGGAACGGCTTGATGTGCTGCTGTCCCTGCGTCGAGGTCGCGCTGACGAACTCCCGCAGTGCGGAACCCAACGGCAAGAAACCTGGCACGAAGTCCTCAGCCATAGTGCCTCCACCGTCGTGCGTGGGCAGTGCCGCCCCGGATCGTCTCGATCTCCCCACTGGTCAGCCCGACCTCTCCCAGGGGAAGCCGCACGTTGGCAGCCTCGCCCGGCTCGAGTTTCAGCATCCCCCCCCCCAGCGGGTGCCCTTCCAGCTCGCAACTCAGCTCGCAGAGTGGCGACCGCCACGCCTCTTGGACGGCGCGCACCGATACCCCCGCTTTGAGCGTTACGGCGTGCACAGAGTTGGTGCAAACGCAGCCAGCATCGTTCCGGACGAGGCTGGGACGCAATCCGCTCATGTAGGCAAGGAAAGCATCGGGGACGCGCACGTCGGGCACTGCGTACCAGGGGCTTCGGTTCCGGCACTTGTAGGTGCCCTTGGCACGCTCGGCGTGCTCAGAGGAGAGGTAGCGGCGGAGGCAATCCGGGAGCCGGTCCTGTCCGTTGAGGTGCAGGAGCATCACGGGGTCGTCGCTCATCAGCCACCCATCGACTGCCGCCCGATCAACTGAGACGGACGGGAGCTGCTCCGCCTTGCGCACCGCAACGCGCAGGAGTCGAGCTGGAATCCCGAGCTCCTTGGCCGTCGAGGGGCGCACGTGGAAGAAGTCGTTTGCCCCCGTCACATATCCGATCCCTGCGTGCCCCACCTCAGACAGGCGCACGACTTCGGGCCGGGCCGACAGCTCATCGTACAGAGCAAGAGATTCGCTCGGAAGCAAGAACCGCCGTAGCCGCCGGCCGGCCGCGCGCCATGTCGACAGCTCAACGCGTCTGGCGAACCGCGGGAGAGGTTCGTCCGCCACGAACCTCTCGAAGTCGTTGAGATACACGGCGTCGCTGCGACTCCCATACCCGGCGCAGTACAGCAGCCAAGCATCTTCCGAGAGCTGGGGAAAGAGCTTCTGCTGGAACGCCACAACCCGAACATGCTCAAAGTGGGCGCAGAGCCACTCCAGCAGCGGAGGAGCGTACGTTGCGTGACCGATCTCGGCGGGCACCACGAACGCCATTCGGCCGTTGGGGCGGAGCAAGCTGGCCGCGGCAACGAGAAACGGCGCCCACGACGAAGTCAAGCGACTGAACTTCACTCCAAGGCGCTCCGCATAGGCCAGTGCCCGGATTCGCGTGTCGCCCGCGAAGTCCTGATAGCGGATGAACGGCGGGTTCCCCGCGGCAACCTGGAACCGTTCCGCTGTCTGCGTTGCCCACTCGAAGAAGTCGCCTTCGTGTACCAGGGCGCCAGGAGCCTGCGCGCGTGCCAGCGCCGCGTTGTCGCGATCGATCTCGATCCCGACGGATCTGGGATGGCAGGTCAGGAATCGCCCATCGCCACAGGAAGGGTCGAGCAGGCGCACCCGCTTGTCATGCACCACCCAACCGACGAGTGTCCGCGCCACCTCCGGCGGAGTGAAGAACTGTCCCAACTGCTTCTCGCGGCTCTGGCCCAACGGACTTGCACCAACCGTTCTTGCGTCGTCCTGATTGTACCTCCTACGGCACGCCCGCCCAACGCGCCCCTGTCCGGTATTGTGCCGCTCAGTACCTCAGCACCCGCGTCTCGCCCTTGCGCATCGGCAGTGCAACCTCCGGGCCGTCGCCGATCGTCGCACCGTCGAGGGCGTCCAGTACCGGGCGGTTCCGGCCGGTGTTCAGGGTCACGGTGCCGTCCTCCATGGCGTGGATCGACAGGTATGGTTCCGCCGCCCAGACGGCCGCATCGACCTGGGTGAACAGGTGTGCTCCGGCCAAGCGCGCCAGGGCACGCACCAGCGCGGACGTCAGTTGGGGCACTCCGACGAATACGTCGGTGCCGAGTTCGCCGCGATGGACGGCGACGGCGGGACTTCCATCCGAGTAAGTCGCCAGCGTCTCTTCCGGCGACGCTTCCACGGTGAACAGTGGCGCGATCTGCACGTCGGGTCCCCACGGGTCGCTCAGTCCGAGCTTCCGTCCCTGGTCGGTGGGCGTTGCCACGGGAGCGGCCAATGAGACCGGTCGACAAGCGAAACCGGTGAGGACCTTCATGCGGGACACGTCAGACTCGTCGGACAGGTCGGACCCGTTGGGAGAGAGGTACCCCGGCGCGTAGCACCAGACGCGCGTCTCGCCAGCGCGCCGGTTCGCCTTGAGCTGCTGTCGCTGTTCTGAGCTCAACGCCCAAGCGGCGAGGTAGAACTGTAGCTTGGCAGGCACCTTCCCCTCGATCACCTCCGACAGCAGGTACTGCCCATACGGCGCGCCGCTCCGACCGAGGGCGGCGCGGGCGTCATAGATGAACGGTCGCGACAGGACGTTCGCGCCGCCAGGCAGGTGGCACATGCTGTCTTCGCCGAGAATGGCGGCGATCTCGGGCGCGAAGGGCTGCGCGCGCTGAAGCATCGCCTCGTCAACTGGTCGCAGCCGCTTCATCTCCTCCCAGATGGCCGGATCGGCAAACCAGCCGGTCGCCGGCAAGTCCATCCACCACGTGGCGAAGCCGCGGAGCGCGGCCTGGGCGGTGTTGCGCAGCATCACGTCGCAGGTCTGCTGGAGATCGTCGAGGGCACCGAAGCCCTTGTCGAGGCTGAGGTACGTGCGCGTGTCGTCTTCGTTCAACCACATGATCCCGGCGTCGCGGATGCTCTCGGCCGGGCTCATGCACGGGGCCGTTCCGGGCCACTGGCGGTCGGTGTACGAAATGGGCGAGCAGAGAATGTCCAAGTCCGTTGACTTCAGCACCTTGCCCAGCGCGTAGTGCCCGCTGACCGACGCGCCGTTCGGCAAGGCGGCGAACTCGTAGTGGTAGCCATAGAAGAACACCACCAGCTTCTTCCCGCTGCTGCCGCGGCGTGCGGCGGCGGCAAGCGCCAGCACCATGTCCGCCATCTCCTCCTGCTGGAACCGGGCGAAGTCGATCAGTCGCCGCTCGCGCGCGGGATCACGTAGCAGCCCGAACGGCGCGGCGTGGCGAGACTCGGCGCTGGGGACTTCCGCGGTCCCAGCGTCAGCGGCGCCGCGGGCTCTCAGCCATTCCCGCCATGCTTGCAGTGTCGCCGGGTCGTACCCGCTGAGCGGCCGTTCCCACGAGTCCTCGTAGAACCACTCCCCCGTGTTCTGCCCGCACGGGTGGATTCCGGCAAAGTGCTCCGGGAACGCCTCCGTCAGGTGGCGACAGAGCTTCTCCAGGTGCGCCGCCGCGTCTGCGCGGTACTGCCGGTCCGATACTGCCGCCATGTTCCCGGGCTTGTTGCCTTCATACACCATCCGCGCTTCGGGATGACGCTCCAGCCACCACGGTGGGGCATTGGCGCTCACGCGGGGGACGAGCAGCACCTCGGGGTTCACGGCGACGATACTCTTGCAGAGCGCGTCCAGCGCCTCGAAGTTGGGATCCGTCTCCGGTTCGGTCCAGCAGTTCGGGGCGCTGAACGACACGAAGTCGACGCCGGCATCACGGGCGAGGGCGACCTGCTGCAGAAACGGTCCCGGCGGCCCGCCGATGTTGGTCCATACGCCACCCTCCACGCGGTACAGCGCCGGGTTCACCTGGCGGTCCGGCACGGCGCGGACGCGGAACGAGCACCGGTAGCGTCGATCCGCCTTGAACGTCATCGCGACGCCGCTGTGGAGGTGGAAGTCGGGCCAGTTCCCGTTGGGCGGATCGGTCTGGACCACGTGAAGCACGCCGTCCTCCACCGCCACCTTCCCGACGGTGTTCGCCTCGCCCAGCGGCCACAGATTCCACGCCGCGGCGAACGCCTCCGGCGTCGCGAAGCTCTCCGGCGGCAGCACCTCCTCGCCCGATTCGGCATCGCATATGCGAACGTCCGCCAGCCACACCTCGCCTGCTCGATGACTGAATCTGAGGTGCAGTGTCCCGCTCTTGTTCACCGGCACGCCGGGAGAGAAATCGAACGACGCGTCCGTCCACTCCGCAGACGCCGACACCGTTCCGCCCTGCTGCGAGCCAAAGAACCACCGCGGCACAACGGGCTTCCCGTTCACATGGATCTGCGGGCCGCCGGGAGTGGGTTGCACCCGGGCGGTCAGTTCGGCGAGCGCCGTCGTTGAAGCATTTGAGAGGAAGGCGGCGGCCATCAGGGAGGGCGTGATCCACTGCATCTGCTCAGTTCCTTTCGTGCCGCCGCGAGTGGGGCGACAGCGACTCACATACCACTTCTTCGAGGGGACGCTGCCTGGTTCCTGCCCGCCGGCGTGCAGATGCAAGCAGGGCGCGCTCCGGTTCCCTCCCCTCCTCCTCGCGGTCATCCTATGGCCACGGGGCTTAACCATGCGGACTGAACTGAAGGCGGAGAACCACCATGTCCAAACTACTGCACATAGAAGCCTCACCCAGAAAGGACCGCTCAAGCTCAATCGCTGTGGCGCAGGCGTTCATTGAGGCGTACAAGGCCGTCAATCCTGCCGACGAGGTCGAGACCCTCGACCTCTGGTCAGCCGACTTGCCCGAGTTTGATGGCGACACACTGAACGCGAAGTACCGGCTCCTGACCGGTCAGGAGCACACCGCCGAAGAAGCCGCGGCGTGGGCGGCCGTCGTGAAGACGTTCGGCCACTTCAACTCGGCCGACAAATACCTGCTCAGCCTGCCCATGTGGAACTTCGGTCTCCCCTACAAGCTGAAGCACTACCTCGACGTGATCATCCAACCCGGTCTGTCATTCAGCTTCTCGCCGGAAACGGGCTACACCGGGCTGATCACTGGGAAGCCCGCCGCAGTGGTCTACTCCCGCGGCGGCGCCTATGGAGCCGATTCCGGCGGCGCGCAAATGGACTTCCAGAAGCCGTACCTCGAACTGGCGCTGGGCTTCATGGGATTCACCGACATCCGCCCCATCGTGGTCGAACCAACCCTTGCGCGCGGACCCGAGGGGGCGGCGAAGGCGAAGGCGGCGGCGATCGGCGTGGCCGTGCAGATCGCCCAGGCGTTCTGAGGGTTCTCGGCAGCCAGATCTACCGCCGCGGCACGCCAACCATCGCTTTGCCGAAGGACCTCGCCGCGGGGTAGGCTCCCGTGTTCCGGCCGTCGCCGCGGGCCTTGGCCCAGAGCACCTGCCCCGAAGCTTCGCACGCGTAGAGGTAGAACTCGCCGTCTTCCGTGCCGATGCCGACCGCTAACTTGCCGTCGCGGTTCACCTCGGCAACTACCGGGGAACCGGCGGTCTGGTATGCCAGCGGCTGCGACCAGAGGGGGCTG
>PEVN01000149.1 GCA_002779825.1 Armatimonadetes bacterium CG06_land_8_20_14_3_00_66_21 | reverse complement strand
TTGCGCCCAAGACCTCGTGCCTCCCCGACTGGGGAGCCAGCATCCGGTCGACCCGCGCCCTCCCGGCGCCGCCCCGACCGGAGCGTGCTTCTCAAGGTCTAAGCCGGTTCCTGTCCCCCGGAAGGGGGCGAATCAAGCCAGACCCCGGTTCCGGCTGGTAACTCGCCCTGCGACCACTCAGGGGCGGGCCAACGTCGGGGCCGGGGCCGCCCATTTCTTCGCGCTGACCGCAGAAAGCGGGGGGCGATTCGTATGTATGGGCGAACGGCGGACAATGCAAATTGACAATTGACAATTTGCAATCTGCGGTCTGCAGTTCGCTCCCTCCGCCAACCGCTAACCGGGTGTGGCGAGTGGTGAACGTTGAACGTCGAACGAGGAATGGGAGATGAGAAGAGAAAGCGGCATTTTGCAGCAGATCGAGCAGGCGGCGCGGCAAGATGCGCGGCGGCTGGGGCATGGGTATGTGGGCGTGGAACATCTGTTCTCCGCCATGCTGCGCATCGAAAACGGGGTCACGGCGGCGGCGCTGCAGCGACTGGGGCAGGAGCCACGGACCGTCCGGCGGCGGCTGCGCGAGCATGTCGGGGCGGGCGAGCAGACGCCCGAGGGCGAGCAGACGCCCGAGGGCGCGCAGACGGGCGAGGGCGCGCGGGCGCTGACCCCGCGTGCCGAGCGGGTGCTGCAGGTGGCCGGGAGGCTGGCGGAGCAGGAGCGGGCGGCGCAGCCGGGCGAGGTGCACCTGTTGGTGGCGCTCATGCAGGATGGTCCCAATGCGGCGGTGAGGGTGGTTTGGGAGCTGGGACTGGAGCCGGAGGCGGTTAGTCAGGCAGCGGTGGCAGTCGGCAGGAGGCAGTCGGCAGGAGGCAGAGGGCAGGAGGCGGGGGAGGGAGGGCCGGTCTTAGAGCGCGGCCGGGATCTGACGGCGTTGGCGCGGCAAGGAGAGCTGCACGAGGTGATCGGCAGGCGGGCTGAGCTGACCATGTTGGCGCAGACGCTGTGCCGCAAGGACAAGAACAATGCCGTGCTCCTCGGGGAGGCGGGGGTCGGGAAGACGGCCATCGTCGAGGGGCTGGCCTTCCGCATCGCCCGGGGCGATGTTCACCCGGAGCTGCAGGGCAAGCGCGTCATTGAGCTGTCGGCTTCGGCGTTGGTGGCGGGCACGACGATGCGAGGCGAGTTTGAGCAACGGATGCAGAACCTCCTGACCGAGCTGCGCGCGCAGCCGGAGGTGATCGTGTTCTTCGATGAGATCCACACACTGCTTGGTGCCGGCGCCGGGCAGGGGTCGTCGATGGACGCGCCGCAGATCCTGAAGCCTGCCCTGGCGCGTGGTGAGATCCGCTGCATCGGGGCGACGACCATCGCCGAGCACCGGCGCTACGTCGAAGCCGACCCCGCCCTGGAACGCCGGTTCCAGCCCCTCATGGTCAACGAGCCGTCGCCGGAGGTGACCTTGGAGATCCTGCAGGCGGTGAAGGGAGGCTACGAGCGCCACCACGGCGTGTCGCTGACGGACGAGGTCTTGGAAGAGGCGGTGCGGCTGGCTGGACGGTATGTGCCGGACCGGCGGTTCCCGGACAAAGCCCTGGACCTGCTCGACCAGGCGTGCGCCCGAACCCGGATGGCGCGGTTGACCTATCGGGCGGACGGCGAGGCGCCCGTCCAGGCGGGGCAGTCTCCGGCGGTGACGCGCCAGACGGTGGCGGAGGTGGTGGCGCAGTGGACGGGGCGACCGGCGACGGAACTGACTGAAGACGACCGGCGGCGGATGCTGCGGCTGGAAGAGGACCTGCGGCAGTACGTGGTCGGTCAGGACCACGCCCTCGAACAGATCGCCGGGGCGTTGCGGGCGGCGGCGGCGGGGCTGCGCGAACGGGATCGACCGCAAGGCGTGTTCCTGTTCCTGGGCCCCACCGGGGTCGGCAAGACCGAGTTGGCGAAGGAGTTGGCCCGGTTCCTCTTCGGCTCGCGAGAGGCGATGCTGCGGCTGGACATGAGCGAGTACATGGAGAAGCACAACGTCGCCCGGCTCATCGGCGCGCCGCCGGGCTACGTGGGCCATGAAGAGGAAGGGCAGCTCACCGGTCCCCTGCGCACCCGGCCGCACACGGTGGTGCTCTTGGACGAGGTGGAGAAGGCGCACCCGGACGTGTGGAACCTGTTCCTGCAGGTCTTCGACGACGGCCGGCTGACCGATGCCAAAGGCCGCACTACCGACTGCCGCGACGCCACGTTCATCATGACCTCCAACGTCGGCGCCGAATCGCCCGAACTGTTTTCCGCCGACCCGGACGACACCCAGGCGCAAGAGCGGCTACGGGAGACCTTGCTCCGGCACTTCCGGCCGGAATTCCTGAACCGGCTGGACGAGTTGGTAGTCTTCCGCCCGCTGGCCCAAGCGCACATCCGGCAGATCGCCGGGCTGATGGTCGACGGGCTGCGGAACCGGCTGACCGAGGAGCGGCGGCTGAACCTGCACCTGACGGAGAGCGCGTGGGAAGCGCTGGTAGCCGCCGGCTACGACCCGCAGTTCGGCGCCCGGCCGCTGCGCCGCGCCATTGAGCGCCTGCTGACCCGGCCGTTGAGCGAGTTGCTGCTGGCGGAAGACTGGGGGGAAGGCGAGACCGTGGTGGTGAGCGCGACGCCGGAGGGGCTTTCGTTCGAGCGGATGAATGCGCCGGGGAGAACGGGCAATTGACAATTGCAGATTGCCAATTTGCAATTGTCAATTGGCAACTCCCCGTTTCAGATTGCCGCCGGAGGTAGCGATGGCAGCCAGAACACAGATCCGCCTGGAGTACCTGAGCGGCCCGGAAGACGGGAAGATCGTGGGGCTCTCGAAGGACTCCATCACCGTCGGCCGGGCCCAGGACAACGACCTGGCCTTCCCCGCCGACAGCGCCCTGTCGCGGCGTCACGCCCGCGTTTTCCGGGACGGCGAACGGCTGTTCGTGGAGGATGCCGGCTCCAGCCACGGAACCTTCCTCGACGGCCGCAGGATCGAAGGACGCACTGAGCTGCCGCCGGAGTCGCTGCTTCGCGTTGGCAACAGTTGGCTGAGAGCGGCCGGTGGTTAGTGGTGCGTGGCGAATTGACAATTGCTAATTGGCAATTCGCAATTGCCGGTGGCGTCACTCCCCACTCCCCACTCCCCACTCAACACTACCCCGAAAGGAGTCGAACATGTCACACTTCAGCAAGATCAAGGCGGAGCTTCGCGATGAGGAGTGCTTGCTCAGGGCGCTGGATGACCTGGGCTTCGAGTATGAGAAGAACGGGACGGTCCGCGGCTTTGCCGGGCAGACGATGCGCGCCGACGTCGTGATCCGCCAGCAGGGCGGCTACGACCTCGGTTTCATCCGCGAGGGGGAGGAGTTCCAGATGGCGGCGGACCTGTGGGGGCTGAAGGTGGACAAGGACCGGTTCTTGGAACAGGTGAAGCAGCGGTACGCCTGCCAGGTCGTGCTCAAGCAGGCGCAGACCGAGGGGTTCACCATCGTCGAGCAGGAGGAGTCGGAAGACGGCTCCATCCGGATCGTCTGCGAGAAGGCGGAGCCGGTGCAAGCCTGAGAAGGAGTGTTGGAGATGGCAGTACAGCGTGTTGTCTATGTGATCCGCCGTGATGCGACGGTGGAAGAGCGGGTGGAGGGCGTGCCCGGCCCGGCCTGCGAGCAGGCGACCATGCCGTTCGAGGAAGCGCTGGGCGAAGTGGTCGAACGCACGTACACCGCGGACTACGTGCTCCGGCGGATGCCGGAGCCTACCCGGGAGACCGAGGGAGCGAAGCAGCGTGCCGAGGCGGTGCGGGCATAATCGAGACGCCCGTGCGAACGACGGAGCCGTCCGGCGGCAGCACGACCTCGAAGCGCGGACACGTCTGGAGGTCAGCGAGCGCATAGCGGCCGGTGAGCAGGTGAAGGCGTTGGTTGGCGGAGCCGCGCAGCCCGTCGTGAGCGGGCTGGCTTTGGTCGTAGGGGCCGTCCACCAGCACGTCCACCAGCGCGAGGACCTCGGAGCCGAAGGGCTGGCTCGGGATCTCCTCCAAATAGTAGCCGGTGTAGAGCAGAACAGACAGCGGCGAAGACGCGCGCAGCAGGCCCAAGTACTCAACGAGGGCTTCGGCTTGCAGCATGGGTTCGCCGCCGCTGAGCGTTACGCCCTCGATGTCTGTCACGCTCTCCGTCCACTCCCACAGTTGGCGTGGGGTCAGCAACTGCCGCGGCTCGACCGGCAGGAGGTCCGGGTTGAAGCACCCAGGGCACTGCCGAAGGCACCCCTGCAGCCAGATCACCGCGCGCACGCCCGGGCCATTGGCGCGGCTATGAGGGAGCAGAGCGTGGACGTTCAGGAGGTCCGACGGCCCGTCTTGCGTTCTCCCGTGGTCGCTGTCCAGGGCTATCGGCTTCCTTGCCCCGAGGGGTTGTGTGCCAGTGGGCAACACGGTTCAGTGTTGCACGGCAGTCTCCTTGACCGCGGCGAGTGGCTCAAGGACACCTACCTGGCCGGAGGGACCTTCAGTTGGCGGGACTGGACGGAAGTAACGTGCGACCTGCGAATGCCCGGCGACTCGAAGGCGCGGTCCGTCGACGTGGAGTGTGTAGCTGAAGGTGGCCGGGTGCTGCTGGGCGGCGTGGAGGTTGTGCGGGGACGGGCGCTGGAGTGACGGCAGACACCCGGGCTGTGTGGCGTCCTGCTTGGCGAGCGAGGGGTGGTCCGGTGGGCGCCAAGCTGCTACTATAGGGGTGTCCGAACGCAATAGCTCTTCCTGGAACCCATGATGAACGCAAGGGCGGTTACTGCTGCGGAACTCCGGCAACTGGTGCGTGTGCTGTCCTTCGTCGTCGCGCTGGCCTCCCTGGCTGTCTCCGAAACGCTGTGTGAGGAGGTCGCGCAGCAAAGTCAGAGGTCTCGGCGGTATGACCTGTCGGGGCGGACAGAACCGGGACTCCCGGTGTCCCTGGACCTGAACGGCCGGTCTCTGGGCACGGTTGCGGCCGACGGCCGGGGCACGTTCCGCTTCGGCGAGTTGCTGCTCGACGAGGGACCGAACGTCCTGACTGTGACCAGTGCCGACAAAGCGGGCAATCAGACGCGGGAGACTCGGCGGGTATTCGTCGACAGCCTCGCGCCGGCCTGGAAGTTTGAGTCTCCCCCCGATCACCTGCGAACGAAGGAGCGCCAGCTCACGATTGTAGGCGTTGGCGAGCCGGGCGCCGTCGTGACGTTCACCGAAGCCGACGGGACGCGCACCGAAGCCGCCCTGCCACGTAACGGCCGCGTGTACTTCCATGTCAGCAACCTGGCGTACGGCGAGCACCGCTTCACCGCCAGAGTCCGCGATGCGCTGGGCAATGCCTCGACGGGCACTCTCACTGTCACGGTGAAGCCGCCGCCGCCGCTCGAACTGCT
>PEVN01000414.1 GCA_002779825.1 Armatimonadetes bacterium CG06_land_8_20_14_3_00_66_21 | reverse complement strand
CGCCGGACGGGGAGATTGCGGCGTCCGCCAGCAACGATGGCACGGTCCGGCTCTGGACCATGCGCAGTGGCCGGTGTCGGGCGGTCCTTCGTGCGCCAGGCGCCGCACCGCGGCCTTAGGGAGGGCACGCCATGGCGCGCAGGCGATAGGTGAGCGTTCTCGATTGGCAAGGCCGGCAAGATCCGGGCGGGCATTCTCAAGGCGAGCGCCCCAATTGCCGGCGGGAAGACGGTGAGCTCCACTTACACGGCAGTCGGCACCCGCGCCACGATGACCGACCCGGATGCCGGAGTCACCAGTTACCAGTATGACAGTGCCAACCGGCTGACCAGCCTGACGAACCCGATCAATGAGACCACGGGCTTGCAGTACGACGCCCTTGGTAGGCTTGTCCGCCAGGACAATGCCAACGGCACCTACGGCACGTGGACGTTCGACGCCGCAGGTCAGGTGACCAACGTGGCGACGAAGAAGTCGAACGACACGATGGTGTTGAGCATGGCGTACACCCGCGATAACGTGGGGAATCCCACCCAGATCACCGACCAGCTTCTGCTGCCGGACAACCAGATCCTTCGGCGCGCTCAGGACAGGCTCTGGGAAGCCGGGACGTGGACGTTCGGCTACGACAACATCGACCGGCTGACGCTTGAGAAGCGCACCGGCAGCCACCCGTACTGGTACGAATACGCGCTGGATGGCGCGGGGAACCGCACCCAGTTCGTGCAGAAAGACGGCAACGGCGACGTGATTGGCACGACCAACGCCACCTACTCCGCCGACAACCGGCTGCTGGCCTACGGCAACACCAGCTACACCTGGGACAACAACGGCAACCAGGTGGCGAAGACGACCAACCAGGTGACCGTCACGTACACCTGGGACTACGAGAACAAGATGACCGGCCTGCGCCTCCGCGCCGAGCGGAAGGGCAACGGCGATGGACGCGTCTACCTGATCACCGCCACGGTGACCGACGCCAGCGGCAACGTGACCAAGAAGTGCCGCGCGGTGACGGTGCCGATGAGCCAGAGCGCCAAGGACAAGGACGCCGTGGCGGCGCAGGTGGCTGCGGCCGTGGCGGCAGGAGTGCCGTTGCCGTATGACTCGACCGCGGGGCCGGTGGTAGGACCGAAGCAGTAGCGGCGACCCCGGCGGTTTCCGAGAGAATGACGGGCCGGCGCGCGAATCGCGCGCCGGCCCGCTTGTCGTGCGGGATCGTGTCAGGGGCAGGTGGAGGACGGAGACGGCCATGTGCACTGACGCTCTCGCGCTTGCCCTCCGGCGGGCGGACGGGTAGAATCGGCATTTGGCTAGGCAGTCCTTGCCTCGCCCTGGAGGTAGACCATGCCAACCATCGGCGTTCAGCAACTGCGGGCGAACACGGCGGAAGTGCTCCGGAACGTTCAGCAGGAGCAGACTGAGTATGTCGTGACGCGCAAGGGACAGCCGGTGGCGCGGCTGCTGCCCGTAGCGAAGACCGAGCCCCCTGCTCTCGATTCGGAAGCGCACAATGAGTGGGCCGAGTTCGCCCGTCAGTTACAGGAGGCAGGGCGCCGTTGGCCCAAGGGGCTCTCGACGCAGCGGCTCATGGACGAGATACGGGGGTAGCACACGGTGTTCACCATAGACGCCAGCGTCTACGTTAACGCCGCGAACGTCGCTGAAGCCGGGTCACCCGTGAGTCGCGGACTCCTCGACCGAATCGGCGACCTCCAAACGCCCGTGTTCTCTCCCACGCTGTTGCTCGTGGAGGTCGCGGGTGCACTCGCACGTGCGACCGACGACGCGGCGGAAGGAGTCGCCGCCGCCCGGAAGCTGCGGACGATGCCCGATCACACACGGGCCGTGCTCGACGACCTCCTGGCCGAAGAGGCAGTCCAACTGGCGACTCAATGCCGCCTCCGTGGCGCCGATGCCGTCTACGGTGCGGTGGCGAAGCGGCATGGCTGCAAGCTGGTGACGCGGGACCAGCAGCAGCTCGACCGACTGAAAGGCGCGGTGACCTGCCTCACACCCGAGGAGGCGCTGGCGCAGTTGGACGCGGCGACTGCGGCGAGCTGACGGTCTCGAATGTCTGCTACGCGCGCCCAGCCGTGGCGCTTTCGGTTGCCCGGGACGAGCTGGTGGAAGACCGGGGCGGCGACGGGAACTTCTCGCCCGACGCGAAGATCGTTCCGGACGCCACGGGGAAGATCACCGGCCTGCGCTTGCTCCCCGGCGGGCTGACGGGTAGAATCGGCATCTGGTGAGGCAGTCCCTGCCTCGCTCGGGAGGTGGACCATGCCAACCATCGGCGTTCAGCAACTGCGGGCGAACACGGCGGAAGTGCTTCGGAACGTTCAGCAGGAGCAGACTGAGTACGTCGTGACGCGCAAGGGGCTGCCGGTGGCGCGGCTGCTGCCGGTGGTGAGTCCCGAGGCGCAACCGACCACGGCCTCCCGCCAGGAGGCATGGGAAGCGTACGTGCGGTGGGCCGACGAGGTACGTCGCCGCTGGCCGAAGGATGTCTCCACTCAGGCGCTCATGGACGAGATTCGAGGGTAGGGTCATGTTCACCCTCGACGCCAGTGTCCATGTGAATGCCTTGAACCCAGCCGAGCACGGCTCCCCGGAGAGCCAGCAACTCCTGGCGCAACTGGAAGCTCTGCGCTGCCCGATATTCGTGCCCACGCTTCTGCTGGTGGAGATCTCTGGCGCTGTCACCCGCTCGACGGATGACGCGGCTCAGGGCATGGGCGGCGCCCAAAGGGTCAGGAACACGGCGGGCTACACGTGGGTGCCGCTTGACGATTTCCTGACCCAAGAGGCCGTCCGTATGGCGGCTACGCGCCGCCTCCGTGGCGCCGATGCCGTCTACGCCGCCGTGGCGAAGCGCTACGATTGTAAGCTGGTGACGCGGGATCAGCAGCAACTCGACCGACTGAAAGGCGCGGTGACCTGCCTGACACCCGAGGAAGCGCTGGCGCAGTTGAGCAGCCCTGCTCATCCGGCCACCGGGGCACAGGAAAATGACTCGCACGCTCCGGCTCCAACTGAGGCTCAGCCACAATGCACCGCCCAATGACGTTGACTTCGTTCCAGGCTCCAGCCCTACTCATTGCGACTCTCTGCAGCGGCGGTCCGGCGGCCGTCGCCGAGGAGGCTCCTTCGTGGCCTCAGTTTCGTGGACCGCAGGGGGACGGGGTCTCGACTGAGACCGGGCTGCTGAAGCAATGGCCTGAGGCCGGGCCGAAGCTGCTGTGGACTGCCGAGGGGCTCGGGTTCGGGTTCGGCAGCGTCACCGTCGGGGGAGGTAGGATCTACGCTGCCGGCGACCGCGACAAGCACACCGTCGTCACAGCCTTGAACATGGAAGGCGCGGTCCAGTGGCAGTTCGAGAACGGCGCGTCGTGGGACGATCCGACCCCGGGCGGCCGGAGCACTCCCACCTTCGATGGCGGGCGGGTCTACCATGAGAACGGCCACGGCGCTGTCGTGTGCCTCGCGGCCGACACCGGGGAGAAGCTCTGGGGCCGGAACCAGGCCGAGGAGTTCGGTGGTCGGTTCAGTTCGTGGGGGTACGCTGAGTCGCCCATCATCGACGGCGACCACGTGCTCTGCTGCCCCGGCGGGGAGACAGCGATGGTGGCGCTGAACAAGACCACCGGAGAGACGGTCTGGAAGTCGGCCAGCTCGGGCGAGCCCGCCGGGTACTCGACGCCGATCCTGGCTGAATACCAGGGGCTGCGCCTGGTCCTGACCATGAGCGAGAAGTCACTGATCGGCGTCAACGCCGACACCGGCGACTTGCTCTTCCGGTTCGAGCACTTCACCCCCCGCTACGTGGCCAACTGCGTCTCGCCGCTCTACCACGACGGACACATTCTCGTCAGCGGCGGCTACGGCAAAGGCTGTGTGCTGCTGAAGCTCGGCATAGCCGGGAAGCAGGCGACCGTGGAACCGGTGTGGCGGACCGAGAACCTCGACAACCGGCACGGCGGCATCCTCCTGCTGGACGGGTTCTTGTACGGCGCGTCTCAGTGGACAAACAAGGGCAAGTGGGTCTGCCTGGAGTGGCAAACAGGCGCGCTGCGCTATGCCGAACCCGGCGTGGGCGAGGGTTCGGTCACCTCTGCCGAGGGACTGCTCTACACGTTGAGCGAGGGACGCAAGATGGGCTTGGTCAAGGCGACCCCTGAGGGCCACGAGGTGATCAGCCAGTTCAGCCTCCCCGCAGGAGGCAAGGGCGCCACCTGGGCCCACCCGGTGGTCCGCGGCGGTCGGTTGTATGTCCGGCATGGCGATCTGCTCCATGCGTTCGACGTGCGGGCAGGCTGAGCGGGCCCTACTGACGTGCTTGGACAGGATGTACAGGATTGTCAGGATGAACCGGCCAGGGCATTGGCAAGGCTGACTCGTCGGAACTGTCGTGCGCGTCAGGCCCCTGTCAAATTGCGGCCCTATCCTGCCCATCCTGTGCATTTTGTCGAGAGGCCGTACCGGAACCGCAACAGACCTTTTCTCAGGGAAAGTCAGGGGTTGCCGCGTGGATGGCGAACATTCTGGAGCAGCAACTGACGGACTCCGTCAGTCGATCAGCGCGTAGAAGGAGACAGAGCTGTGAGTCGATTCAGGAAAGCAAGTGACGTCAAGGTAGGCGCCATCGGCTATGGTGGCGCATTCAACATGGGCAGAGCACACCTCAACGAGATGAAGCGGGCGGGCATGACGCCCGTTGCCGTGGCCGAACTCGATCCGGAGCGGCTCAAGGTCGCCGCCACGGACTTCCCTGGCATCGAGACCTACGGCTCGGTCGAGGAAATGCTGAAGAAGTCGGACGTGAACCTGCTGGCCATCATCACGCCGCACAACACCCACGCCAGGCTGGCGGTCCAGTGCCTTCGCGCAGGGCGGCACGTGGTCACCGAGAAGCCCTTCGCCATCACCACCGGCGAGTGCAATGCCATGATTGCGGCGGCGCAGAAGAACGACTTGGTTCTCTCCACGTACCACAACCGTCACTGGGACGGGTGGATCATGGATGCCGTGAAGACCATCCGGTCCGGGAAGATTGGCGACGTTCTTCGGGTGGAAGCCCACATGGGCGGCTACGGCAAGCCGGGCGACTGGTGGCGGACCAGCAAGTCCATCTCGGGTGGGGTGCTCTACGACTGGGGTGTCCACCTGCTGGAGTACGCACTCCAGATCCTCGACTCCGACCTCGTCGAGGTTTCCGGCTTCGCCAAGACCGGGTTTTGGGCGCCGGAGACCGCCTGGAAAGACGACACCAACGAAGACGAAGCCTTCGCGGTGGCCCGGTTCGCCAGCGGCGCCTGGCTGACGCTCTGCATCACCTCGGTCGACTCGAACCCGAAGCGCGGATTCCTGGAGATCACCGGCACCAAA
>PEVN01000193.1 GCA_002779825.1 Armatimonadetes bacterium CG06_land_8_20_14_3_00_66_21 | reverse complement strand
CCAGGTCCGAGACTTGGTCGCGCGGTACCAGGTGGCGCCATCGGCCGGGTAGGACAGGTCGCTTGGACGCTCACACGCCGCTGAACGTCGGAACGCGGTACCAGAGCGGTTGGATTCGGCAACGGTCGGCGTGCAGGAAGTGGCCAGCGTGGGTCTAACCACTTGCCTCAGCCGACCATCGGAGGAGATGACCGGGACGGCGCGAGTATGCTATGATTGCTTCTGGCTGTCCTCGGAAGGTGAGCGTGATGAACGACAAGGTGTTCGGCCTGATTGCCGGCCTGCTGATCGGGTTGTGCGGTGGATTCCTGCTTGGGAGGTCTTCCGTTCCACGCTATACACCTCAGCAGCCACCTCGTGTCGGACTCCCCGGACCGCGGGTTCCCGCGATTGCCCCCACGCGTGTGCCCGTGAAGCAGAACGGCCAGACTACTGCCGACTTGCGCTTCAGGTTCCTGGCCGAGGAGTTCCTTAGGGACTACGAGGCTCACAGCCTGTTCTACGTTGAGGCCCACTACCGAGGCCAGTTCCGCGAGGCGGACGCAATACTACCCTTGCACATCCGCAACGCAGCGATCAAGAATCAGTCCGGTCCTACCGAGTACTTCGGCTTGGTGGAAGTCCTCTGCAAAGACGGGCAGTGGCGGACAAGGGAGTTCGGTCTGATCCTGAGTGACGACGGGCGGGAGATCGTGTTATTCTCCTAGACCGGTGCTGCGGCTACGCGTGCCCGATTGGCGGAAGGCGATCGGAGTGCCTCTGCTCCCGGACCTGTGTTCTGGAGCCGGCAGTTCATGCAACCGAACGGCGGCGTGTGCCCTAACGCCCAGCAGCACTGGCTCGGGAACCGGACAAGGAAGAAAGGAGACCCCACCGATGGGTGACTGGAAGAAGTTGGCGCAAGAGCTAGCCGGACTCGAGGGTGTCGAGACAGTCCAGAGGTTCGTCGACGAGTTTGCCGTCGACATTGGTGGCCAGTCCATAGGAATCAGGGTCTACGAGGGTCTGAACGGCACCCACAATGCATATGGCAGCCACAGTGTCAAGACCGCGTTGCAGGCGGATCCTACCCGGTCCTTGAGACAGGTGACTCGATCGAGTCGGTGGTCCGGCAGTACGTGGCGGACTTGGTTGGGTGGTACTCCCGGGCCACCGAGGAAGAGCAGCGAACCGGTTCCTGCTGGGTCTGAAACGACCCTTTTCCCGCCTGAACACCCACACTGCGCCCGCGGCACTTGTCACTCCATCGTGAAGGGGGAAGCGCAGCAATGACTACCTACCAGCGATTCCTCGCGGGGGAACTCCGAGTGGCCGTCCTAACCAGTTGGGATGACGGCCACGCGACGGACTTCCCAGTGCAGGGCTGGCTACACGAGTTGGGCCTTTCGGGCACGCTGTTTGCCACGACGCACGCACTTGGCGCCGTGGACGGCGAATGCCGGCAGGATGCCGTGCCTGTGGTATCTGAGGCACAGCTACTCTGGCTGGGTCAGCAACCGGGCATCGAGATCGGTGCGCACACGCACGGACACATCTGCATTGAGCGTATCGAGAGCGCCGAGCGGGTCGACAACCTGCGCCTCTGCAAACGGAAGCTCGAAAGCATCGTCGGCAAGCCCGTGGTGTCCTTCGCGTACCCGGAGGGTGGAGGCATGGACGAGCAGAAACTGTCGGAGTGTGCGAGGGACCTGGCCTGTCTGGGGTTCAAGAGTGGCAGACTGATGCGTCATGTGGCGCCCCTGGCCATCGGGGAGCTTTGGGAGCGGCGCTTCACTATGCCAACTACCGGGGAGTTGGGCGACATGCCTGTGCCACAGATCAGGGCCGTGCTGCAAGATGCTGCCGCCCGTGACGAGCAAACGGTTGTCCACTTCTGTGCCCACTCGTCGCGAATCCTCAAGAAGCGGGACCACGTGCCACCGGGCGCGATGGAGGCAGCTCTGCGGGCACTTACCGAGAATGCTGGCGACTATTCGCGAGACATCGCGTGGTTCTGCACGCAGGGTGAGTTGACCGCAGCTCTCGAAGAGAGGTTCGGCCCGAGGTGACAGCGCCGTGTCGCACGGGGGCGCTAGGCTACTCCGGCAGGTAGGCTTGGCCCGAAGGCCGCTTGGCCCGACGGCCGCAGGAAGTGCAGAGGTAGGGCGGCGGGGTGTCGAAGTGAACCACCGCGATCCCGAACAACCACGACGCCGCTACCAGTAGAATGGCTGCCTGAACCGATCCTCCGAAGAACTCACGCCATATTCCCGCACAAGCGACCCCCATGACGAAGGTCAGCAATCCAAATGCAGACTTGTCGGAACTGTCCCAAAGGACCCATCCGCCGCACTCACACTTCCAGCGGGGCCAGAGCTTCGCTTTGGGACTCACTCTTACAGGTTCTTTGTTGGGAGGTTCCACCAGCTTGCACGCCTGTCGCTCCGCGGTCTTCTCAGCGGGAGCTGTGGCGGACACCGGCCCCGGGCGCTCATTCTTCGGTGCCGATGGAGGCGCCTTGGCGCACCTCGGGCAGTTGGTCTCGAATGGACCGAGTGCGTATCCACACTTCGTGCAGGACATGGAGCACTTCCTTTCGCTCTCCCAGACCGTAGTTCGCCCCGAACCGGCGATTCCCTTGCTGGCGGGCCCCCTTCTGCCTGCGGGCGGCGAACCAGTCGGTTCGGTAGCGCTTCCCTGCGGTGCCTGCTCCCTGGACCGCAGGCAGGTCTCGCCCGGTTGCACGCCATCCGAAGGTGGGGCATCCTCAAGTGAGTGCGCACTCACCACATGGGTGTGAACCACGGGGTAGGGGTCCAGTTGCCATGGTGCCACCGCACGCAAGGGAGACACGGATGAAGATCAAGCTCTATCGGGCACGAACGGAATTGTACAGGTTGGGCACAGGGGAAATGGTGTCGGTCGCCTGGAATGTCGAGCGCCGCACAGAACCGGTCCGGCCCTACGCGGAGCTGATACCAGACTACCCCAACTTGGAGCTGATACAGCGGATGAGGTCCGAAGCGTACGTTGACGAGGAGTTCTTCACCGAAGCCGAGGTTGCGGAACTCCGTACCTACCTGAAGGCGACGCATGGCACAGACATCGAGGCCGAGGAGGAGCCCCTCCCGGTAGCTGATGCTCACATCATTGCCTATTCGCGAGGTATGCAACCACAGCCCATTGGTGGCGACGCAACCAAGGGCATGGTGAGCTTGGCGGAAGATCCAGACTGCGGTCTAAGCGTTCCCGTTGTCGGGTACTACGACGTGTCCCCACGGGTCACCCACTGACATTCAACCGGTCCCTCCGCTGGCGCGTCGGGCTACACTTTCGAAGGAGGCGCAAGCGCGCAAAGGCCCGCCCATCGCCCCCTCACACCACGGAGTGCTCTGCCTGCGGATTGGTGCACGACGGATGGCGGCCTATCCGTGACGAGGCATTCCTTGCCGGCGGGAGCTGTCCCGATCCTGACCCATGGTCAGGTGGCTGTGCGGGGCTGCACGGCAGACGAGGCGGCGGTCTGGGCCCGGTGCAGCCCGGTACTCCCCTCCACCGGCCCAAACAAGAGCCGGAGCCGGGCGTTCAAGGCGTCGGCAACTCGACGCAGAGCGCCGAGGGAGTGCCCTTCGTAGCCGGGGGACTCCAGGCGGCTGATCTGCTGCTGAGAGGCAGGGCAATCGCACGAAATCCGCGCCTGGAGCTTCATGCTGAGGACAGTGCCTTTGAGAGGTAATCATCATCCCAGGCCGCTTTGAGGCGCTTCGCCCTGATGCCGACCTTCGCGGACTTCTCGTGCTTGAGGAGATTCATGGTTAGGCGGCGGATGATGGACAGGTTCTCGGCAGCGTGTCCTGCGCGGACGCGGCACTCATCCTCGCGAAAGGCAACGTCCAGGACCCAGTGCACGGAGTTCTCGATGCCCCAGTGCAGTCGAACGGCGACTGCCATCTGCTCGGCGCTGCAGTCCAGGCTGGAAATGAAGTACCGAGACTCGGTCGTCGTCTCGTCGAGCCCTTTGGGTTGGTCATCGGCAACGGATCGTTCGGATTCTATGCAGACGAGGGTCTTGAGGTTCTCCCAGTTCTCGTAGTCGGGGAGTTCCTTGTCGGCGGGTAGGATCCAGCAGCGGCGTGTCTCTACGCGACCGTGCCCCTTCTCAGTGCGCTCATAGTAGTCAACTTCCGAGTCGTCACCTTCCCCGTGCTGCGGCTCCTGCTGCCTTACTTCCTCAAAACGCTCCTCAACTGCCTCGTGGAGGTTGCTTTGGTTTCCCTTCAGCCCCAGCACGTAGTCTGCTCCTTGTTCCACGATCTGTGCGGCGATCTTCTTCTGACAGCCCATGGCATCGAGGGTGACGATGCAGCCCTTCAGCTCCAGCACTTTGAGCAGTTCTGGAATGGCAGTGATCTCATTGGACTTCGCCTCCGTCTTCAGTTGCCCCAACACCATGCTGTTCCGACTGGCCCACGCGCTCACCATGTGGATGGCGGCCGTGTCCGACGCTGAATCATACGAGCGGCGGAGTGTCTTCCCATCGATGGCAACCACTTCGCCCGCCAGCACTTGAGCCACCGATTGCACCCATCTCACAAAGCCCGCTTCCAGTCCCTTAGGTAAGAGCAAGGCGAATACACGTCCAAAGGTATCGTGGGAGGGAATGCCGTTGGGTAACTCCAAGAACTCCCCAAACCACTCCCGCCGACCCTTGCCGAAGTTCTCTACGTCCACCCAGGTGTCGGCTCCGCAGAGGACCGCGCAGAGGACCAGGAGGATGATGTCCAGGAGCTTGTGTCGGATCTTGCCGCCCATTCGCGGATCCTCAAGCTCACTGAAACATGCCTGAATCGAAACGTTGGCATTGTTGCTACTGCTGCTGTTACTGGCGCTGCTGCTCATGGCTGTGACTCCTGCTGCGATTGGCTTGACGCCCTTGCCAAGCCGGGCAATAATACCAGTCGTTTAGTCTAACAGCTCTGGGCAACGTTCATCGCGGCGATAACCTGTCTCTGACGCCGCAATTTCGTGCGATTGCCCTGTGCTGAGAGGTCTTCAGGATCGTCGCCAAGTCCTTCTGGGAAAGCCCGGCCTGCTGCCGGAGGGCGGCGATCTGCAGGGCCACGTCCCAAGCCTCGCCCGCGCCCTCAAACCGGGCGGCAAAGGCCGGATCCTGTGACTCCTCTTCGAGCTCGGGCTCTTCGTGTGTGTCCGAGAACGCTGCCAGTTCCTGCATCGAGTCGCTCTCCGGCAGCCTTCGTTTCGTCGTTGGTCTCACCATCGTCCATCATCAGGCCACGTGAGTCTGTGGGGCACCGCACGATTCGCCACCGTGCCCGTCGGGTTCTACCGACCGGAGCAGATCGCGATGCCGGCGTGCGCCGAAGCGGAGCGACA
>PEVN01000312.1:17782-20239 GCA_002779825.1 Armatimonadetes bacterium CG06_land_8_20_14_3_00_66_21 | reverse complement strand
CTACCTGCTGAAGGTGCTACAGACATGAGCAACGCCTCTCATTTTGATGCGATTGCCCTGCTCTGCGGGGTGGGTGTGCCAGAGGGTGTTGGGCATTGAGGGGCTCCTGTGAGGGTGGGTGTCGAGCGTCAGGTGTCAGGTGTCCGGTCTGCCTCGCACTGCTCCAGAATTCGGTCGCGTTCGCCAGCCGAATCGGTGAACTCGAGCACGTAGGGGCCCTCCGCGAACCGGCAATCGCCGATTGCCGAATCCCCACTTGGCGGCTGTTGACGGGACAGATATGATACCCCCGAAGACGCGGGGCAGCGTAGGGGCAGACCTGCGTGTCTGCCCCGGCTGGGCGGGCGCGCAGGCACCGCCCCTACGTCCCGTGGTCTGCGTCGTCGAAGGAGTCGTGAAATGAACACAGCCACACTCTTGCTCTTCCTGCTTGGAGGAAGCCCGGCGGCCGGTGCCGGTACGGACGTCGTCGCCCACTGGACCTTCGACGAAGGCTCCGGCACGGTCCTTCACGACCGAAGCGGCAACGGCAATGACGGAAAGACCAGCGGCGCCAAGTGGGTGCCGAACGGGAAGGGCTACGCGCTCGAATTCGACGGTGTTGACGACTGCGTGGACTGTGGCGCCGGTCCGGCCCTGGACCTGCGTAAGACACTGTCTCTCGTCGCCTGGGTCTGGGCTGAACCGCAGCGGCAGGCGGGCGAGCCGGGCATTGTGGGCAAAGCCTACGCGAGCTACGTGCTGACGCAATACGGGGAGCAGGTCTGGACCTACGCCTCCGCGGGCGGGAACAACGCCAAGACCAGCCTACCCTTCGGCCGGTGGTGCCACCTCGCTTCGACGTATGACGGCGAGACGCTGAAGCTCTACGTGGATGGCGAGCTGAGGAGCACCAACCCGGTTGCCACGCCCCTTGCTTCCGGTGGCCACTTCTGGATGGGACGCAGCGACGGCGACCGCCAGTTCACGCAGGACGCCCACTTCCGCGGCAAGCTCGCCGAGGTGCTCGCCTACAACCGGGCGCTGACGGCGGAGGAGATCAGCCACCACGCGAGCACGACGAACCTGTCCGGCGGCGTGGCTGTGTCGGCCATCCCCGTCCCCAGTCAGCAGCGGCTGCTCGTCGAAGTTGACAAGCGCGGGCTCGGGGAGACCGCGCCCTCGCTGGTTGTCCGGGCCGAGCTGCTCCGGGTGGCGGGCGACGGCCGGCCTGCCGGCCCCGCACTCGCCTCGGCGTCTTCGCGAGACTTCGCCCTGGACCGCAAGGCAACGCTGGCCCTGCCCATGGGCAACGCGCGGTCGGGCACGTATGCGGTCCGTGCTGCTGCGAAGACGGCTGACGGGAAAGACGTAGGGCTCCCCGGCAGCACACAGGTGACCTGGACCCCGCTGCCAACCTTCCCTCGCGGACCACAGGGCGCGCGGCGGCTGAACAACCTCGTCACGGAGTTCCTGCACATCGCCGGCCCCGACGGGTCAGGCAAGGCGCACGCCTTCGTCAACCCGCGCAGAGGATGGGTGTTCTTCTCCAACCGAGGCAGCGCGGAGGTGGAGCTGGTTGCAGAGGCGACGGAAGAGCCTCGGCGAGTCACGCTCGACCAAACCCATGGCGATGCGCACGAGACCATGCGCGTACTGGATGCAGGCAAGTACACCGTCAGCGCGGCGAAGGTTGAGGGGCTGATCGTGCGCGGAGTCCCCGCCCTCGTCTTCGCCCGCTTCGACAGCAACCCGCATGTGAGTGAGTTCGGCTCGTACCAGGGCGGTTTTCACCGGAAGTACGTGTTCCCGAATGTCAACACCTTCGTCGGCTTGCCCGGCGAGCCGTTCGCGAGGGAGTGGCAGGAGCGGGGCGGGAAGTGGCTTGTTCGGTGCCCCGTCCCTCGAGGCACAGCAGACGAACCGTTGACGGTGGAGACGGCCCGCACGCTCCTCGTGGAGAGCGAGGCACTCAGGGCGACGCACCTCGCCGGGCTGATCGCCGATGAGTTCGGCGGTTCAGACCCGGAGTGCGCAATCTGGGCCAAGGCGGTCGACGAGGTGCTCACGCTGCCCGAGTACCGCGACAAGGTGTACGACCCCTACGCCGGCGATCTCTGGAACGGCCCCGAAGGCCGGGAGTTCGTCGCCACGTTGGTGAAGCACGGCTGTGGGATCGCGTGGGAACGCTACCTGAAGGAGCAGCGAACCGAAGCCGACGCGTGGCGGTTCCTGAACGCCCGGCTGGTCGACTCAGCCCAGCAGTACCGCGAGCAGTGCCCAGGGTCGCTGCCGCACCTGATTGTCTGCTTCGGCTACTTCAGCGCCCCGCCCGAGCAGCTCGACACCTTCCCCCACGTCAACTACAAGACCTACCTCGACATGCAGTTCAACTTGGCCGCCAACCATCCGGCGTTCGAGGGACTTGGTGGGCTCATGACCTACCTCGCCAGCTACGCCGATGAAGAGACCGTCCGC
>PEVN01000312.1:0-17769 GCA_002779825.1 Armatimonadetes bacterium CG06_land_8_20_14_3_00_66_21 | reverse complement strand
ACCGGCGGCAGAGGGCACGATCCGGTTCGACACCAGTCCGGGATTCGGCTGGCTTCAGGGCCGCTACCCGCAGACCGACGAAGGCAATACCGTCCTCGTCACCAAACGCTCCGCCGACAAGCCGAACGTGTTCTCGCAGGAGATCAACAACCTGAAGGCGGGTCAGCTCTACTCGCTACGCCTCTACAGCGCCGACTTCAAAGACCTGTCGGCCGAACAGGAGAACGCCCTCTCCATCCAGCTCGAGGGCGTTACCCTTGTTCCGGCGAACTGCTTCACCCATGTCTTCGCCAACTGCTACAGCCACCACTTCGGCCCCTACACTCAAGAGCACAAAGGCTGGATGAACTACCACTGGCGGGTCTTCCGCGCCAACGGGACCACGGCGAAGCTGACCGTCTCGGACTGGAAGAGCGCGGCCGAGCCCGGCGGACCCATCGGGCAGGAGCTGATGTACAACTTCGTGCAGATGCAGCCGTATGAGGCGCCGTGAGCTGAGCCGCCTTTGCACTGCTCCCAAGCGTTGGCGGCTCACTCGGCGGACGGGGCGTTGGTCAGCTTGAGGTTGTCCAAGTAGAACACCGTGCTCGTCGTGGCGTTGCTGACGAAGCCCACCCAGGAGAGCTTGTTCCAGCCGGGCGTGGCGACCGGCAGATCGCTGAACTCCTCCGGCGGTTGTCCGGGCAGCGTCACCGTCAGACTCCCCGTGCCGGTGGCTTGGTCGCCGAGGGCGACGGTGACTTCGAGGTGGAACCACTTGCCGACCGGTACCTCCAGCAGCTCTCTGTCCTTGACTCTCAGCTTGCCGTCGATGATCTGCAGGCTGGGACCAGTGGTGTAGGGGACGGCGCTCCAGTTGCGGTACTCGTGCCACAGCTCGGCTCCTTCTTCGAGGCGGAGGTCGAAGCTACAGTGGGCGGCACCAGCGACGTAGTCGGGGTTGTAGACGAGGTGCGGGTCGTAGCTGCGCGCCAGCCCGTCGGCATCGGCGAACTTCAGGCTCTGCTTCCCGGCAGCGGCGGTCTCGTCGGTGACAATGATCGCGTCGCCCTTGTTCTCGACGTTGACTTGCGCGTCGGTCGGCTGCGCGCCGACGGGGTAGTCCTCGAAGCCTTCGTCCACAACCAGCGGGGGCGCGGGTGGCGGGTCGGGGGCGTACTCGACGGGCGGGTACTTGAGGCTGCTCGCCAGCGCGACCCAGTCGGCGTCGCCATAGACGCCTGCCTTCGTGTAGTCGAAGGGCTTGAAGCCGAGCTTGAGGGCGGGGGAGTCGGGCTTCAGGTGGAAGTCGAAGTTGTCGGGGTCGACGAACAGCGGGTCGGCGATCAGCGAGTGGGTATCCTGGCCGGCCTCCTGCCACTGCGCGAACGTCAGCCCCATGAAGTCGACGGGCTCGCCGGAGGCACACCAGTACAGGTTGTTGTCGAACCGCAGCTTTCGTTCGTCCAGCGACGGCTGCCAGAAGAGCTTGCCGGTCTTCCAGTAGACGATATTGCGCTCGAAGGTTGCCGACAGGTGCGGCTCGACCCGGTGGACGGACACCTGATAGTCGCGCCCCAGGGCCAGCAGGTTGTTGCGGATGACGTTCTTCTTGCCGTAGTGCTGGTGGTAGGTCATGTCTTTCGTGTTGTAGACGAGGTTGTTCTCCAGGGTGAGGTGGGTGCTGCCCTCGTCGTTGTACAGCCCGAGCCCGGCCCAGCCGTATTTGCCGTACGACCAAACATCGTGGATGACGTTGTTGCTGATGGTGGTGCCCTCGGAGATCCCCAGCGTGTAGACCGCGCCCATGTCGCTCTGCACTCCCCAGCCCAGGTGGTGAATGTGGTTGAACTCGATCTTGTTGCGCTTGCAGGCGGTGTCGGCGTAGCCCCAGCTCCAGCCGACGGACACGCCGGTGTAGAAGAAGTCGGAGACGTCGTTGTGGGTGACTTGGTTGTCGCTGCTCTGCCCAATCCACATACCGACGGCACCGGTGAGGATCCGACCGCCGGCGTGGATCAGGTTGTTCTCCAGAGCGATCCTCCCCGTGTGCTCGCTTTCGTCGGGGCGGATCATTGTCTCACCGATGCGCACGCCACCGGCGCCGAGGTCGTGGACGTGGCACTGTCGAACGGCGCAGTCGGTGCAGCCGCGCCGGAACCAGACGCCGTACGTTCCCGTATGCGCCACCTCGCACCGGTCGAGGGTAACGCGCCGGGCGCCGTCCGCCAGCACCACTGCCGGAACGCTCACCGCCGCCTGGCTGTCGCCGTGCCCCTCGGGGGGCAGCGTGTAGCCGGCGTACCGGAAGCTCAGCCCGCGCAGCGTGACATGCTCCACCGGCAGCCCTGCCTGGGCGTCGCCGAGGAAGCGGACGAACTCCGTGAGCACGGGCGCGACAACACGGGCAGTCGCCAAGTCTTCGTCGGGCAGCGGCCAGCAAGTGAGCGTCCCGTTGCGGTCGAGATACCACTCGCCCGGTTCGTCCAGGGCTTCGCGGAAGTTCTCCAGGTGGTACCGTTGGTTCGGTCCCCACATCATCATCGGCCACGGCGCCGGGCCGGTGGCGACAAGCATCCCGGAATCGGGGTCCACGGACGCGAGCCGGTGCCGCGACGACTCCCACGAGTGATAGGCGACCAGCGTCACGTCGCTTAGCCGGTCCTTTGGCGTACCGGCAAGCGGCTTGAGATCCTCGGGTCGCCCAACGAAGGCGCGCTTGGACAAGTCTGCCTTCTGACCCGTGGCCGGGTCGACACCGTAGCCGACTTTGCGCCACGTGTAGAAGTAGCGCGGGACGCACGTTTCGCCCTGCCGGACGACATTGGGTGTCCGCGCGCGCACCGCTCGCCTTCCGTTGACCCAGAGCTGCTCGAAGTACCACTTGCCTGCCGCCACCTCGGGCACGGTAGTCGTCCACAGCCCGCCGCCGGCAGGCTTGAAGCCGCCAACCTCCCGACCGCCCTCGAAGACACAGACCGCGCCCGGCGCTGCCTCATAGGTGATCGGGCACTGCTCGGCGCCGCTGTCCTCCGGCGTGAGCACGAACGGCTCTCCAAGCTGGTACGTTCCCGCAGCCACGAGGACCTGCACGGGCTCGGCCAGCGAAGCAGCCTCCCTGAGCTTGCGGAGGGCGTCTCTCGCGCCTCTGAGCGAGGCAAGCGGGCCATCGGTTCCACCCGCATTCGGGCCGGCAAGTTGCCCGCTCCAGCGGTCGTTGCCTTCAGGGGAGACATGGAGCGTGCGGGCGTGGGCCGCGCTCGCGAGTAGGAGCGGGAGGAGAAGGGCGCAGAAGAGGATGAGTTTGGGCATGAGTAGGTCCTTCCGTGGACAACGCTTGCCGAGATGCTCTCAGCCGACATTGACGGGTAGTTGCTCTTTGGTTTCCGCCTTGCTCTCCGGGCAGGTGCCAGCGGGGTTCCGAACCTGGCCGGAACCCAAACTCTCGACTGAGCGTCTGACAGCGCACCGATCACGATCTCCGAGGAGAGTGCTCCGCATGATGCACCGCCAAGTTCGCTCGCTAACCGCGTTCCTTTCCGCCTCGCTGCTTTTCTGCTTCGCCTCTCTAAGCTCAGCCCAGACTCGCCCGCGCCCCAAGCCTTCGGAGAACGTCCGCACCGTCTTGATCCCGCTGAAGTACCTCAGCGTCTACGATGTGGTCGCGATTTTCGGCGGGACAGTTGTGGACGGCCGCAACAACTTCATGGGGCTCGCCCGGGGCGGGCTCAACAGCCAGTTCCAGCCGTACGGCAGCGTCACCAGAGACGGCGGTCAGACCACGGTGAACTCCCCGCTGGGTAGTTCTGTGCTCAACCTCCCGAGTCTGGGTCCCAACGCCAATCGCGGTCTGCGTGGCGCCGCGGGAGACCTGACGCGGTCGGGGCTCTTCCCGGGCTCCCTGCAGGACTTGGGGCTTTCGCTCTTAGGGTGGCCGCAGACGAACACCGTCATCCTGTCTCGGCCGGAGGCTCGGTGACCGGCGGCTACAGCAGTTCGCGTTTGGCCCGGTCCACGACGCCGCGCATCGCCGCGAGCGTCCCCGGGTCCACGGCGGGCTTCCGGTAGCCGGCGAGCAGTGTCTGCACTTCTCTGCTGGCCTTCTCCAGGATCGCTGCCTCCTGGTCGGCGCCGCGCCATCCGGAGCGGTCGATCAGCGTCGGGGTCCACAGGCACTCGCGGAAGTTCTCCAGCGTGTGTGTTGTCTCGAAGTAGCTCTTGGTCAGCCCGACATCCACGTCGGCGATGGTTGCCAACGCGAGCGCTTCCGGGGTTGCGTTGACGGTTCTGCTGTACTGCGCGACCCCCCCGGTCAGGTCGCGCTCCAGGAGCAACTGCACAGGCGAGAGCACTTTGCCGTCGTCCAACATGCCCTGCCCGAGGCTCGGGTGACGCCCGGTGAAGGCGGCGATGGTGAGGGCCTTGTACGCCTTCTCCTGCGCCGCGTACAGGCCGGGTTCCTTGGCGCTGCAGTACTCGCCTCCTCCCACCACGACCTCGAGACCGCACCAGCGCCGCAGGAATTCGACGGCGGTGCAGCCGTACAGCATGGCGTCGAAGGAGGAGTAGCTCACCTCCCCAGTTCGCGGGTCGGGCGTGCCGGCCCACAGGGAGCCGCCAAGCGGCACGGTCGGGTTCAGCGCCCGAGCCGCAATCCACGTGGCCAGGTGCTCGGCGGCGGACACGACGATGAAGCCTTCCAACGTCACCGGTGTCGTCACCCCGGCCACCGGCATGGCGGTCAGCCCCGTCGGCGCTCCGGCGCGGACGCGCCGCACGAATTTGTCGGCGACGTCCTTGTCGAAGCGAAGCGGGTGGGCAAAGCAGATCGCCCCCCAACTGAACCAGTCCTGCCGCCCCAGCAGTTCGCCCATCTCCACGAGGTAGTCCACCTGCCGCACGTTCCACGCGAAGGCCGGGCTGGGGTGCGAGGCATACTCGGCCATCAGCAGCGCCGCCGCCAACGGCTCCAGCAGCGGCGGCACGTCGGTCAGCAGCAGGGAGTGCCCCACCCCGGCGTCGCCGTGCAGTGCTTCGCCGAGCTTGGTCAGCGTGACGAAGTCGTCCCTATTCCCACGTCGGCGGGCCTTCTGCTTGTCGTCGTAGAAGAACTGAGCGATCTGCCCTCCGAGACCCGGCATCCCGGGCGCGGTGAATGCGCAGTGCCCGTCGTCGTCGCCGGGGGCGTGCTCCGTGCGGAACTGCTCGAGGTATTCCCGCTGCATTGGCTTTGGGAACTGCACCCGCTGCGCGGCGGGATCAACGCGCGCACCGGCCGCGTCGAGCGCCCGCAGGAGTTCCCCATTCTGGCACAGCACGCCAACGGTCTCGAGCACCGTGAGCACACCCGCGGCAAGCGGTTCAACGTCGGCCTCTTTCAGCAGGGCTCTCTGGAACATAGTCGGCTCTCCTTCGACGGGCAAGGAACTGTGATCGTGAGGGGTTCGCCCCCGGCCCTGCTGATCCCTCCCGGGTGCTGTCATTGGGTGGAGCGGCGAGCTCTGCGCCGTCGGCCCAGTCGTTTGGGCGAGAATCCCGAGGGGTATCCTCGCCTCTACTGCGGAGACCTCTCAGAGCGCTGCGCCCTCAACTGCTGGCGCCGCCCTCGCACTCGCCGCCTGTGAACAGGATTCCGTGATTCCCGAGACTCTCTGTCAAAGGTAGGGACTGTATCATGAAACGAGTCCTCGCCGTTCCATTGGTCGCGTTCTGCCTGGGTTGCGGGGGAGGTGGCGGAGGCAGCAGTTCCGGGGGCGGCACCACGCCTCCGCCCTCCGGCGGCGGGACCGGACAACCGGCCGCGCCTCAATCCACGCGCGTAGTCATCACGCTTTTCGAGAAGTGTGCCATTCTGACGGCGCAACTGGGGCCCAAGGGCTACGTGGGTCGCGCCCGAAGCCGCGCGGCCCTGGCCGCGGGCTGCCCCAAGGTGACCGACAACAGGGCGAGCGCTGCCGACGATCCGCCCGACCCGTGGCTCATCACTGTGGACTACGGCACCGGCTGCACGGACGCGCTGGTCGGGAAGACGGTGAGCGGCAGATACACAATGACCCTCACCGGCCCTGGCCTTCACGGAAATGCCACCTGCCTTGCGCCCGGGGCGACCATCACCTTCGCCTTCGCGAACCTCGCTGTGGCCGGCGAAGCGCTAACCGGCACGGTGCGCTTCGTGGCTGTCAGTTGCTGGGTACTGGAGGCGTCCCTGGACCTGACGGTCACCGGGGGCGGCGTCAACGAACACCTGACGCTTGCCGGGACCTACGTGTACTCGGAGACAACCGGCGACTTCACCCTCAACGCAACCGGCACGTACACGAGCCCGTCGGCGGGGTCGTTCTCATTCACCGCGTCGAACCTCGCTCTGAGGTACAGCGCCGGGAGCGGCGGCTGCGAGTTCCCCGCAGGGGGGATCCTCGCCACCCCAAGAGGCGGCACCACCGAGACCTGGACCTTCACCGATCGCTGCGGCCGGCCGGCCGTGTCTATCAACGGAGGCGCGCCCACGACTGTGACGGTGGGCGGCTCAGGAGGCTCGTCCGGCACCGGGCCCGTCCGGCACGCGCCGACCATCAACAGCTTCAGTGTCGATCCAGCCACGCTCCCGTTCCAGGGCGGGAAGGTCACCTACACGGTGGTCGCCTCCGACGCCGACGGCGACAACCTGAGTGTGGCGGTAAGCGCCATTGCCCCGGACGGGAGCGCAACCAACCTGGGACCCAAGACCGGCGCGGGCGGAGCATTCACCTTCAGCCACACCGTCTACGGGAACCTCAGCCTCACCGGCAAGAGCGACAAGCACTACGGGGTGGCGCGCGTCTCGGATGGCCGGTTCACGACCAGCGCCTCGGGTGCGGACGTAGTCGTGCTGTCGCCGGTTGCGCCGCCACCAACGCCGACGAGTCCGTGAGGCGCCTCCAGCGGTCTCGGGTGTCTCGAACACGAACGCCTCCGCTTCCAGGGCGGAAGCGGAGGCGTTTGGTGTTTCCTGTGCGGTTGCGGTAGTGGGCTGCTACAACGTCCAGCCCTTGCGGTACTCCCGCTGCAGGTACTCGTTGGCTTTGCCGACGTTGGTGATCTTCTGACCGTCCCAGTTGACTTTCTCACCGGCGCGCATGGCGACATTGCCTAACAGCGCAGTGATGGTCAGTGGGCCGGCGTGGTCGAAGTTGCCGCTGTTGGGGTCGCCGCCTTTGCAGGCCTGAATCCATTCTTCGTAGTGTCCGGGCGACCGCGGGATCATCTGCTTCGGGTTGGTCGCCAGGAACTCCTTGCCCCACGGTTCCGGGAAGAGTTTCGGCCCCTCGCCGTAGGTGCCCGCAGTGAGAGCTCCCTTGTCGCCGACGTACATCTGGCCGTTGTCGCCGGTGGGCAGTTTGTTGCGCTTGTTCTCGTCCTGGTTTTCGTGCACCCATTCATCCAACGCGTCCGGGACCGGCGGGAGTTCGCCGCCGTCGTACCAGTAGACTTTGAGCGGGGGCAGCTCGCCGCGGGCGGGGAACTCGTAGCTGATGATGGACTTCCTGGGGAACCCCTCCGCGTTGAAGTGGGTCGCCAGCGCCTCCACGGTACACGGTCCCGTCAGCTTCATGGCCCAGACGCCGGCGTCCATGATGTGGCAGGCCATGTCGCCGATGGCGCCGCAGCCGAAGTCCCACCAGCCGCGCCAGGCGAACGGGTGGTAGCACGGATGGTACGCACGCTCTGGTGCCGGGCCGAGCCACACGTCCCAGTTCAGCTCTTTGGGCACTGCTGGGGTGTCCTTGGGCCGTTCGAGTAGCCCTTGCGGCCAGATCGGTCGGTTGGTCCAGAAGTGCACTTCCTTCACCGTACCGACTGCGCCCTGCCACAGCCACTCACAGATCCGGCGGGTGTCTTCGGAGGCGTGGCCCTGGTTACCCATCTGTGTGGCGACCTTCTTCTCTTGTGCAGCCGCAATGAGCTTCTGCGCCTCGAAGATGGAGTGGGTCATCGGCTTCTGCACGTAGACGTGCTTGCCCAATTGGATGGCTGCCATGGAGGCCGGCGCGTGGGTGTGGTCCGGGGTGGACACGGTCACGGCGTCGATGTTGTTGGCTTCCTTGTCCAGCATCACCCGCCAGTCGTTGTAGCGCTTGGCGTGGGGGTGGCGTTCGAAGGACTTGGCGGCCTTGCCTTCATCTACGTCGCAGAGGGCGACGACGTTCTGGCTGGACACGCCGCCCACGTCGCTCTCGCCCTTGCCGCCGCACCCGATGCAGGCGATGTTGAGTTTCTCGTTGGGCGACTCGCCGCGCGCGTAGCGCTGCGCCATTGTGAGCGCGAA
The DNA here is from genome assembly GCA_002779825.1 of Armatimonadetes bacterium CG06_land_8_20_14_3_00_66_21. Lineage (GTDB taxonomy): Bacteria > Armatimonadota > Abditibacteriia > CG2-30-66-41 > CG2-30-66-41 > CG2-30-66-41. The sequence goes on along the minus strand of PEVN01000312.1, from coordinate 9,485 downwards.
CGTCGCACTGGCGGCGCTGGCGATGAACTGGCGTCGGCTGGTTGTCAGTAGCTTATCTTCCCTCAATCAGATCACCTTCCCAGGAATTCGTTCGGACTGCCCGGCATGTTGCGGTGGCATGGTTGGCCCGCTTGCCTATGGTAGCCGCTTCTGCCGATGTCGTCCACCGCCCTGCCTCGCCGGCAGGCTTGACGTGCGAGGGGCAGCCGTCTATCATCGAACCACAGACCGCCGGGGAACTCCTGTCCGGCTTGCCCGGACAGGAGAAGCCGCGCTACCGAAGGAGTGTTCCACTATGGCGAATGACTTCACTCGACGGCAGTTTCTCGCGACCTCAGCCTGCGCCACCACCGGCGGGGCCCTGAGTCTACAGAGCCGCGCGCGCGCTGCCGACGCGGAGCGCCTGAAGAAGGCCCTGATCGTCGGCCAGCCCACCGAGGAGGTCCTGAAGCCGATCAAGGAAGCGGGATTCGACGGGGTGGAGGCCGGCGTCGTCAGCCCGGAGGACGCGGCCGAAGCGAAGAAGATCGCGGAGGGACTCGGGCTCCGCATCCATTCCGTTTTGCGTGGGTGGATGGCCTTCAACAGCGAGAAGCCCGAGGAGCTGCAGGCGTCCTTCAAGCAGACGGAAGCGGCCCTGCGTGCGGCTCAAGCCTACGGCGCCGATGCGATCCTGCTGGTGCCCTGCCGGATCGGCGGCATGGCGATGCCCGAGGCGTGGGACTTCAAGATCCAGTACGACAAGCAGACCGGGCACTTGGTCTCCGTCGCAGCGGGCGACAACGACAAGTACCGGGACTACATCGCCGCGCACGACCGCGCCTACGACACGTCCCTGGAGGGCATCAGCAAGCTGATCCCGGCGGCCGAGGAGACCGGGGTGGTCATCGCCCTCGAGAACGTCTGGAACAACCTCTTCGTCGACCCGCACTACTACGCCCACTTCATCGACGCCTTCAACAGCAAATGGGTGCAGGCGTACTTCGACCTGGGCAATCACGTCAAGTACGCGCCCACCGAGGAGTGGGTCCGGGTGCTCGGAAAGCGAATCGCGAAGGTACACGTCAAGGACTTCAAGCTCAACGCCGATGGGCACGGCGGCAACTTCGTCGACATCCGCGACGGCAGCGTCAACTGGCCCGTGGTCCGTAGAGCGCTGGCCGACATCGGCTACAACGGCTGGATGACCGTCGAAGGAGGTCCCGGCGATAAAGCCGAGGCGAGCAAGCGGCTGGACCTGATTATCGCTGGGAAGTGAGTCAGCGCGTCCCCGTTTCTCTTTCGAGGGCATTGCTCGCTCCTTGACGATGTTGTGGTCCGTCTTGAGGGATAGATGACGACGGCACTCCCAACGCCAAGACCGGGGCAACCCGCGGACAGCCCTCCGCAGCTACGGATTGGGCTGCACGCAGATCACCGTCGGGATCGCCATCTGCACGCCCAGGACCATCAGGTCCGTGCCTGACCCTCCCACCGGCCCGCTCGAAGCATACTGCAGCGACGCGGTATTGACCAGCAGCCCCGAGGGGGGCCCGCCATCCAGGTTCATCGCCGTGCGAATGTCGAACGCCGGGCTTGGGCTCCCTCGATCGTCCTTCAGCAGTCGGCCGAGGTTGTAAAGGGTGAAATACTCCCCCTCGGTGGCCAGCACCAGCAGGTTGCCGTCGTGGTCTTTGGCGACCACGGTGCGACGCGCCTGCCTCTCGGTCTGGTCGACCCGGATTCGGCCCGCTTGGTCCAGCAATATGGGCCAGTGGGCGACGACCTGCCGATAGGCTTTGAGGCGCGGCGCGATGGTTGCCTCGTACGCCGCCTCTGTGCGGGAACGCGAAAAGCGACTGGCGCGCTGTGCGTCGAACGTGTAGTCGAAGTCCAGCAGGTCGACGGCTGGCAGCCCTGCCCGGGTCGGTTGGCTGACCAGCGCGCCGCGGATGCTCGCCACGAAGTCCGGTCCATACGCAATCCCGTCGCACTTGAGCAGCGCACAAGGGCGCCCGCGCGGTTCTGCCATATACTGGGCGCTGTTGAAGACGACGGGCGCCGCGGTCTGCTTCTGCCAGTCGGCCAACGTCCGCATGTCGCAGACGCCTTTGGCCCGGTATCCGGTGATCGGCTGGAGGGCGTTCTTTGCGGGGGCGATCCTGACGACGGCGATAGTGTCGACCTCTTGCCCCGCCCGCAGCACCGTCACCCGATTGAAGGCGAGACCGGGACCGATCGCTCGCCAGGAGGCGTCAACCAAGGTGACGTCGTGGTAGTCCGGCGTGGGCACTCGCAGGTACGCGGCGGGGGAGAGGCGCTCCACCTGTTGCCCAGGCTGAAGCAGCCCGAGGTGCGGGAACTTGGGAATCTTGGGGTTTGCCAGCCACGCGCCTGCCCGACAGGAGAGGTACACGACCGTGGCGGTGACAATCAGCAGACCGAGCACGTGCCTGCCGCCACAGGAACGGCGGCTGACTCGCGGCATGTTGCGGGAAGGCTGCATAGGGATTACTCAGGTTCGCGCTGCCGCATGAACGCCTCAACGGACGATGGTGTGAACCAATCCGAGCCGCGGTGACGGAGCGCGTGCGCCGCCGGCTTCGCGAGACAAGTCAACGTGTCACGCGCTCCGTCACCGTCGCGGCTCGGATCGGCGGCGCATTCCCGACGGGAACTACTGCTTCGCTCGCGGCACGAACGGACCGCCATACCGGTCACGCAACTCATCGCAGCGCTTGCGGAGGGCGTTCAGGACTGTCCGCTGCGCCGGGTCGCCGGCGAGATTGTGCTCTTCGTCGAAGTCGTTGACGACGTCGTACAGCTCTTCGTAGACGGGCACTTGCTCGAAGTACCGCAGGTACGCCCAGCGCTCTGTGCGGACGCCTTCAGTCTTCGGGATCGTCTTGTTCTCGAAGAGGTGCTCATAGAAGAAGTCGGTGCGCCAGTTTGGCGTCTCCCCGCGAAGCAGCGGCACGAGGCTGCGGCCCCGCATCGTCGCGGGGACGGGCACGCCGGCCAGCTCGAGCATCGTCTCTGGCACGTCGAGGTTGAGGACCATCTGCTGCGGGACCACCCCCCGTTGCCGCTGTGGCACCCGCGGGTCGTAGACCAGCAGCGGCACGCGGATGGAGTACTCATACATCAGCCACTTGCCGGCAAAGCCGCGCTCGCCGAGGAAGTAGCCGTTGTCGCCCAACAGCAGGATGACCGTGTTGTCGGCGACGCCGAGCCGCACCAGTTCGTCGCGCAGGCGCCCGATCACGGCGTCCACTCCGGTGACCATCCGGTAGTAGCCCTTGGTCATCTCCTGCGCCTTCTCGGGCGTCTCGAAGCGCCACCGCCACCGCTCCCGGTTCATCGACTTCTTCAGGAAGTCCGGCTGCCGCTCGAAGAACGCTGGGTCGGCGGTCTTGGGCACGGGCATCCGCACGTCGGTGTAGAGGTCGTCAAACGCCTTGGGCCAGAAGTACTGCTTCGGGTCGGCGTCTTCTGCGTGCGGCGCGTTGAAGCTGACCGACAGGCAGAACGGCTGATCGGGCTTGCAGCCGCGCAGGAAGTCGACGGCGGCGTCGCCATCGAGGTCGGTCTCGTGTCGCTCCGAGCCGTCCGGTTGCCGCTTGAAGTAGGGCGTCCGGTTGAGCGGCTTGAACGAGTCGAACATCCGCGCCGTCGCGCCCTGCTCGACCCCGATGCCGAACTTGCCGACGAACCCCGTCCGGTACCCGGCGTCCCGTAGCAGCTTGGGGTAGCTCAGGTCCACCAACTCGTCCCGCAACGGCGGAGTGCCGAAGGTGAACTGGTGCGTCCGCTCGTGAAGACCCGTGAGCACGCTGGCGCGGCTGGCGGCGCAGATCGAGGTGGTAACAAACGCATTGGCGAACCGTACTCCCTCGCGCGCCAACGCATCCATGTTCGGCGTTCGGATGAGCGCGTTCCCCGCACACCCCGCCATGTCCCACCGTTGGTCGTCGGTGAGGAGGAAGAGGAAGTTGGGGCGAGGCGACGGCGGCGCTGCCGACACCCCGCGTTGCGCCGTCGCGACAGCGACACTGGCGCCCGTGAGTGCGGATCGAGCGAGGAACTGCCGACGAGAGAGCTGGGGTGGCGGGAGGCGGCGATCGTCCATCCGGGTGACCTTTCCTGAGCGCTAACTGCCAACCAACACAGGATAGGCGCGGGTGACCATCGGCGCAAGAGGCAAGGCCGAGCCTGCGGCAGCCATCGTCGTGAGGCGCCTCCCATGCGGCCGCTGAAGGAACACTCGGCCAGCGCGGCGAAGTTGGCTCGATCAGTCGCGGCCGCCGGGCGCCGAGAGTTGACCGCTGACTGCTGACAGCCATCGAAGGAGCAGACCCCATGCAAGCCAGAGCACTCCTCTGCGACGAACAACAGAGCTTCAGCCTTGAGGACGTAATCCTGCCCGACCCGGGGCCGCAACACGTGCTGGTGAAGACGCACTGCAGCGGCGTGAGCATCGGGACGGAGTTTGCGCTGATTCAGAACAAGATCTCGTGGGGGCCGTATCCGCTCTGCACGGGCTATCAGGGAGTCGGCGTCGTGGAGCAGGTCGGGGAGCAGGTCGAGGGGTTCCGCGTCGGCGACGCGGTGTACTTCCGCGACAGCAAGGTGATGGAGTTGACGGACGGGACGAAGGTGTCGGCAGTCACCGGGACTCACTCGTCCCACGCCTTGGTCGATCCGAAGAACACGCACGGAATCGCGCTGTTGCCGGCAGGCGTCACCGAGGAGGTTGCCAGCCTGTACGTCATGCCGGCCGTTGGGCTGTACGGCGTCGATATGGCCAACCCGCGGATGGGCGAGACGGTGGCGGTGTTCGGCGTGGGGATGATCGGGCTGGGCGTCGTCGCGGCGTGCGTGACCCGCGGGTGTGTCGTGGTTGCCATCGACCTGGAAGAGAACCGGCTGGAGGTCGCCCGCAAACTCGGCGCCGACCACACGATCAGTGGCGGCACGCAGAACGTCGAAGCAGAGTTGAGGAAGCTCGCTCCCCAAGGCGCCGACGTTGTGTTCGAGTCCACCGGAATCCCCGCGTGTCTCGATCCTGCCATCGCGTTGTGCAAGCCTCTCGGCAAGTTCGTCTGGCAGGGGAACTACGGGGCCGACCCGGTGTCGCTCCACTTCCTGACCCCCCACGGCAAGCGCCTGCAGATGTTCTTCCCGTGCGACGACGGCATGGCGCCGTGCCGTCGCGCAGTGATGCGGAACATGGCCCTGGGCGCGCTGAAGTGGGAACACTGCATTACGCACCGCGTCACGCCGGAAGAGTCGCCTGCGCTGTTCGACCGGATCAACAAAGGCCAAGCGAAGGACGTGATCGGCGCAGTAATCCAGTGGGCATGACGCCCCGCTCCGGACGCCCGGACTCGTCCGGGCCCGAACGCGCTTTCCCCCGACAAGTTGGGGCGTTCGCTCCGCGCAAGTGGCAACCTGAAAGGACCATCGCATGAACGCACTGATCACCGGCACCAGCGGCTTCATCGGCCGCGCGCTTGCCGACGCCATGTCGTGCAGGCACAAAGTCGTGTGCCTGTCGCGGAAGCCGGCCGAGGCGGGGGGCGCGACCACCGTGGTCGGCGACTTCTCCGTTGCCGACGAACTGACGAAGCTCGACCCGTATGACGCCGACGTCGTCATCCACCTGGCCGCCGTCACGGGCGGCTGCAGCGAGGAGGACGGCCTGCGTGTCAACGTCTGTGGCACGCACCACCTGTTGCGGTACTGGATTGACCGCGGCTGCCGCAAATTCGTCCTGGCCAGCTCCATCGCGGCGACGGGGTTCCAGTCGGTCAAGTTCCGCCCGCTGCAACTGCCGATGCCCGACGAACACCCCTGCCTCGACCGGGACGGGTACGGTGTCTCGAAGTACCTGATGGAGGAGGTCGCGCGCTATCTCTGCTTGCAGAACGACGCCCTCGACATCCTCAATCTTCGCCTGGCCAGCATCCTTCCGGACGACGGCGTCCCCACTCCCCGCGAGCCCGGCCCGGTCACGCCGTGGGCCCTGGGGTCGATTTCGCTCATGTACCTCAGCGACGCCGTCCGCTGCTTCGCGCTGGCGGCCGAAGCGCCGCCCAAGCCGGGCGTGCGGATCATGAACGCGGTCGGCGCCCAGGCGTGTGTGGCCGGCACGGTGCCGGAGCTCCTCCGGGCGTGGTACGGTGACGACGCCGACAAGATTGACCTGTCCCATTACCAGCAGCCCAGCCACGAGCGCGACCCCGTGTTCGACATCACGCGGATCCGCGAGGAACTGGGGTTCGTGCCGCAGCGGAGCCTGCTCGGGTAGAATCAGACGAAGACCTAACGGCAACGCCGCAAGCACCCCACCCGAGTCAATCATGAACCGCAAACTGCCCGCTCTACCGAGTTGCTCCTTCTTCTGCGCGCTCGTCTTCGCCGGGGCCGCGCTTGCGGCGCCGAAGTCCGTCACCGTGAAGGTGCGCGTCGACAGCGAAGCCCCCGGCTACGAAGGCTTCCGCGCCATGGACGGCAACCCGCAGAGCATGTGGCACACCGACTTCACGTTCAACGAGACCAAGCACCCGCACGAGATGATTGTGGACCTGGGCGCCACCTTCGAGATTGCCGGGTTCACCTACCTGCCCAGAGAAGGCGGCGGCAACGGCACGATCAAAGACTACGAGTGCTTCGTCAGCGACAGCGACAAGGACTACGGCAACCCCGTTCTCAAGGACACCCTCGCCAAGGGGACCGCCGAGAACGTGGTCAAGTTCCCGGCTGCCGTCAAGGGCCGCTACGTGAAGCTGGTCGGGTTGTCGGAGGTCAACGGTCGGCCGTGGACCTCCATCGCCGAGTTGGGGATTCTGGCTGACGGCGTGCAGTTCAGGGCAGAGCCGGTCTCGGGGGCCTCACCGCTGCTGGCCGAATGGGCGAAGTTCGACGAAGTGGAGCGCGAGTGGCGGACGCTTCTGTTCGACCTCCGCAACCGCAACTACTTCGCGCGGATTGCCGCGCAGGTGTTCCGGCAGGAGGCTTTGATCCTCGAGTCCGATCGCGATCCGGTGGACGTCGCCTTCCGCCGGACCGCGGCCCTGTTGGACGACCTCAAGCGGCTGCCCGCCGCGCCCGACATGCGCCCTTTTGAGACCGAGCTGCAAGCGTTGCGGACCGCCGTTGCCGACACCAAGGTAGACGATGCCGACGCGCGGCTGGCCCTGTTCCGGCGGGTCTGCGCGGTGCGGCGGAAGATCGCCTTCGCCAACCCACTGCTCGACTTCGACCAGGTTCTGTTCCTCAAGCGCCATCGGTCGATCTACAACCACATGTGCGACCAGTTCTATGGGATCACCGCTCAGCCGGGCGGCGGGCTCTGCGTGCTGTTCGATCCCTTCGGCCCCAGCCCGCAGGTGCGCGACCTGCTGGGCGACGCCGTGGTTCAACGCGGGCGGCTCAAGGGCGACAAGTTGACCGGCGGACCGGCCGCCTCGCCGCCGCTCCAGTACAACGGCGTCGGCGCCCTCACCGGCCCCGAGACCGAAGGGGGCGCGTTCCTATCGCCGTCTCTCTCGTACGACGGAAAGACGGTGCTGTTCGCCTTCGTCGAGTGCGCCGGTGACCGAAACCACCGCGACCACACCGATCCCACCCAAGGACACTGGGTCGAAGGACGCTGCTACCACCTCTTCAAGGTGAATGTCGACGGCACCGGCCTGGAGCAGTTGACCGATGGCACGTGGAACGACTTTGCTCCCTGCTGGCTTCCCGACGGGCGCGTCGCCTTCATCAGCGAACGCCGCGGCGGCTACCTGCGCTGCGGCCGCGTGTGCCCCAACTACACGCTCTTCGACATGGCCGCCGACGGCAGCGGCATCCGGTGCCTCAGCTTCCACGAGACCAACGAGTGGAACCCCAGCGTCACGGCGGACGGGCGGATCATCTACACCCGCTGGGACTACGTCGACCGGTTCGGCTGCACCGCGCACATGCCGTGGATCACCACCCCCGACGGGTGCGACTCGCGCGCTGTCCACGGGAACTTCGCTCCGCGCCAGCTCCGGCCCGACATGGAGCTGGATGTGCGCGCGATTCCCGGCTCGCGTAAGTACGTCGCCACGGCGGCGCCGCATCACGGCCAGGCGTTCGGCTCGCTGGTAGTCCTCGACCCGAACGTCGAGGACGACGACGCCATGGCGCCGGTGAAGCGGCTCACCCCTGAGGTCGGCTTCCCCGAGACCCAAGGCGGCAGCGAAGCATACGGCACTGCCTGGCCGCTGGGGGAAGGCTACTACCTCTGCGCCTACGATGCCGCGATGGCCATGCGGGTCCCCGGCGCGCCAGGCGAGTACGGGCTGTACCTGGTGGACAGCTTCGGCAACAAGGAACTGCTCTACCGCGATCCGCAGCTCGGCTGCGAAAACCCAATTCCCCTTCGCGCGCGCCCGACGCCGCCAATTTACCCGCGCCAGGCACTGAACGCCAACCGAAGCGAACAGCCCGCCCGCCGCAGTCAGCTCGCTCCGGCCGAAGGCACTATCGCTCTGGTCAACGTCTACGACAGCCTCAAGCCGTGGCCCGAGGGTACGAAGATCACGGCACTGCGCGTTGTCCAAGTATTCCCCATGACCGAACCCTCCGGCCGGCCGCCGCACGAGATCGGTCTGCGCGAGCCTTCGGCGAAGGACTCGGTTCTGCTCGCCCGTTCTGTGCTGGGCACGGTGCCCGTCGAAGCGGACGGGAGCGCCCACTTCAAAGTGCCGGCGGAAGAGGAGATCTTCTTCCAGGCACTGGACGCGAAGGGGCTGGCAGTGCAGTCCATGCGCTCCGCCACCTACCTGCAAGCTGGCGAGCGCCTCCTCTGCCAGGGCTGCCACGAGCCGAAGACGGAAGCCGTGAAGCCCCCCGCCTGCCCGCCGCTGGCGATGCAGCGCGAGCCTTCAACGCTACAGCCCGACGTTGAAGCTGCCAACCCATTCAGCTACCCGCGGCTGGTTCAGCCCGTGCTCGACCGCCACTGCGTGACCTGCCACGCCAAGCATCCTGACAAAGCCCCCAACCTGGGCCGCGAGCCGATCCAGAACCACTGGTACGCCTCCTACAACAGCCTCGCCCCCAACTACGGCTTCTACGACTACCACGACGGTCACACCACTACCCCCGGTCAGTTCGGTGCCCACGCCTCGAAGCTGTACCAGATGCTCCAAGCCGGCCACCACGACGTGAAGCTCCCCGACGAAGACCTCCACCGCCTCACCCTCTGGCTCGACTGCTGCTCAATCTTCTACGGCGTCTACGAGAAGGCCGGCGGCGAGGCCCAGCTTCGGGGAGAGGTTGCGCGGCCGACGTTGGAGTAGGTTCGGTCGGACCAAGAGCTCCTCGAGCCTGTCAGGGCTGTTGCTTGCCCCTCGTGCTACCAACCGGCGAACGGGTGCTGAGTGTGGAGAAGATGCAGATGGCAGACAGCGCGGGCACACTCGACTATACTCGCGAAGGTTAGGAATACACCGAAGCTATTGCACAAGTTC
>PEVN01000501.1 GCA_002779825.1 Armatimonadetes bacterium CG06_land_8_20_14_3_00_66_21 | reverse complement strand
CCCTGACAACGGGGCGATGACGCTGCTGGATGCCTACCTGTCGTGTCTGGTCCATGACCTGAAGAAGGTGCTGCTCGCGCACTGGGACCAAGGAGAGGGCAGCCGCTTCGTGCGTTACGGCGCATGGGGCCGGGCACACCGCCTGCTCGGTGATCTTAGCACGCAATGCGACCTCGCCGCACAGAGCCTGCCGTCTGCCCTTGCGCTCCATCTGGCCGAGGAAGGGAACGACCGCATGTTGCGCTTGGCAGCGCTGCACCACAATGAAGAATCGGGCGACAAGCCAATCAAGCGCTCCGACCTGGACCCGGTGGCGATTTACGCGATTCAGGCGGCGGACAAGGCGCACAAGCAGCTCTACTTCCCGCGGGAACCTCGACAGGGAAGCCGCGCGAACAAGCCCGACATCAGCGTGGGCCTGCGTTTCCCGTGCTTCTACCCCTTCTACGGCACCCCGGCGTACTGGCTGCCCGAGAACACCCTCCCGGCCGCCTACCCGGCTCGTGTTCCTGAGGGCGTACGAACGCCGAACTCGACCCTTCACTTCCGGCGGCTCGCCGAGGCTCTGCAGGCGCTGGTGGATTCACCCGAGGGTTTGACTCCGCTGAGTGCGTTGGAGTTACTGGGGATGCATTGCGCGGACTTCCCCGAGTCGCCATATCTCCCGGTGACTTCTCTCGCCTTTCATCAGCGATTGGCCGGCGCGCTCTTCCTCATGTTCCACGAGGTCCTCCAAGAGGTGGCAATCGAGGAGCACCCCATCCCGGTAAGTCTGAATCTCGGGTTGACGACGATCACCACGCCGCCGGAGAAGCTGCGCAACCGCTTGCGAGACGTTCGCAATGTGCGCAAGACGAGCCATCGGCTCCTCGATGCGGTTCATGCCACTCTGCGGCAGTGCCATCTGAACGCTGTCGATCCCAAGCTGTTCCGCCATCCTGGAGCGAACCCGTTCCTGTTCTACACGAAGGACGCCCTGGTTCTCCTGCACGCCGAGCAGGATCTACCCGCGCTGCGAGAAGCGTGCCAAAGCGTCGCGGAGGAATGCGAGAGTGGGTTTGCGCTGTCGACCGAGCTTGTGAAGCTGCAAGCACGTCTGCGTCTCCGCGGCTGGGAGCAAACGGGCGATCCCCGCCAAGGGAAACGGTTGTCCGAGCTGGACCCCGCCGATACGCAACCGGGGCGAAACAGGCTGCCGCTGTGGTTTGAGGACGTCCCGGAACTGGCGACGGTCACTGAGCAGATCACGCCGCTCTGCACGTTCTCCCGCGACGACGAGCAAGCCTGCTTCACCTGCGGCAAGCCGGGCGCCTTCAGCAATGTGGACCACGGCGACAGGCTGTGCCCCACCTGCTACGGTTTCCGAAAGGGATACTGGTTCTGCTCCACGTGCTGCACCTACACCGCAAGCGCCACTTGCCCGTTCTGCGGCGACGCCACGGCATCACCGCCCTCCCCCGCGCTGCTCAGGCAGGGAGACGACCGGCCCGGCAACCGGGTGGCCTACGTCATGATCGCAACGAGCTGCCTGCCTGAGCCGGGGTCACTACGCACAGAAGTGGAAGCCAATCTGGCCTGCTTCCGGGTTGATCGTCGAGACTTCGAGCGGCCGCTGTTGGCGAACGACCGGGAGAGGTGGGAGGAATTCCTCGATGCGCTCGTCGAGACGCGCAGCACGCGCTTCTGCCTGTATGAGTACCTGCAAGCGTCGCTGGACATGGCGCGGTTCCAGGAGGATCTGGAAGACGCGCTCAGTGATTGCCTGCCCTGGGGCGACCTCCCTGCGAAGGCATCGCCCGACGAACGCGAGCAGCGACGGCGCGAAGCCTTGGAGAGCTACTTCCTGTACCGCTCGCCTTCCCTGACCGTGGTTCTGGTTGACGAGCGCAAGCTGGCTCGGTTCTGGCAAGGAGATGCCAAGCGGGGGAAGCCAGGCGTCGCCGATCTCCTCAAGCTGCTGAACGTCTCGTGGGCGGCCAAAGCGGTAACCTGCAGTGTGCACTTCCCCGTGTGGGCGGTGCTTCGGGAGTTCCTGGCAGATGTCGACTTCCTGGCCGCCGCGAGCGGCGGCCGGACCGGTGCGGAGCGCGAGAGCCCCGCGCAGATTGCCGGGCGCGTGCGTGAGGCGGCTCGTACCTGGTACTGCCGCGCCGATGAAGACGCCGCGAAGCGTCCTGACACCGTGGACGCCGGCGTTGACCTCCTGAAGGGTTGCCAGCAGCAATGGAAGGACGTATACGAGGCACACTCACGTCTCGTCGTCCTTCGCGGGAACGTGAAGCGGAGCTTCCCGCTGGAGGTAGGCGAGTACCTGCTCAAGGCAGGGGCCGAGGTGCCCCCTTCACGCCCGCCGTTGGCCCAGTTGGGGGAGCTGTCAGAGATCGCTGAGGAGGTGTGTCGCACCGCCGCGGACCGCGACACCGCTCTGGAGTCGCTGAAGCTGGAGCTGGACAGCCGGGCGTTGAGCGGGCGGGAGAAGATTCCACGCACCACGGTGAAGGAACTGCTTGAACAATGGCGCAGCTTGCCCGACATGACAGAGGCTTCGGGTTTGGTCCGCGAGCTTGCCACCCAGCTCCGCAGCGCCCCGAAGCCGCCCGGAGAGAACACCCAATCCCGCCCGGGACGACCACGCAAGGAGCGAAAGGAGCCAACACGTGTTCACCGTTGATGAGATCCGCATGATCCGCAGCCTCGCCGCGAAGCTGCCTCCCAGACCGGGGGAGGCACCGTCGAAAGCCCAGATTGCATCCTTGGTCGATCAGGTCGAGCGCTACGACTGTGAGTTCGTCTGCCTCGATATCGACGCGCGCGCAGAGGACGGCAAGCTGGGCGCCGCTGCCATCGTGCAGGCACTGAAGGACTTGCTCTGTGCCATCTGGGACGGCCGCGCGGACGACGCAGAACGTCGCACCGCCTGCGCCAATGCGCTGCGGTACGTCAGCAAGTTGCGCGGCCAATCCACCCGGATGGCTTGCGAGTACAGTCCACAGCAGCATTCAAACAAGGAGGTCTGACCGATGTTTGCTAAACTGGAACGCACCGTGACCGTTTCCGCCACCTTCACCACTGAGGGGAACCTGTCCATCAACACCGGCAAAGGCGACGGACTCCGCGACAACCTGGTGATCCGCGACGGCGGCGCTGGGAACAATCCGGTCATCTCGGGGTCGAGCCTGAAGGGGGTGGTCCGCAGCACTGTCGAGTCGATCCTCGCCCAAGCGCTTGGTGACGGGCAGGTCTGTGTGCCCGAGACGTGCGCCCCTCAGAACAGCGGCAAAGCGCTTTACGACGACCGAATGAGCACCCTCGTCGGCCAAGGTGGGCGGCAGCGCATCGTGCCCAAGGGACGTAAGCTGGGGTCGCGGACGTGCAAGTGCCCCGCCTGCGATATGTTCGGGAACACCGGACACGCGGGCCGGACCCTCTTCCACGACGCCCGCCTCCTGTGTGTGGCCGGGGACCAGGGAGCGAAGCTCCTCACCATGTCACGCACGCACGTCGCCATGCGGCGCGATACCCGGACCCAGGCCAGCGAGGCACTGATGACTTGGGAAACGGTGCCCGCCGATACGCAGTTCCGCGGCGACGTGGTGCTGCACAACCCGGAGGACTGGATGGTCGGCGCCGTCATCGCCGTGTTGGAAATGCTTCCCAAGCTCGGCCTGGGAGCAAAGAAGACCGCGGGCTACGGGAACGTCAAAGCGACGATCACGAACGCCGATATCGAGGTCGAGACGTTTGGCGCCGGTGGTGCGGCACCCGCAGCCACGAAGGAGCAGTTCCTGGAAGCCTGGCGCGGGAAGGTCAAGGCGCAACAGTCGCCCTCGACGCCGGTCTGATCCTCCGCGCGGCGTTCAAGGATCGTGCACACCATGCCCACCACCCTCCACTTCCACTGCCGCTTCACCTCCCCCTTCCACTCCTCCGCGCACAACTTCTCGAACGTCTCCACGTGCGCGCCGTTTGTGCCCGGGAGTGCGTTGCGGGGGGCTGTGCTGCGCTGGCTGATCGACCGCCACTGCACGGAGATCGACAAGCTGCATGAGTGCAACCCCTGCTACCACCGGAAGTGCCAGGCGGACTGCCCGCTCAAGCCGCTGTTCGCGAAGGAGACCCAACTCCGGTGCACTTTCGGGCGCTTCGACGACGGGGAGGGCGAGAGCGCCAGCCTGACCCGGGTGAGCATGGCCCGCGACACGCGCAGCGCGGCGGAGGGAGGGCTGTGGACGGCGGAGGTGCGGTATGGCAGCTTCACGTTCGGGGTCCGCGTGCCCGATGACCGGCTCTGGCCGCTCCTCTGCGAGGCGGTCAAAGGCGCCGGTGAGTTGGGCGTGGGCCGCAACAAGAGCCTCGGCTGGGGGCGGTTCGAGGTGCTGAGCAACGACGCCCGACCGCCCGCGGCTGCGCCCACGCCCGCCAAGGTGATCCACTGGCGGTTCACAGCGCCCTACGTCATCCGCCACCCCGAGACGGGCGACCCGTTCAACAAGGAACCCCTCCAAGCTGACCTGGAGAAAGCTTGGGACCGCGTCTCCGCCCCCCCCTCACCCCGTCACCCCTTCACCCGCTCACCCCGTCATCAAAGGTCTCGCCGTCCGCAAGGCTGCCTTCTCCTACTTCCGCCGCTGGACCTACGAGACCAACGCTCCGGACAGCGCCGGCAAGCGCATCAACCGCCTGGTCGCCGAGGCAGGCACGGAACTGGAGCTCACCTTCAATCAGCCGCCCACCGACAAGCAGTTGGCGGAGCTGACCTGGGGGCTGGGCGAGTGGGCGGAGTGCGGCTTCGGTGCTGTTGACGTTGGAGTGGTGGAGTAGTGGAGTCGTGGAGTCGTGTACGGGGCACCCGCCGCGTCGTGGTCTTCCCCAGCACTCCAACACTCCAACACTCCACCACTCCAGTCCCCGTGGGATAACCTCCGAACGCCCGAAAAACCGGGGGGATTATCCCAGGAAACGGCGGATTGGGAAAGTCGGCTCCCTGCGCGCGCTGCGGGGGCGATCCGGGACTTTTCCACAGCGAGACCGCGCCGGAAGGCGCCAAGAAACGGAGGTGAAGCCGGGCGCCAATACCGACATTATCCCAGGTGCCCCGGAGAACGCCTGCTGGGGGCTGCTGCGCGGCTCTCCGGGGGGTGCTGTCCGAACGACCCGAATCCCTGAAGAGGGGTTGCTACTGTGTTTGCAGGGGGCGTGAATCGATGGAACCCGCCGTCCGAACGACCCGAATCCCTGAAGAGGGGTTGCTACTTCCGATAAACGCTGAAAGGCGGTCCTCGCGGACCTCGTCCGAACGACCCGAATCCCTGAAGAGGGGTTGCTACGTTGCGAAATTCCACTACAGGGGTATGCAGTTGACTCTCGTGCGCTTCGTGTGTGCGCTCGACGGCCGC
>PEVN01000270.1 GCA_002779825.1 Armatimonadetes bacterium CG06_land_8_20_14_3_00_66_21 | reverse complement strand
GGCAATGTCCCTCGCCGAGGGGGTCACCCGGGTCCTCGCTTTCGCCTACAACGTAGCCCTGATGCGCTACCTGGGCGCTCTCGGCTACGGGCAGTACGCCTTCGCCTTCGCGCTGGTGGCTCTGGTGGGCTCCGCCGGGGAGTGGGGCTTCGGAATGCTGACCGCCCGAGAGGTCGCCCGTGAGCCGCGGCGTGCAGGCTTCCTGATCGGCAACCTGACAGTCGTGGATGTGGCGCTCGGAGGGGCGGTGCTTGCCACCACGGTTGCCATCGCGGCGGCGAGTGGACGGCCTCCGGCGGTGCTGGCCGCCACCGCGCTAGTGGCTCTGTTCTGGACGACCGCCAGCGTGACCGAACTGTTGAACGGGGTCGTCCGCGGCAGG
The DNA here is from genome assembly GCA_002779825.1 of Armatimonadetes bacterium CG06_land_8_20_14_3_00_66_21. Lineage (GTDB taxonomy): Bacteria > Armatimonadota > Abditibacteriia > CG2-30-66-41 > CG2-30-66-41 > CG2-30-66-41. Next base: position 5,018 of record PEVN01000270.1, on the reverse strand, counting down.
GAACGCCTCGACCTCGAAGGTGCGCTGAGCCTGGTGGAGAAGTGCCTGGCCGTAGGGCTCGGGTTCTACGGCATCTGGCGCCGCTGGGAGCTGCCGGCGCTGGTGGGGATCACCCTTGCCGCAGGACTGGGGCGAACGGCGCTCACCTTTGCTGTCGTACGGGCGCGGTTCGCGGAGGGAGGGACGGAGCTCAAGCCGCAGCAGTGGCCGGCTCTCATCCGCGAGGCGATCCCGCTCGGTCTGGCCGGCATCTTGATGCTGTCGTACTACCGCGTGGACATGGTGCTCCTGCCTCTCCTGTGCGGCGAGCGCGCTCTCGGCGTCTACGCCGCCGCCCGCAAGCTGGTCGATGCCCTTAGTTTCGTGCCGTCCGCCTTCCTGAACGCCACGCTGCCCCGGCTCTCGCGTCATGCCGTGGCCGACCCCGAGTCCTTTCGGCGAGGGGCGTTGCAGGCGTGCAAGGCCATTGCTCTGGCCACGTTCCCGGTGGCTGGCTTCCTGTCCGCGTTCGCCGAGCCGTTAGCGACCAAACTGTTGGGGCAGGACTTCGCCGTCTCGGCCGACGTGCTGCGGGTGGTTGCCTGGTCATACGCGCTCATGGGAACGAACTACGTTCTCTGGAGCACGCTGACGGCGGCGGATCGGCAGGTGCACGCGCTCCGCTGCACGGCTGCGGCGCTGGCGGCAAACGTATTGCTGAACCTGTGCCTTATCCCGCGATTGCACCACCTGGGTGCGGCGGTATCCCTGGTCGCCACGGAGGGGATCGCCTGCGCGCTGATGTGCCGGGCCGCCAGGGACCTCGTCCCCGTCCACACTCTCCCTGCGCTTTGGCTGCGTCCCGGTCTGAGCGTCGCGGTGCTGGTTCTGACCGCGCTTATCATCATGCCTCACTCACTCATTGCCGCCGCCCTGGCGTCGGCGTCGGCGTTCGCCGGCGCCGCCTTCATCACTCGCGCCGTCACCCCGGACGACTGGCGGACTGCCGTCAGCGGCCTGTTCCGCCGCGTATCCGACGAGGCGACCACGGTGACCCACCCATGAGCGCTCGCGAAGAGCTGGACTGGCGGGACCTCTGGCGCTTCCAGTCGGCGCTGCACCCGCGGTATGCAATCAACGGACTCGATTACGTGAGGTGGACGCAATACGCCTTGGCGTGGCCCGCGCTGACGCCGCGTCCCGGGCTGCGGTTGCTCGATGCAGGCGCTGGCTCCTTGGGCATCTTCGACGCCTACCTGACGGATCGGCTGAAGTGCGAGGTGTGCGCGTTGGACCTGCCACCGGTGGCGGACGCCCTCCGCCGCTGGGTCGCCCGGCACGGTGAGCCCAGAGACACTTTCACGGCCGTGGGTGGCGATATCCGCCGCCTGCCGTTCTCCACCGGCACCTACGATGCCGCAACCGCCTTCAACACTCTTGGGCACCTACGCAACGACGGGGACACGGTGGCTCTATTGGAGCTGTTGCGGGTGGTCAAGCCGGGCGGCCGCGTGGTCGTCACCGTGCACTACAACCGCGAGTTGCGCGCCGAGATCTTCCGCGACGACGCTCAGGGCGCCGACGGGATTGTAGAGCCCGGGCTTCAGTTCTGGGTACGGATCTATAACGACACCGACCTTCGTCGGCGCCTCCTCGAGCCGGCTGGGGGCGCGACGGCGGAGGTGCGCTACTACGGCGAAACCTCATTTTCCTGGGGGCGGTTGTACTACGCGCGGCGGCCGCCCGTGCTCCGGCTTGTCTCCCGATGCCTGCGCTGGGCCGCGCCCCTGCTGAGTTCCTGGTACTTGCGCGAGGTGCCGCCTGAGCACCTCGGTCGAGATGACTGGATGGGGTGCGGCGCCGTGATTGCCTTCACCAAGGGGCCCTGACTGCCACCGTGGACACGCATTCGTCCCTCGTACCTGCCCACTTTGCGCAACGCCTCGATGAGTACGGCGCGACCCGGCGTCCGGCAGCCTGGTGGCGACTCGCGCCGGTGGGTCGGCCCGCCGACTGGGCGCTGTCCCTGCTCTTGGCTGCGCGCCGGCGACCGGCAGGGCTTCGCGTCCCCTACTTCCACAGCGTTGGGTCCGGCCTGTGGACAGGCTGGGTGTGCCCGGTGCCGCAGGTCTGGGAGCGCGCGTTCGCGCGCTTCCTGGCGTACGCTCGACACCGGTTCCGGTGCGTTACGTCGCCCGGAGCAGCGTGGGGCGCCGCACCTCCCTGACTGCGGCGCGCTCTGGGTGACCTTCGACGACGGCTACCGGGACAACTACGACCGGGTGTTCCCGCTGCTCCGCCGTTACGGAGTGCCGGCGACGATCTTCGTGACCACCGGCTGGCTTCGTCCACACGACGACGGCCCTGGGCTCGGCATGAGCTGGCGCGAGGTCCGCGAAATGGCGGCCGTCGGCATCCGGTTCGGCGCGCACACCGTGACCCACCCATCGCTCCCCGCGTTGTCCCTCCGCGAAGCCGAATGGGAGATCCGGGAGTCGAAGCGCCTACTGGAGGAGGAATTGGGGACGGAATGCACCGTCTTCGCCTACCCCTTCGGCCACGAGGATTGCCAACTCCGCCAACTGGTCGAAGCTGCTGGCTTCCGGTGGGCCGTCACCACGCGCGAAGGCGCGCCGAGACCGTCGGATAACCCTCTGCTCCTGCGCCGCACGTACGTCTGTGCCGCGGACCTGCTGTACGCGGACTTCGCGGTCAAACTCGCCGGTTGGCATGAGTGGCGAGGCCCCCTGTGGCGACTGAGCCGACATCCTCGCGCCGTATACTGGTAGCGGTCAGGCGCCGGTGGCCGATCGAAGGCAACGCTGCCTTGACAGTGAGCCAGCCGACAAGGCATCATAGAGGCTCAGCCCGATAGCGCCGCGCGTCGGCGCCGTATGCGCGCGTTCGAGCGCAGACAATCAGTCTCTCCCCGGAGGCACCCGTTGTCTCGACACCCCTCGTATCCATGGCTCATCGTCACCTGCGTCGTGGTCTGCGCCTGGTCGCAGCCGGCGCACGCGTACCTGGATCCCGGCACGGGAAGCTATCTCCTCCAGTTGGCGCTCGCCGGTCTGCTGGCGGGGCTCTTCGCCCTGAAGGCGTTCTGGGCGCGGATCAAAGAGGGCACCGGCCGGTTGTTGAGGAGACAGAAGAGCGGTGAGCCCCTCGACACCGACGAAGCATGACGAAGTGCTGGGGTCGTCCTTCCGCGACCCCAGCGGGTTCCTCTTCCGCCGGGAGGGCCGCCTGTACCGTCAGGTCAACGAGGTCTACCGGCGGGACTACGACCGGCTGATGGCGTCCGGGCTTTACGAGACGCTCCAGCAGGCGGGGCATCTGGTGAGCCACGCCGAGGTCGACGTCGATCCGCCGATGCCGAAGCAGGCTTTCCGGGTCATCGAGCCGACGCCAGTCCCGTTCGTGTCCTATCCGTACGAATGGTGCTTCGGTCAGTTGAAGGCGGCGGCCCTGCTGACGCTGGGTCTCCAGAAGACAGCGATGGGGTTCGGCATGGGTCTCAAGGACGCCAGTGCCTACAACGTCCAGTTCTGGGGGTACCGCCCCGTTCTCATCGACACCCTGTCCTTCGAGCGCTACGAGCCGGGGATGCCGTGGGTGGCCTATCGGCAGTTCTGCCAGCACTTCCTCGCGCCCTTGGCGCTCATGTCCTTCGTGGACGTGCGCCTAGGCGGCCTGCTTCGCGTTCACCTCGACGGCGTGCCGCTCGACCTCGCCAGCCGCCTGCTCCCGGCTCGCACCCGCCTGAAGCTGGGGCTGCTGCTTCATCTCCACGCCCACGCCACCAGCCAGCGGCGATACGCCGGCAAAGCCGTGCGACCCGGCTCAGCCAGGATGAGTGAGTTGGCTCTGCGCGGGCTCATCGACAGCCTGGAGTCTACCGTCCGCGGCCTGCGGTGGCGGCCCGAAGGCACGGAGTGGGCCGACTACTACGACAAGCTCAGCTACACGTCGGCGGCGCTGGATCACAAGCGGGAGTTGGTGGCGCAGCTCCTGGATCGCCTGCATCCTGCCCCGACTCAGGTCTGGGATCTCGGCGCCAACACCGGGCTGTTCAGCCGAGTCGTCAGCGACCGCGGCATCTTCACTGTGGCCGCCGACCTCGACTGCGCCGCCGTGGAGCGGAACTTCCAGTCAGTCACGGCGAACCGTGAGACGAACCTGCTCCCGCTCGTTTTCGACCTGACCAACCCCAGCCCCAGCCTCGGCTGGGCGGGACGGGAACGACTGTCCCTGGTTGAGCGCGGCCCTGCAGACCTGACGATCGCTCTGGCGCTCATCCATCACCTTGCCATCGGCAACAATGTCCCCTTCGACCGCGTCGCAAGCTGCTTCGCGCAGCTCGGCCGCTCGCTGATTGCCGAGTTCGTTCCCAAGGACGACCCGCAGGTGCAACGACTGCTGGCGACGCGGAAGGACATCTTCGGCGACTACACACAGGCACGGTTCGAAGAGGAGTTCGCCCGGCACTTCAGCATCGTCGAGAAGCACGCCATTCGCGAGTCGGAACGACACCTGTACCTGATGCGGCGGCACAGCCCATGAAACCTCCTGTCATCCTCCACCCGTTCCTGTTTGCCCTGTTCCCGGTCCTCGCGCTTCTCAGCCATAACCTTGCGGAACTGACTCTCGGCGTGGCAGTCAGACCGGCCGCGGTCATCCTCGGCGTGGTGTTGGTTGTCTGGGTGACGCTGGCGCGGCTAGGGCGAGATCCCCTGAAGGCCGGTCTGCTGGTTTCGCTCGGGGTGGTGCTGTTCTTCTCCTACGGTCAGTTCTTCCTGCTGGTGTGGGGCTGGGTGCTGGGGCCCCTCGAGCTTGGCAGGCACCGGTACCTGCTCCCGCTCTGGGCGATGATCTTCCTCGTCGGCAGCTACTTTATCTGCCGGGCTCGGTCGGCGCTGCCCGAGTGGACGAGAATCGCGAACGCGACGGCGGGTCTGTTGGTGCTGTCGTCTGCAATCACCTTGGGCGTGCAGCAGACCCGGCGGATGGGCGTGCAACCCACCCGCGTCCAGCAGGAA
>PEVN01000117.1 GCA_002779825.1 Armatimonadetes bacterium CG06_land_8_20_14_3_00_66_21 | reverse complement strand
GCACCCCACGACCTGCGTGCCGAGGGCGTGAGCAAACCGACAGCACTCCCGTCCCTGACGCCCTACTTCAGGCTGAGTGGTGCTTCCGGGGTCTCCCCAAGCACCACGAGAGAATCGCCCACGCGGATCGCCTTCCCGTCGAAGCTGATGCTTGCCGGCAGCCCGCCCCTTGGCAGCATCTGATAGACGGCAGCGAACTGCGTCGTTGCCACCCTTCGCCTGACCCGCAGTGTGGACCACTTCGGTTCCCCGGGAACACCCGGCGCGAGGCAGTGCACGACTTGCGTTCCCGCAGCGCCGTCCATCGTTACCAGCAGCCGGCGCCCTCCGTCATCCACTTCCCAACTCGCGGTCCACTGGTCGGGGGTCTCGGCGCCGCGGAGTTCGGCAAGGTAGGCGTAGGTGGCGTTCGGCGCCTTCTCAGTGACGGGCACGAGCGGCAGACCAACTTCGCCTCTACCCACCGCGCGCAGGAACCAGTCGAGCGTGTCCGGCTTCTCGCCTTGGACGTCCAGAACGTCCACCAGGAAGTTGCCCGATAGGAGAAGCCGCCGCACCATTCGGTAGCCGTCGTAGGCGCCGGTCGACTCCGCCGTCGCCGCAGCGTAGCGGTCATCGACTACGAACGCCAACAGCTTCCCCGAGGTCGGTTTCTGGGAGGTCATGCCGACCGTGACCGTGTTGTGCGCCGCTGTGGTCTTGAACCACTTGCCGTGCAGCGGGCTGCCGTAGCCTGCGGTGCCCGGGTCGGGACAGAGGGTCTGCCCCAGTCCGCACAAGAGGAGCTGCAGCTTGTCGGGGTGACCGTGCCCGCCGCCGTGCTCGCCGTACTCGAGCATGGCGCACGTGGTGTCGCCTCCTTTGCCCTGACGAAGAACGACCAAACCCGCACCGGGAAGGTCCGTGCTACCGGGCGGCTGGTACTCGCCCACGTCAGGCAGCGCCTCGCCGTACTGCAGCGCGACCAATCCACCGCGCTTTGCGCCGGTGTCATAGAGCATCCGCAGCGCCCGGGTCGCCTCTGCGTCGCCGTACCAGGCAACGGCTCGTTCCAGCGGCTCGGGGCCAATCCGGCCGCGAGTATAGCCTTGGTCGTTGAGGGACGGTAGCACCAGATTGGGCTGTGCCAGCCTCAGCGGGAAGGTGAACATCCTCCGAATGCGCCCGACTTCGTGGAGCTTCTCGCCCGCGTGCCGGGCCGCTTCGCAATGGGCGACGAGCGCACTCAGCGTGTAGTCGTGGTACCCCATCGACCGCTCGTACCACATGCCGTCTTCGAGGATGCCCTGGTCGACCTGCGCGTCGAAGCCGAGCTTCCCTTCGCGGGCGCGCCGGACCATGTCGGGGTCCCCGAGGAAGTAGCCGGCACAGGCCAGGCAGGCGTTGTGCCAGCACTGGATGTTGTGGATGCCGAAGGTGTAGTGGCTGGTGTGTTCGGCACCGGCGCGAATGAGGTCCTGCTCCAGGTGTCTCCGTTCGGCGTCGGTCAGCACCGGGTACGCCAGGTCGGCCGCGTTGAACATACCGAGGAGCCACGTGCACTCGGACAGGGATTGCGACATCACCCTGCCCTTCCCGGCGGGGCCGCTGCCCAAGGGGAAATCCGCGTAGCGGTCAGCGTACCACAGGAGGAGACGGGCCGCCGCACGGCCGTAGCGCGATTCGCCGGTGAGCTGGTAGGTGAGTGCCAGGTCCCGCGCCGCGCCGCCAAACTGCCCATGGATGTTGGCGCGCCACACTGCGTCGTACTTCTCGCCTTCCCATTCCTCACTGCAGGTCGGGCAGAGATGCTTGTGGGGTTGGTCCTGCCGAAACTCCAGCCGGGCGCCATCCTCGGGACAGGAGTAGTTGTGCGACCAGCCGCCGGGCTCAGCCGGCGGCTCATCCGTCCGGTCGACCCAGGCGTCGGCCCGTGCCTTCAGGCTGTCGAACGTTGCCCGCGCCCAGTCGACTTCGCGGATCTTCTCTCGCATCCGGTTCAGCTCAGCGGTGTTGTAGAAGAGACAGGGGTGCTCGGGGCGTTGGGTCATCCGGATCTCCGCAGTGGGCGTCGCGATTTCGCGGGTGTCAGGCTGCTTCAGGACGGCGCGAACCTGGAGCGGCCTGCGCACAGCCTCGCCGGGCAGCGTCGCCGCAAACCGGCCGTCCTTCTCCAGCCGCATCGGCGCCGACTGCCACTCTGCCTCCCCTGCAGGTCGGTACTCCAGGTCGACGCGGCACTCCCCCCGCCCGGTGGCGACTGCCGTCAGACGCAGCGGCTCGCCCGTGTACGCCCAGCGCGGCCAGGCGGCCGCCTCCACGCTCGGTCGAGGCTCTCCCAGGTAGAAGCTGTCGAACCGCGCCCACTCGTTGGCGATCGGGTGCCAGGTGTTCCAGTCGAGGGCGACGACGACCTCTCTGCCTGCGAGCGGCGCCAAGCCACGTTGCAGCTCGCCCAGTGGGACGCGCCCTCGATGCCACTCGGTCACCTTCTCCCCGTTCGGATGGATGATGTGCCTGAAGAGCGCCTCTTCGGGCGCCGCCGCCTTCTCTGGATCGGTGGAGAGCGCGTCCCAGGTCTCCACCGAGAAGATGGCAATGGCCACGCCGCCGCTTCGCCCAGGCGTGGCGCAGTAGGTCTGGAAATCGACTGCCAACTCCAGAAGTGGAAGCTCGTTGGGCAGGCGCACTCGCTGCCCGATGAATACCGTCCCGGCCGCCGGCGCGGACTCCTCAACGCTCAGGTACTTGCCGCGTGCCGGGTCCTTGTCGACCCGCGGCACTACCTTCCAGCGAGGGCGCGAAGTGGGCTCACTGGCCTTGAGGGCGTAGCGAACCTGCCACTTGCCCAGACCGTGGTCGCCCACTGCGTCGAACCCGGGATCCTCAAGCAACGCGCCGGTCCCGTACGCGCCACGAAGACCGACGAGGAGCAACAGCAGTGCGAAAGGCGGCGAGAGAGGCAATGCGGGGCTCTACTCCTTCAGCAGATAGTCGTTGTTGATCGCCTTCACCGACAGCCGGTCTAGCAGCGTCGGGCTGTACGTGGTGGCGTTCGGCCGCAGCACGATTCCTTCTCGCGGGTACCCGGACGCGTACGCACCCTTTGCCATCTCGAGCATGTCGTCAACGGTGAAGTCGGCCGGCACGTGCCAGTCGGCGTCCAGAACCGGCACGGTTTGCAGGCCGCACTCGTTGCAGACCGCGAACATCGCCGGCCCGTCGAGGTACTCACCCTTCCGGATGTCGTACACGTCGAACACGAGTAGCGTCAGCTCGTGCAGGCCGAGCCGGTTCCTCTGGATGCTGGGTCCGCAAGTCTCCGCCTGCACCGCGAGTCCGGCCGGCACGCGTTCCAGCGCTTCGCGGTGCTTCTGGTAGGCGTCCCAGTAGATGTTGTTTCCTTCGCCGTACCGGCTATTGCGCGAGCAGACGTGGACCTCTCCTTCCCAGTTCGCGTAGGAGAACGAGGTCCCGTCGCACTTGGTGGTGACGTAGCAGGACAGCCCCCGGAACTCGTCCAGCACCTCGGGGACTGACTGGAGGCGAATCTCGTCGGTTTTGCGGAGAAAGCCGGGGAAGAGACCGATGCGGCCCTCCTGCCGCCAGCTCGGCGGCGGCTCATACTTGTGCACGCCGAGGGCTTCGGTGACGTCGTCCCCCACCGCGCCCGACACGCCCATGGTCGCGAGCGGCATCGCCAGCCCTTGGGACAGGGCGCCGCGGAACTTCGCCGTCTTGACGCGGAACTTGCGCTCGCGCAGGAACTCGAACTCGGACCGCTCTGGCAGCACCGAGTCGATCTCGAAGTACACGCACGGGTCGCCCGGCTGGAACTCGCCCCTCTTCGCCACGCACTGCCAGCCTAACACCTTCACCAGCTCAATGCGGTCGGCGCCTTCGATGGGCTGGACGGATAGGATCTGCTGGACGGAGGCGAGCTTGCGGGTCATGGGAGCATTCCTCGATTCGTGTCGCGCGGCGTTAGAGGAGCGCCTCCAAGTCGGCCTGGGAGTCGGTCTCCGGGTTGAATGCTGGCAGTCCCTCGTCCCCTGCGGCTCGGAGCAGGCGTTCGTCAGAGGCAACGAGGACGAGCGAACTCCCGCCCGCCCGCAGTTCGTTCGCGCGGTCCAGGGCGACCTGCAAGACAATGGCGTCGGTAGAGTTGATGGAGTGCGTCTCAACAAGATCCCAGGAGGCAACGATCTGGGCGCGGGTGGCTTCGAGTTTCTCAAACTCGACTGCTTGGATCAGATCGACTCGCAAGTCCCCCATTGCTTGTGCAAACCTCGCAGGGATGAGGTCGCCAGCATTCTTCCGTCGGACGAGAACAGAGATGATCTCGCCGATGCTCTGGTAGAGCGACGACGATCTGCCTTCTCCGTCCCCCGCAAAGGTGTGGTCAACTACCGCGCTCCCTTGCTCCACAATGTAGCGCTTCACCAACGCACTTGCGTCCCACAGCAAGAAGACCACAATCCCTACTCCTCACGCATGGCGATGATCTCACGACTGGCGATGTTGTCCTCTGGGCGGATACCATCCTCTAACATGAGTTCCTTGAGCCGCTCCGGTCCCACCGGCTCCACCTCGTCAATGCCCCACTTCTTCATAAGTTCGTCGAACAGGCGGCTGGTTTCTTCCTGCGCTCCGAGGGATTGCCGCCGCGACTCCCGAGACCGAGCGATGGCGGCTTGGCGTTCGGACTCGCGTTGGTCGGCTGCGGCGGACTGGGCCGGATGGTGCGCGCGCAGAGCGACGGCGATCGCCTGCTGCAAAGCGTGAAGCCGCTCCGGCCCCAGCTTGGGCACCACCTCGCCGACCAACACGTCGAAGGAGACGGGGATCTCGATGTCTGGGGCGCTGACCATTGCTTCAGCCATGTTGCTCACCTCGTTTCAGCCTCCTTCTATCGTACACTACTTCCCCACGCAGAGCGACTTCGCCGCCTCTGTGCCGCGACGGTCGCGATCGCCCGCACCCCGCCTCCTTGCGGACACTCGCAACCTGTCGTCCCCACAGAACAGCAGAGCGGCTGCCAGCCGAGGCCGACAGCCGCTCCATGCCAGTCTGCCGATAGCGATTCTCAGGTCACGAACGCTGCTTGACCCTCGCCACCTGTCCGGTCCTCCCGGACTCGTAGATGGCGTCCATCAACTCGCTCTGGATCACGCCGTTGAGCGGGCTGGTCAGGGGTTCGGCGCGGCCGAGGATTGCGTCGATGAAGTTGTCGGCCGGAAGCGGCCGTTCGGTGCCCAAAGGCAGGTCCGTCAGTTCGCCTTCACCGCGCTTGAAGACCTTGATCCAGGCGCCGCCCCAGCCGTCCACGTCAACGCGGCCGTCCTCGAAGCAGTAGGTCATGGAGCCGCTTGCGGCCGGGCAGTTGCCGGAGATCAGGATGGTGGCCAGGACGCCGTTG
>PEVN01000397.1 GCA_002779825.1 Armatimonadetes bacterium CG06_land_8_20_14_3_00_66_21 | reverse complement strand
GCCTGCTGCCGGGCGCCGGGCGGGAGGCGCCGGCGGCTGGGGCCGAGCGGGTCGCTGTTGTCGGGAGTCTGCCCTCACCTTCGCTCCACCCCGATCCCCGGCGGAACCGGCACGGCGAGCGCGCGACCAATGGCCGCCGCCATCCCTTCCGGGTACAGAGTCCCCTCGCTGGCCAGATCGGCGACAAGACGGTGTCCCCGATCGGTTACATAGACAGAAGGGAGCTTCGCCAGTTCGAACGCCTCCGCCAGCGGAGCGCAGTCTTCCAGCTTCCCGCTGAAGTGGGTGCCGGTATCGGTAACCATCGTGAAGGGGTAGCGCCCCTCGCTCGCCACGTGCGCGGAGAGCGCGTGATCGTCGGCGAGGCAGACGGCGAGGCATGCCACCGACGCGCGGGGGACGTCCTTGAGGGCGGTCCGCAGGTCGTCCAGCACAGTCATCGAGTCCGGGTCATGTGGCGACCAGAATGCCAACACCAACACCTTCCCGTCGGTTGACGAAGTGCGCCACAGCCGGCCGTGCTGATCCGGCAACCACACGCCCGGCACGCGCGGACTGGCTTTGGCGTACTGCGCGGCCAGTTGCATCGCCAGGGGGTCCCGGTGCAGGGGCTTGTCGTGGCTGTGAACAACGCGGTTCCAGGCGGTCAGTAGACCCAACACCAGCAGCCCCGCGGCTGCCAGCGGCAGGGCAACTCCACTCCGGCGGAGATCCTGGAACCGCCGGAGCGCAGCCGTGCCCAGCACGGCTGACAGTGCCAGCGCCCCGTAGATCGGCCAGTTCTGCGTCAAGGAGAAGTTGAAGACCCGGGCGAGGAAGTCGCCCCAGAGCAGCAGGTAGAGCCAGTACAGCGCCACAATCGCGGCTGCCAGCACATTCCCCGCCACCGCCACGCCGCAGTACCCGAGAGCCACAATGAACAGCAGCGGCACGATTCCGCGACCGAACGCATGCACGAACGTGAGCGGCGAGGCGAACTCGCGCGCCAGCACTAGCGGGCAGAGCAGGCTGCACGCCACCACCACGGCGTAGAGCGCCAGCACTGCAGTGTAAGTTCCCAGGAAGCGGGCCACAAATAGCAGGTGTGTGGGAAAGGGGCGCGACTGGACGACATCGCCCGCGCCCACAGTGTCGTCGCGGCGCGCGGCGCCGGCAACCAACGCCAATGACAGGGGCACCAAGACCAGCCCGCAGCCGAACAGCGAAGCCCGGACGCCAGCCACCAGCGGCGACTGCGGGCGGAGGGCGGCGTCGGCGAACGCCAACGCGCCGGCGCCCAGCGCTACCGACAGGCCGCTCCGACCGCGGAGCGTCATGCGAAATTCATGAGTGGCCAGCGCGCGGAGGCTAAGCAGCAGCGGCTTCACTCTCGGCCAATCCCATGATGTCAAGATAAGCGTCCTCCAGCGTTGGTTCGACTTCCTGGGCGTCGGCGCCCGCTACCTGGGCTGCAACGATCCGGATCCGCATGTCGCCGCCTGTCCGGTGCACCGCGGTGAAGACGTACTGCTCTTTCAGTTCGTGCAACCGTTGGCGGGTCACCACGGCCTCCCACGCGCGGCCGCGGGTTCGGTTAACCAGTTCCTCGATGGTGCCGGTGAACAACACCTCGCCGAGGCGCAGGATGACCAAGGCGTCGGCGGTCGCCTCGACGTCAGCGACGATGTGTGTCGAGACGAGGATCACGCGGTCCCCGCCTAACTCGGCGAGGAGGCCGCGGATGCGGATGCGCTCTTCCGGGTCCAGCCCTGCCGTCGGTTCGTCGATGATCAGCAATTGCGGTGAGGTTAGGAGGGCTTGGGCGATGCCAAGGCGCTGCCGCATGCCGCCGGAGAGTGTCCCCACGGCCCGCTTGCGGAGCGAGGTGAGGTTGGCTTGCTCCATGACGCGCTCGCACGCTGCCTGTCGTTCCTGCGGGGCGGTCATCTCGCTGAGCAGCCCCATGTAGTCGAGTTGCTCCTCGACGGTCAGCGAGGGGTACAGCCCAAAGTCCTGCGGGAGGTAGCCCAACAGTCGGCGAACCTGCTTGCGGCCCTTCCGGATGTCCTGTCCGTCGATGGTCGCGGTGCCCGAGGTGGGCTCCAGTAGCGTGGCCAGCATGCGCATGAAGGTCGTCTTGCCCGAGCCGTTCGGGCCCAGCAGCGCAAAAACGCCGTCGGAGATCGACAGGTTCATCGGCTTCAGCGCCTCAACGCCGCCGGGATAGGTCTTTGACAGGCCCGTCACGTCAATCTGCAGAGCGATCACCGTCCCTTTTTCCGGGTCTCCGACCGTGCTGCTGCCACCGTTGCTGCCGCGCGTCCAGGGGTGGCGGCGGGGGCGTGGCCCAGTCTGGGGGGATCTCCAGCTTGCGTATGCAGTTGTTGCCAAAGTCGGCGACGTAGAGCGTCCAGTCGGCTGCACAGACGGCGCAAGCGCCGGAGAACAGCGCCTCCGCGCCAGTGCCATCGCGCGCGCCATGCGCTGGGCCGCCTGCGGGCAGGACTCCCGCGAGAAGAGTCGAGCTGCCCGAGGGCGTAACGGCGAACACCGCGTTCCACTCGCCGTCCACTACAACCAGGGAGCCGTCCGGCAGTCTCGCCAGTCCCGTGGGGCACCGCGGGGCGACGCCCGTCAGGTTGCCGGCAGGACCCACTCCGCCAGGCTCCCAGGCAGCAAGCTTCGGCGTGTCCGCGTCGGCGACGAAGACCGCCGACCCCGCGACAAGCACCCCTGTCGGGGCGCTGAGCCGCTGCATGGCGGACAGGGCGTGCGTGGTCAGCGTGCCGTCGGCAAGCCGCCGGAGCGCCTGGTTGCCGAGGTCCGCGATGAGCAGTTCGCCCGTCGGTGTTCTGGCGACAGCCACCGGGTACTTGAGCAGCGCCTGAGCAACCGGGCCGGCTTGGCGGCCTCCTTGCTCGAAGCCAAGCTCGTCCTTGGGCGTCTCGCGGCCGACGATAGTGGTAACACGGCCGTCGCGCAACTGCCGCACTCGGTGGTTGCCCGCATCGGCGATGTAGAGGGTGCCCTCAGGCGCGGCGCACAGGCCGGCCGGGTTGAAGAAACGGGCTTGCCCGGCAGGCCCGTCGGCGTAGCCGCCGGGCAGGCAATCGACCGGGCCCGAGCCGGCAACGGTCAGGACGACACCGGCTGGCGTGACCCGCCGGATCCGGTGGTTGCGGCTGTCGGACACATACAGCGACCCGTCCGGAGCCAGCGCGAGGCCGGCGGGGCCGTTGAACTTCGCGGTCCACCCGGTGCCATCCACCAGCCCGGGCGAGGCCCAGCCCGCCAAGGTGCTGACTGTGACCGATTGCAGCCCTACGGGAGGATCGGTTCCCCCGCCGCCGCCTCCGCCGGCGGCCCCGCCCGCAGCAGGCTCGGGCTTGTGGAGCAGCCCTTTGGTGTACACGAACAGGACCGCGCCGAGAGCGACGAGGAGGGCTGTCGCGGTGATGAGGGGGTTGACCTGTTTCTTCACTGGGGCTCACTCATGGCGGGGGAACAGACCCGCTCGGAGGCGACCGCCGAACGTCAGCGGCATTCGGCAAAGCGAGTTGCCGCTGGGGGTCCCGCCCACCGCATACAGGCCTCCACCCATTCCGGCGACGAGTTTGCCGGCCGTCAGCAGGGTGTCAATCAGCAGCGTCGGGGGCGCGATCCTGGCCGGCACAGCCCAGACGCCGTCCAACACGCAGTAGTACGTCGTGCCCCGGTAGCGCACGAGGCGGCCTGCGGCCGGAAGCCAATCGGTAAGCGTCTCCGGCTCCCCTGCGGGGACCTGGACGCGGCGGAGGCAGCGGTAGTTCAACGGCTGTCCCGCGTCCTCTGAGGGGGCCGTGAAGAACAGCTCGCCGCCTTCCAAGACCGCGTCGTTGCCGACAGATCGCTGCACCGTGAGCGCCTCGGGCACGCCGCCGGCCGTCGGCACCCGCCGCACGACCGCCCATCCGTCGGAGAGGCGCTGGCCGAAGCGATCCAGCCAGTAGAGCCTCTCGGCCTGTACGCCCAGGAGCTTCCCCTGAAACCCGGCCGGCTCGCCCGGGAAGGCTACCAGGGCGCGAGACTGGCCGCCTCCTGCCGGGAGCGCGTGGATGGTCGTTCGCGCCTCCAGCACGGGCACGTGGTACACGTGCGCCTGCGATGCCGGAGTCGTCTCGGTCCAGTAGAGGGTGCCGGCCTGCTCGGCCAACCCAGCCGGCCGGATCAGGTCTCCGGCCAGTCGAGTGACCCCGCCGCCAGAGCGTGGGATTGCCACGAGTGCCCCCAAGTCGCCCGCCAGCTCGATCCCGAATACGCGGTCCCCGGCCACTGCAATCTCGGTGAGGTGGGGATCGGGATGAAGGCAACTCGGCGCGTCTGCGCCCTTGGCGAGCGCAAACAGCGACCCACCGGGGCTGTCCGGTTTCGGTTTCTCCAGCCACAGCAGGCCGTCGTCGTCTGCCGCCAGACCCACGATCTGGCCGGCCGTCGTGTATACGGGCTGGAACCCGCCGCCGCGCGCGTAGCTGAGCGCGGCGAGGACGACAAGGAGGCTGGCGGCGACAGCAATGAGCTTGGTCAACATGGCACGAAGGGCATAGTGTACCACGGGATTGCGAGGGAGAGGGCACGAGCCGTCGCCGAGAGGCGTGGACTCCGCCAGGGTCGCGGCCCGTGTCGGCCGCTACAGCGCCCGAGCTGTCTCTTCCACCAGTTCGTCGATCAACTCTCGGACCGACACGATCTTGTCCACTCTGGCGGCGTTGGTCCCGCACATCGCGAACCCCGCGTCCAAGTTGCCTCGGTAGGCGTTGATCAGAGCCGCCGCAATGCAGTAGGGGGCCGTCTTCGGGTTGCAGGTGGCCAGACAGTGGTAGGCGCACCGAAACGGCACTCGCTCGCCACGTAGGACCCGCTCCACGAACTCGTTCCGGACAACCCGTCCCGGCAAGCCGACAGGGCTGTTGATGACCACCACATCCTCTTCGGTGCACCGAAGATAGGTTTCCTTGTAGGCGAGGGCGGCATCGCACTCGTGGGTGCAAACGAACCGCGTAGCCATCTGCACCCCCGCGGCGCCGAGCTTCAGGAACCGGGCGATGTCGGTTCCGTCGTACACCCCGCCCGCGGCGATCACGGGGATCTCCACATTCCCCGCCTGCCCGTAGCTGCCGACAACCGCGGCGACCTTTGCCACCAGCCGCTCGACCCGGTGCTCCTCGGGCTTGTCTACCTGTTCGCGCGAGAAGCCCAGGTGTCCACCCGCCAGCGGCCCCTCAACCACCACGGCGTCCGGCAGGCGCCCATGCTTCTTCGCCCACGACTTGCAGATGACCTCTGCCGCCCGCCCCGAAGACACGATGGGGATCAACTTCACCTTGGGGTTCTTGACCAGCCCTGGGAGCTTCAGCGGCAGGCCAGCCCCGGAAATGATCGCTGCCACGCCCTCTTCGTCGGCAACGCGCACCAAGCTCTCGTAGTTTGTGAGGACGCACATGATATTGACGCCAATGGGGTTGGGCGTGGCGTCCATCGTCTGCCGGATCATCTCGCGGAACCCGAGTGCCGACCTCGTGGGGTAGTCGAGGCTCTGGTCGGGCCACTCTTCGCCCACTCCGACCGAGGCAATCACGCCGAGCGCACCCTCATTCGAGACTGCCGAGGCTAACGAACTCCCGGAGACCCTGACTCCCATGCCTCCCTGCACAATCGGCGGGTTGATTGTCAACTCGCCGATCTTCAGGTCCGGTAGGCTGGTGGCCATGGTGTCGTCCGCCTTGCTCTGGAGATGCTGCCGACAGTCGCCGCCTTCTGGAAGAGGAGCGTCCGTCGCGAAACGAACGGAAGACCACAGAGGCGGCCCTTAAGAGTACGCCGCTGGTGTGTTTCGCGTATGTAGCGAATGTGTAATTTGTGTTACGGCGGTCTCGACGCGCCGCCGCCTGCCCAGGCTCGGAGAGGGTCCACGTTCGGCGAGGATCTCCTGACCCCGCCGCGTCTCCGACCGACAGGTCTCCAAGCCCTTTCCCCCCGCGCCGCTACTCCCCCGTCACCCGAACCTCCCCCCAGATCGCCCAATCGAAGCTGTAGGGGCCTTCGCTGTCAGTCACGAGCGACAGCACGACGGGCTTCCCAGCCCAAGGCGACAGGTCAACCGCCAGCTCCGACCACTCGCCCGGGAGCTTGTGTTCGTAGGCCACTTGCTTGCCATTGATCGTCACTCGGAAGCCGCAGCCCTCCGACTTCGAGCCGTCCCGCAAGCCGACAAAGCAGTGGAACCGGGCGCGCCCCGCAGGAAGCACCATCGGGTACTCCACGTTCGTCAACCCGTGGTCGGGTGGGTGTGTGGTCAGCCCGGAGCGCGTCACCCCTCCCACCGCGGCCTGAGCGGGCCCGGCGGAGGCGAACTGGGGCCGATCGAGCACTTGTCCGTCGGCCGAGTTGAAGCTGAGAAGGAATGGCGTCTGCGCCAGGTCGAAAGGCAATGTCGCCGGTTGGGGCGGGTCCTTGAGGAGGATCAGCGTGCCGGGGAGCGCCATGGTCACGGTCATATTCACGGCGCCCTCGGCGGCAGGAGTCACGGTGGCGTCCCCCTCGGACGAGAGGCTGTAGGTGAAGGGAGCAGCCGCGAGGTCGAGGGAGCCTTGCAGGCGCCGTTCGACCTCGACGCGTGGAGCATACCACCGCGCCCAGTCGAAGGTGGCGCTCTTGTTGGGGCCGGGGTCGATCTGCAGGCGGAGGGCGATCTTCCGGCCGCGCAGCGCGCTCAGGTCCAGGTTCAGCGGTTCGGCCGTGGCGGCGGCGTTCAGCAGCTCGGCGTGCAAGTCGGGCATTCCCGGCGCGGTGGCCGTCACGCTGTAGACGACGCCGTCCGTCTTGCCCTCGCCGATTGCGCCCTTGTCCATTGCCACGGTGCAGCGGAACCAGACGCTCCCCTCAACCTCCGGCAGTGTCAGCGGGAAGCTGGCATAGGCCACCCCGGTTCTGCTGGCTTCGAGGACACCGGTCTGCGCGTTCTTGCGCTGCGCCTTCCAAGGTGGATGAGCGAAGACCTCACTCCCTTGAGGAACGAACTGCGCACCGTCTTCCGTATTGCTCAGCGGGCCGCGCACTTCCCGGGCGTCGCCCTCGAAGGGCTTGGAGCCACACGTTGCCACGTCGAAGAGGTGCGTCAGTTTGGTGGTGCTCCCAACGTCGCGCACCTCAACAACCGCCATCTGGTCTGTCTGCGTCACACGCGAGGCGGTGAAGCCTTCAGGGAGGCGGGTGACATGGAACGCGTCGTGGTCGCGCGGCTGGGGGCTGTAGGCGTACCACGTGTCGGGGTCGAGACCGAAGACTCGCTCCTTGTTGTAGCACTTCCAGCCGGGGACCGAACCGGGCAGGGCGATCTCGGTCGCTCCGGTCACTATGCGCGACACTTCCCGCCGCTTTCCGCCCGCCTCGACCTCGAAGACCGTTCCTCCCTCCTCGTCACGATACGCGGCACGGACGCCGTTTGCCCCTATGTACGGGAAGCAGACGCCTTCCGCCCACGGGCCGTCGAGGTCAGCGTCGAGGCGGTTCTGCGTGAGGCACGTCGCCTCGTCCAAGCATTGGCGCGCGAAGCCGCTGGGCGTCTCCAGGACACCCACACTCGGCCAGGCAAACGTGGGGATCACCCCCCAGTGTTTGTAATTCTCGCGCCAAGCCGCGTAGACCTGGCCGTTGCCCGGGCCGGACATCCCCAGGTATCCGTAGGGTTGCGTGTAGCCGTTGAGGAGGTACGCCGACACCGGGTGCGCCATCACAAGCTGCGACTTGTCCCACGTCCCCTCAACGAAGTTCAGCCCGTAGGCGTGCCGCTGCGCGAACGCCTCGTAGCGCATGGTCACTTCATCAAGACCCTCGCCGGAAATGGCAATGTCCGGCAGCGCCTCGTGCAGCTCGCGCTGAATGGCCAGGTTGCCTTCCAGCATCGTCATGCCGTCAACTAGCCCGTTGTCGTCGTTGTAGATACACAGCGTCTGATCGAGGTGGAAGGCGTCCACGTGGTACTTCTCGACGATCTCCTTCCACCGCGCGATCTGCAGCTCGCGCCAGGCTTTGCAGGCCGGGCTGATATAGGCGAACTTGATGACCGGGTCGGCCCGCTCCCACAGCCACCACTCGCGCTCGTGGCTCCACGGACTGCGTATCTGGTACTTCTCGAAAGTAGCGTACTCCGGGCTCTTGGGGTCGCAGCCGAAGTAGTTCACGTGCGGCATCACGCGGAACCCCAACGCGTGGGCCTTCTCGACGAACGCCCCGAAACTGTCATTGGCGGTGTAGTCGGGGTACATGCGGTCGTAGCCGAACTCCCGCCAATTCGGCACGTAAAGCAGCGTCTGCTTGGGGTCCACGCGCTTTGCCAGGGCTTCGAGCACCGGGGTGTCCTGACCCACGAGCGCCAGGAAACGGATGTCCTTGACCCAGGACGGTGTCTGCGCGGCCAGCGGGGTTAGCTTCCAGGTCGCGGCCGCCCACTCGCGGTAGCGCTTGGCGGGCACGCGCCAGTCGCCCTTGTACGGGGCAACGTGCCACCGAACCGACGAGCACTCCTTGAGCGGGGCAAAGGGCGCGTTGTTGTGGGTGGTGAAGCCAAGCTGCCAACCGTCCTGGAGCTTGCGGATCATCAGGCGCTTGTACCTGCCGATTGCGTCTTCCGCCCAGACGCAGAACCCCTGAGCCGCTCCCTCCAAGATCACGAACTGCGCTTCCCAACCAATCGGGTAGTCAAACTGGAAGAAGCTGCCCGGCGAGTCCTTCTGCAGGCGAATCCCGCCATTGCCCGGGACAAGCACGTTGTACTCCAGGGGTACCAAGCCCAGCCCCCACTCGACGCCGTGGACTCCCGGTTCTGGTGAGGCTGCCTGCTGGGTGACGACCAGCTCGCCGTCGACCAGCGAGTACTCGTTGGTGAGCGTCGAACCGGGGAGCTCGGACAGGTCACGGTACGTCCGGCGGACCGGTTGGCCCGGAGCAACGGAGGCGGCGGCCGCGTCGGCAGGAACGAGGAGGTGGTCTTTGCCGACACGCAGGAGTCCGGTCAGCTCCACCTCGCCCGGCACGACCATTTGGGCCTCGCCCGCCTTGAGGCCGGCGAGCGTGCCGTTCACGATCGTGGCCTCGAACTGCGGCGTCTTCAGCGTGACGGTGTCGGCAGCCCGAACGGGGGCAGTGAACAGAACAAGTGCGACGGCGAGTGCAGGGCGCATGGGTGAGTCTCCAAGCCAGGCGGAATGATCCCCTCTCTTTCTACCCCGACCTCCACAATCCCTTGCGGCCCGGCAGTTGGCAGGAGAAGCGGCGGCCGCGCCGAAGATAACCTCGAGTGCAGTTGACCCCTGGAGTCTCGTAATGCAGACACACCCATCCTCCCGGCACGCGGTTGCGGCGCTCGTGCTTCTGTCCGTGCTCGGGAAGGCCGCAATGGCCGACCGTTTCATCATCGGCGCCCACACCTTCGACCGGGGCAACGTGAACGTCAGCCTGCCGGGCCAGCAGTACGCCGGCAAGTTCCCCTGCGTCTGGAACGGCGGCAAAGTCCCTGACCGGGCGGAGTACGACATCGAGTTCCCGGTCAGCGCCGAGTACACCCTTGTCGCGCTCTACACCGCCAACGACTCGCGGCCCGTGGACCTTTACTTGGACGACAAACCGGTCGCCACCGGCTTTGCCGGCACCACCGGGGACTGGAACACCGACAGCGCCCAATGGGAGAAGCAGTGCACGCTGCAAATTGCCAAGGGCAAGCACACGCTCGCGTTGCAGCGGCCGGAATGCTTCCCGCATATCTGCGCGTTCGCGCTGGAGTCGTCGGTGTCGTTCCCCGAGGGCTGGAAGCCGCCGGCCCGCAAGGGACCCGACTTCGACTGGCGTGCCAAGACCGCCCAGTTCACCCTCAGCGCCCCCGACTTCGACCGGGGCAATGTCCAAACCAGCCTTCCCGGCGACGGCTATGCGCGCCAGTACCCCTGCATCTGGAATGCGGGAGAGTACCCCAACCGCGCCGAGTATGAACTGGAGTTCCCGGTGACGGCAGACTACACCGTCTCCGCGCTCTACACGGCCGACGCCTCACGACCGGTGGACCTGCTGCTGGACGGCAAGAAGATCCACACCGGTCTCGCCAGCGTCACCGGCAGTTGGCAGACGGACAGCGCGAAGTGGGAGACGCAGTGCACGGTGCCCCTCACGCAGGGCAAGCACACCCTCGCGCTTCAGTGCCAGGACTGTATGCCGCACATCTGCGCGGTGCGCCTCGAGTCCTCAGTGCCCTTCCCTGGAGGGTGGTACCTCAAGCGGCCCGGGCTCGAAGAGCGACGGAAGCGCGAAGAGAAACAGGCGCGACTCAAGGCCGGACTTGCCGCCCTCGAACTGATCAACGGACCCGCGATGCGCCGCGCCGTCGCGGACCTGACCGGGTCTCTGCCGGTCGGCGACCCCGTCCGGAAACAGGCGGCAACGCGACTGACATGGCTGGAGCAGCGAAAGGCCGAAGTGCGGCAGACGCTTGAGCAGGGCGACGAGGGCGGCCTGGAGGGAGTGCTCGAACTCCAGGCCGAGCAGCGCCGGTTGCTCCTCGCCAACCCGGTGATCGACTTCGACCGACTGCTGCTAATCAAGCGCGGCGTGCGGTCCCCGTCGCTGGGTCTGCCCCAGAACTGGCAGAGCAACTGTGTCCTGCCGCGCAGCGGGTTCGATGATGAGATCGCGATGCTTTCGCTGGACCGGTTGGAGGCGGACCCCGTCCGGCTCTACCGCCCCCCGACTCCGGTGTTCGTCGGCGACGTGGACCTGAACTTCGACGCAGACAAGCTGCTGTTCTCGTCGATTGGCACCCACCACTGCTGGCAGGTCTTCGAGATCGGGATCGACGGCGCAGGTTTGCGGCAGGTCACGCCCGGGCTCTACGACGACGTGGACGACTACGACGCCTGCTACCTGCCCGACGGGCGAATCCTGTTCGGCTCGACGCGGGCCTTCGTCAGTGTGCCGTGCGTCAACGGCAGCACTCGCGTCTCCAACCTGTTCCTCATGGACCCTAACGGCGCCAACGTGCGCCAGCTCTGCTTCGACCAGGAGCACAACTGGTGCCCGACTGTGCTCAACGACGGGCGGGTGCTCTATGCCCGTTGGGAGTACACCGACACGCCACACACGCACAATCGCCTGTTGTTTCAGATGAACCCGGACGGCACTGAGCAGAAGGAGTACTACGGCGCGAGCTCGTATTGGCCCAACTCGCTGTTCTACGCCCGGCCGATTCCGGGGCACCCCACCGAGGTCGTCACCGTTATCAGCGGCCACCATGGCGTGCCCCGGATGGGCGAACTGGTGATCCTCGATCCGGCGAAGGGCCGGCACGAAGCGGACGGCGTCGTGCAGCGCATTCCCGGCTATGGCAAGCGGGTGGAGCCGCTCATCGAAGACCAACTCGTCGACAACTCCTGGCCCAAGTTTCTGCACCCGTGGCCGCTCAGCGACAAGTACTTCCTCACCGCGTGCCAGCCCTCGCCAACCTCGCTGTGGGGCCTCTACCTGGTCGACGTGTTCGACAACATAGTGCTTCTCAAGGAGTTGCCGGGATACGCGCTGTTCGAGCCGGTGCCGATCCGCAAGCGAGCGCGACCGCCTGCTATCCGCGACCGGGTCAACCTCAAGCGCAACGACTGCCTTGTCCAGATGACCGATATCTACGCCGGGCCCGGTCTGGCCGGCATCCCCCGCGGAACGGTGAAGAAGCTGCGCTTGTTCACATACGACTACGACTACCCCGGCATGGGCGGGCCGCAGGGAGTTGTTGGCATGGAGGGCCCGTGGGACGTGCGGCGGATCTTGGGCACGGTACCCGTGGAAGCCGATGGGTCCGCAGTATTCCGCGCGCCGGCCAATACGCCAATCGCGCTCCAGCCGCTCGACCAGGACGGAGCGGCCCTCCAACTCATGCGCAGTTGGTTCACCGGAATGCCGGGCGAGGTGCTCTCGTGCATCGGCTGTCACGAGCAGCAGGACGACGCCGCACCGAATGCGCTCGTAGCCGCATCAACGCGCCAGCCACGCGAGATCGACCCCTGGCGAGGCCCGGCCCGAGGATACAGCTTCCCGGCCGAAGTTCAGCCGGTTATCGACAAGTACTGCCTTGCCTGCCACAACGGCCAGCCGCTGCCGAACGACGCAACGCTTCTCGACTTGCGCGGCACCGAGTTCATCCACGACTACGACAGCCGCTATCACTTCGGCGGGCAAGATGCCGGCAAGTTCTCCGTGGGCTATGCCAATCTCCAGCGCTTCGTCCGTCGGCCGGGTCTGGAGAGCGACCTCCACGTGCTCACACCGATGGACTTCCATGTGAGCACCACGCAACTCTATCAGATGCTCCGGAAAGGCCACCATGGCGTCGCCCTCGACGAAGAGGCGTGGGATCGCCTGATTACCTGGATCGACCTCAACGCGCCCTACCACGGCTCGTGGGTGACAATCGCCGGCGAGGAGCACGAGGCACCGATGGCCCAGCGACGGCGCGAGATGCTGAAGCTCTACGGCGGCGGCGCCCAGGAGTGGGCCGACTCGCCGCTACGGAAGGTTGCGCTGAAGGAGCCGGAAGCAGGACCCAGGCGACCCGTAAGTCTCATAGCTCCCACGCCAGCCACAGCGCTCGCCCCTCCCCCCGTGGTGGCGCACACCCCCCAAGAGGTCCGCACCCTCAACCTTGGCGGCGGCATCACGCTTTCGCTGGCGTTCGTCCCGGCTGGGGAGTTCGTCATGGGCAGCGCCGGGGGCTTTCCCGACGAGGCGCCACAGGCGCGTGTGTCGGTAGGCGGGTTCTGGATGGGGCAGTTGGAGCTCACCAACGAGCAGTACGCGCAGTTCGATCCCCGGCACGACAGCCGGGTGGAGGTTCGCCACGCAATGCAGTTCGGCGTGCAGGGCTGGCCGCTGAATCGACCGAAACAGCCTGTCGTCCGCGTCTCGTGGAAGCGGGCGCTCGCCTTCTGCAAGTGGCTCAGCGACCGGACCGGTCAGCGCTTCACGCTGCCCACCGAAGCCGAGTGGGAGTACGCCTGCCGGGCCGGCGCCGCGACGCCCTTTGCCTTCGGCGAAGTAGACGGAGACTTCTCCAAGTTCGCCAACCTGGCCGACATGAAGCTGCGCGACGCCGTCAGCCATCCCTACATGAAGGAGAATGTGCCGCTGGCGAACCCGAGCAAGTACGACGACTGGATCCCGCGCGACAACCGCTTCAACGACGGCGAGTTGGTGTCGGCCGATGTCGGCAACTACCAGCCCAACGCCTGGGGTCTGTACGACATGCACGGGAACGTGTGGGAGTGGACGCTCTCTGCAGCCAAGCCCTATCCCTACCGCGCTGACGACGGCCGCAACGAACCCAACTCCGCCGAAGGGCGAATCGCCCGCGGTGGCTCTTGGCGCGACCGACCCTCCCACGCCACCGCCTCCGTCCGGCTGGCATACCGTCCCTATCAGTGCGTGTATAACGTGGGCTTCCGGGTGGTGTGCGCCGCAGAGTAAGCGCTCCCTCCCTCGACGACCTCCGGGGGAGACGGCACCGATGACCGCGAAGAGACACCAAGCGACATGCGACTTCGCTTCCTTTTGTTAGACGCGCACAACTTCCTTACCAAGCTGGAGGTCACCATGCAGAACAGTCCCTGTGGCTGCCTTCGCGGCGTAACGCGACTCGTTCGGTTACTACTGCTCCTTACGTCGTGGGCGATCGTGCAGGCCGCGCCGTCGAAGAGCTTGATGGTGCCCATGCGGGATGGCGTCAAGCTCTCGACCGACGTCTACCTGCCCACCGGTGAGGGCCCCTGGGCGGTCGTCTTGGTCCGCAGTCCGTACAACAAGAGCCAACCTGCGGCCGCCGCAATCGCCAAGCCGGTTCTCGAAGCGGGATACGCCTTCGTGGCTCAGGACTGGCGCGGGAGATTCAAGTCGGAAGGCAGCGACTTCCTCGTCTTCTCTCACGACGGCTGGGGCGAACACCAGGACGGGTACGACACCGTCGAGTGGATCGCCCAGCAGCCGTGGTGCAACGGCAAGGTGGCGACCATCGGCGGCAGCGCGCACGGCATCGCCCAGAACCTGATGGCGCCGACGAATCCGCCGCCGCTGGTGTGCCAGTACGTCGAGGTTGCCTTCTCCGACATGTACCGACAGTCAGCGTTCCAGGGGGGCGCGTGGCGGAAGGCGCTGGTGGAAGGCTGGTTGGCCGGCAACGCGTTCGACCCGAACACCATTCGGGCGTTTCACGAGCACCCCGACTACGACGACTTCTGGCGGCAGTTCAGCCCGGAGAGCCGGGCCGCCGAGATCAACGCGCCCTGTCTGCAGGTCGGCGGCTGGTACGACATCTTCGGTCAGGGCACTATTGACCAGTACCTGGCCGTCAACACGCGCGGCGGTCCCAACGCCCGCGGCAAGTGCAAACTGGTCATGGAGCCGTACGGGCACGGAGCGAACGACATACTGAAGTTCCCCAACCCGGGCAGACCGGCTGCCGCCTCGCAGACCCACTGGCTGGATCTCTGGCTGAAGGAAGGTGGGAAGGGCGTCGACGACATCCCCAACGTCCACTACTACATGCTGGGCGATCCCGAAGACCCCGACGCCCCCGGGTGCGAGTGGCGGACAGCCGACGATTGGCCGATCCCGGCGGACGTTCGCCCGTTCTACCTCCGTGAAGACGGTCGCCTCGACTGGGAGCCGCCAAAGGCTGAGCGCCAGTCGCTGTCGTACAAGTACGACCCCAGCAACCCCGTGCCGACCCTCGGCGGCGCCAACCTCATTCTGGCGAAGGGACCGATGGACCAGCGGCAGGTCGAGAGCCGGCCCGAGGTGCTCGTGTTCACCAGCGACGTGCTGAAGGAGCCGCTGGAGGTGACCGGGCGAATCCTGGCCAAGCTCTGGGTTTCCTCGACCGCGGTCGACACCGACTTCACTGCCAAGCTCTGCGACGTGTACCCCGATGGTCGCAGTATGCTGCTTCTCGACGGCATCCTGCGGGCCCGCCATCGCAATACGTGCGAGAAGAGCGAACTGCTGGAGCCGGGCACGGTCTACGATCTGACCCTCGACCTCTGGTCGACCAGCATAGCGTTCAACCGCGGTCACCGCGTTCGCGTGTCGGTCTCGTCGAGTAACGCGCCGCGGTTCGAGCCGAACCCAAACACCGGGAAGCCGGCGAACGCCGACGGCGAAGCAGTCGTCGCCACGAACACGGTCTACCTCGACGCCACCCACCCCTCGCACCTCCTGCTGCCGGTCCCGAAGCCGTAAAGCCGTAAGCGGCGGCTACTGCAGCGCTTGTCCCAGCCGCCGCATTTGCTCGACGCTTTCCTCAGGGATGACACCGCCCATGCTGACGGGTAGGTTCAGCGTGACGGCGCCGCCGACCGACTTGCACGCCTTGAGGAACCCCAGCAACTCCTCGTCAGCGTAGTGGTGCGGCTCGCCGCCCTCGAATGTGCTATCCACCGGCACCAGCGCGTGCCACTGGACGCCGTCGATGAAGCGCGCGTCGGGGAGGTAGAGCGGCGAGTTGGCGTCGTGCCCGAGCTGGATCTTCCCACCCACGAGCAGGTGGACTTCGCCCGCGTGGTAGTCCTCCAGCGGCGTCACCGGCTTGACCTTGTTGATGCAGAACGAGCCATCGTTGAAGGCGACGAGGGCGTCGGGATTGCCGGCCTTGGCGGCGGCGATCCACTCGGGCCATTCGTACAGGCTGTTGTGGAAGACGTCCCATTCGTAGCAGCCGTCGAACCACCAGCCGTCGCAGAGCCGGCCAAACTTGAGCGAGTACGCCCGGAGGAACTCCCGGTAGCGCCGCTGGAACTCATGCTGGTCCCGCGGGTTCCACGCGAAGACCTCGTGGATCGCCTGCCGCTGCGCGGCAGTCTCAGCGGGCAGGTAGGCGATGAACCGCTTCCCGAGCGCGTGCAGGCGCACGGCGATCTCAAGGACGAGGTCCCGGTCGGGGGTATGCCCGGGCAGTCGGGCATCCAGCCACTTGTTCGGGCTGTTGTAGTAGCCGGTGTTCTGCCCGAGGGTGAAGATCAGCCAGTCCGCGCCCGTACTGGCGAGCTGCTCGACGAAGCCGTCCACGTCGAACCCGTTGACGATCCCGTTGAGCGCAGGCGCTCGTTCCGCGTGGCTCTCGCCCGGTGGCGAGACGAGGTAGTGCACCATGAGGCCGAAGCTGCCTTCAGCCATCCAGTCGGTTCGGTGTGCGCGTGTAGTCATGGAATCCTCCTGTGCCCCGGCGGGAACCGAGGCAAGTACGAACGGCAGCACAAGACCGGCCACGGCCATCCAGCCCCAAAAGGCCCGGCTGTCAGCAATCGCCTTCACAGGTACGGCCTCCTCGTGGTCGAATCGGCAAGGGCGTCTCAGGAACAGGCAGAAGCATAGCGCCGGGGCGGAGGGTCTGCAAGGCTGCGGGCCGGACGAATTGCGGGGGGACTGAAGGAAGCCCTGCCCCCCGGGAGAAGAACGCCGAGTGCCCCCTGTCCGGCTCGTCCGGCAGGTGAAGCAGTTCAGAGGCTGACGGAACTGCACGGTCCCTGCTACACCTGAACTCGTTCGCCTGCCGGACGAGCCGGACAGGGGCAAAGGCACTCGCGAAGGAGCCACACGCGTGACGCCCAAGAATCGAGTCCTCGCCGCCCTGCAGCATCGCGAAGCCGACCGCGTGCCGACGGGGGAGTTCGCGACGGACTACTCCGTGATCGAGCAGGCGCTGGGCCGGAAGACCTTCTGGCGGGCCAAGCGGCGCTACCATGAAGCGCTGTGGGACGGCCGGCGAGACGAAGTGGTCGAGAGCATGAAGCGGGACACCGTGGACTTCACACTCGCCATGGGGCTGGACATGGTGCCCGTCAACCTGGTGCCGCACCGCGACTTCCCCTTCGCCAAGCCAAAGCAGCTTGGCGAGGACACGTGGGAAGACGAACGCGGGAACCTCCTCAAGTACTCCCACGAGACGGAAGACATCGGGCTCTGGCGCGCCGGTGACAAGCAGCCGCCGACACGCGACTTCCGGCTTCCGCCGGAGCCGGACGAGTCGGAGCTGGAACTGGTGCGGCACGTGGTGGAGCGGCTGGGGGAGACGCACTTTGTCTTCTGTCGCCCGGGCCGGTTCGGTGGGCTGGGCTACATCCGCGGGTGGACGGAAGACCAGTTCATTCGCGTCGCCGAAGACCCAGACGCAGTCGCCGCGGCGCACCTGCGTGCGGCCGAGGGAACCTCGGAGCTGCTGCGTCCCTTCGTGGAAGCAGGCGTGGACGGCGTGGCGCTGGGCGTGGACTACGGGCACAACCATGGCCCGTTCGTGTCGCCGGCCACCTTCGCCAAAGTGTACGCACCAGCGCTCAAGCGCCAATGCGAGTTGGTGCACGAAGCCGGGCTGCCCTGCCTCTTCCATTCGTGCGGCAACAACCGAGTCATCCTCGACCAGATGGTCGCCGCAGGCATCGACGCCTACCAAGCGATCCAGCCACTGGAGAAGATCCACGAGATCAAGGCCCAGTTCGGCGACCGGCTGACCCTCTGGGGCGGCGTCTCCTCAGACACGTTGTGCTCCGGCACGCCCGAGCAGGTCCGCCACCAGACGCTCTTCACCCTCAAGCACTGCGCGCCCGGCGGCGGGCTGCTTCTGGGCAGCAGCCACAGCGTGTTGGTGAAGACGCCGCTGCGCAACTAGACCACCCTCCCGCTCGCAACCCGCGTTATGAAGCTTCCGCAACACGAACTACTTAGCGCGAATGTGCTCGGCGAGGGTCTCCTGACCCCGCCGCTCCCCGGACCGACAGGTCTCCTCGAATCCCGTGGATTCGCAGCCCTTTGAGAGTGCTCGGCGAGGGTCTCCTGACCCCGCCGCTCCCCGGACCGACAGGTCTCCTCGAATCCCGTGGATTCGCAGCCCTTTGAGA
>PEVN01000278.1 GCA_002779825.1 Armatimonadetes bacterium CG06_land_8_20_14_3_00_66_21 | reverse complement strand
CGAATCCACGGGATTCGAGGAGACCTGTCGGTCCGGGGAGCGGCGGGGTCAGGAGACCCTCGCCGAGCACATTCGCGCTAAGTACGGTTGTAGTATACTGCTATGATCGCCGCCGCCGGCCTCTCCCGCAAGTGTTGGGCAGCGGCCGCACTCAGCGGTCCCGTTCCTGCACAGGGACGAACTCCGTGACGATCTCGCCGTTGCGGCAATGGAAGAGTCGGTAGCCTTTGGCGGGTGAGCCATCGAAGTTGCTCCGGGTGGTGGAGAGGCACGCCGTCGTGGTGAACAGCACACCGTCGGCGATCTCCTCCTGGTTGCCGTGGTAGTGACCGGCAAGCGCCGCCTTGAGGTTGTGTTCTTTGCACAGCGCCAGCACCTGGTCGGCACCCGCCAGCAGGGAGGACTTCGTGTGCGGCATCAGCGGGTGGTGAGTGCACAGCACGAGCGGCGTGTTCGCGTCGGTGGCTTTGAGTTGCTCCCGAATCCAGTCGAGCTGCTCGGCGGCCAGCGGGGGGTTGTCCCCCGGGTTGCTGTCGACCAACAGGAGCTTCCAGCCGGCGCAAATGACCGTTCGGTTCAGCGCCCCAAACTCGCGCCCGAACACGCCGGGAGTGAGGTCGTGGTTCCCCCGCAGCGGCTGCCAGGGCCGCTGCAGCCGCGGCGGCGGCCGCTTGGCCCGCGGCAGTGGTCACGCGCGCCGTCCCCCTGCCGGCGTCGTCGACCAGCAGGCCGAACACGTCGCCCTTGCTGCCGCCGTACTGGTCGCGGCACACCACTCCCTGGTAGCCTGCCGCGGGGTCATCCAGGTTCACGACAGCGACAACGCTCAGCGCCTCCCAGCCATCGCCGAGGGCGGTCGAAGCCAGCGCGAGGCGCCCCTCGGCCCGGAACGCTACCAGCGTGCGGCCGAGAAGCTCCTCGACGGTGGCGCCCTCGAGCTGCGCGTGTCGCTCATGGCCGGAGGAGTCGCGGAGCGACCTGCCCGCTAGGCCGGCTGCCTCCCAAGCTGCCTGCAGCGACGCTCCTGCCTGCACAGCAGTCAGCGTCAGCAGTAGCGCGACAGCACGTGTCACCGAGGCGAGCCCGGCGCGCGCGTCACCGAGTCTGCCCTGCCAGTGCGTCATCGTCCGTCTCCTGCTTCTGAGTATCGCGACGGAGCCCCGCTTTGTGTTCTCGAACGTATCAGTATACAAGGCCCGCGCTCCGTGGGCTTCCGGGAGTGGACGGTTCCAGCTTCCGGAACCTGGTTCAGGGGAGACTGAATGGCGGCGAGAGGGCCGAGCAGCCGGAAGCAGGCCGGGCGCCAACGAGGGGTCACAAAGCAGCGGAGCTTGGACGAGCAACTCCACCAACTGCCTCGCGCCGTGAGCTGGTCCAGTCACGAGCGAACGGGTGGGCCAGTGAGTGGGGGTCTCGTGTCGGGGCTGAGGCGGCTCCCGAACAGGGAATGACCGCTTAGCAGCCAATAATAGATCCCTCCAACCACGCCGCGGCAGCGCCTCGATTGCCGCTCAGCGGGACCAGTTCTCCACGCGGAAACGAGATCCTGACCGTTAGCAGCACAGGAAGGTGCGCCACCCCATGAGATCGCAACGAATACTCGTCCGCCTCTGCGCAATGGCCGCCCTGGGGGCAGGGACGTTGTCCGCCAGGGCGCAGGAAAACGTCTTCCCGGACCCCAGCTTCGAGAGCGACGGCGCTACGGGCGTCGCGCGGACGGGGCACCGGGCCGCTCACCTGAAGGTGGGCGCCAAGGACCACTGGCAGGGCCTCCGGGGCGAACTATCTGTCGAGCCGTTCGCCACGTCCCGGGCGTCGGGCTACGTCAAGGCGAGCGTCAAGTCCGGTGGCCTGTTCGCGCTCTACTGCTACGGCTGGAACTCCTTCGACTGGCAGTGGGAAAGCAATGTACCGTTGGAGACCACGGACCAATGGCAGCGGGTGGAGACGACGTTCGTCGCCTCAGCAGACAAGGCGTGGTTCCACCCGCTGGCGGTCATCGACGCTGAGAACTCGGAAGCCTGGATCGACGACGTGGTTGTTGCGCGAGTGAAGTCCCCGGCGGCAACGATGGCCGCGCTGCTGGGCAAGGACGAGCCCTCGGCTGCCGAGGTGCAGCTTCTGGCACGGTACTTCGTGTTCCAGGGCGAACGAGGGCTGGCCGAGGAACTGCTCGACAAGGCAGACGCCTACACCAAGGCGGACATTTCCTGCCTGTTGGGCCGGTCCACCGGAGACCGGGCGGAGCGGCGGAAGTGGACCGCCAAGAGGATCCGAAACGGGGGGCTGACCTGTACTCGCGAAGGTTAGGAATACACCGAAGCTATTGCACAAGTTCGACGCCTCTGCGTGCACAGCAGTGTGTTGGGTGCTCACCACACGCCCACGGGTGAAGTTCTGCGAACTTCCACTTCGGTGTATTCCTAACCTTCGCGAGTATACTACAACGGCGAGCAGCGATTCGCGGAGTTGACTGAGGGGATGCAGCCGCAGGAGGTGTTGGTGGCGATGACCGCGGCGCTGGACCGGCAGCCGGACTCGGTGTCGATGGCGAAGGCATACCGGACCATGGCCGAGCAGTGCCTGAAGGCGGCCGACCCGCTGGACACGTCCGTAGAAATGCGCGCCCGCCTCAACGCTGTGGCTGCTTCGCTCTCGCACGCCCGGGAGGCGGTGCCCTCGGGCACGGACGCACGGAAGGAGTTGGAGCAGCTCATGCCCGCATTCGAGGCCGCGCGGGACTCCCTTGCGCAGCGAGAGGCGGCGTTGGGACACTGCCGGATCGTCCTGAATGGAACGCCGGTGTCGGCGACTACGCACGCAGTGGTCCTCCCCGACGACCCGACGCCGCAGGAGACGCACGCCGCTCGCGAGCTGCGCCATCACTTGGAGCTGTTGACGGGTGAGGTCTTCCCGATCCGACACGACAGCGAGGGGGGAGACGCCACGCCGATTGTTGTCGGGCACAGCGCGTTGCTGGAGCAGTTGGGCGTCCCCGTGGACTACAACGCCCTGGGGCTGGAAGGTCTCGCCATTCGCACGGCCGGGCCGGCGCTGGTGCTGACGGGGAACCGGCGCGGCGTGCTCTACGCTGTCTACACGTTTCTGGAGGACTACCTCGGGTGCCGCTGGTTCACGCCGGACTGCACCCAGCTCCCGAAGATCGGCACGTTCAAGCTCGGCGCGATCAACCGAACCTACGTGCCCCCGCTGGAGTATCGCGCCACCGACTACCCCAACTCGCGCCCGGCCGACTGGGCTGTCCGCAACAAGCTCAACGGGACGCAGACGGAGCTGGACGAGGCGCGCGGTGGGAAGATCTCGTACTCGCACTTCGTCCACACCTTCAATGCGCTGATCCCCCCCGAGCGGTACTTCGACGAACACCCCGAGTACTTCTCCGAGGTCAACGGCAAGCGGCTCCGGGACAACACCCAGCTCTGCCTCACCAACCCACAGGTCCTCCAGTTGGCTATCGAGCAGGTGCGCCAGTGGATCAAGGACGCGCCCGAGGCGACTTTCTTCTCTGTCTCGCAGAACGACTGGGGCAACTACTGCCAATGCCCGAACTGCACCGCGCTGGCCGAGCATGAAGGCAGCCAGTCCGGCCCGCTGATCGAGTTCGTGAACGCGATTGCCGACGCGCTCAAAGACGACTACCCGAACGTGACTATCGACACCCTCGCGTATCAGTACACGCGCAAGCCGCCCAAGTACACCCGCCCGCGGCCCAACGTGTGTGTGCGGCTGTGCAGCATCGAGTGCTGCTTCGCGCACCCGCTGGAGAGCGACCCGTTCAACGCCACCTTCGTGGCCGACATCCGCGACTGGGCGAAGATCTGCAATCGGCTGTATATTTGGGACTATACCCGCGAAGGTTAAGAACACACCGAAGTCCCGGTGCGACTTCGGCTCCGTCTGGGAGAATACCCTCTGTCCTACGTCTGCTGCACGCCTGCCGGGGAAGTTCCGCGAACTTCCACTTCGGTGTGTTCTTAACCTTCGCGGGTATACGTCAACTGGAACGGCGCCGACCACCGAGTGAACCTGGAGCTGTGGTCGAACGAAGTGGAGCTGGCACCGGGGGCGACGTTGACGGTGAAGCACAGCTACGAGGTGAAGACGGTGCGGTGACCGGGGGCCCGGCGGCTTGGTCAGGTTCCGGCATCAGGATTCGATTGGCAGCACCTGACAAGCGCCCTTCAGAACTCCCTGGAGGCTCGAAGCAACACGTCTTCAATGGCTCGTCGGCCGTAATGCACAGGTCGGCTGTTTTGCGGTGCATCGCGGATTGGCCGAGTTGCACTGCTCACGGCGCGGGCATTTCTGGCTGCTCCGTCACTATCGGCACCTCGGCCTCCACCTTCTCCAACCTCAGGTCCACCCAGTTCGCCGACGCGGCTGCTACCCGGTTGCCGCCTTCGTTGAACACCTCCAGGCGCAGGCGCTTGACGCCGTCGAGGGGCACGTCCAGGTCCACTGGCGGGCTGTTCCACCTGAGCTGGTCGGTCTTGAGCAGCTCCCGGCCGTCACCCTTGACGAAGAAGCGCACCTTGACGTCGTCCTTCTCCTTCTGGGTCACCGGGTCGGCGCGGAGCTGGAAGCCGACCTTGCCGCGGAGCCGGTTCCAGGCGCCGCCTTCGAGGCTCCATTCGGCCGCGCTGCTCTTCTCCCAGAGGTGCCAGCAGCTCAGCCCCAGCCCCTTCTCGTACTTCTGCCCGGCCAGCTCCAGCGGCTGGCGGGTGGCGCTGCGGTCGCGCGCCATGTCCACAAAGCCCCCACTGGCGTACCTCTCCAGCAGGTCGCTGAGGTAGAGCTTGTCCGCTTGCGTGGGCAACTCCGTGTAGCAGGGCGCTTTCTCCGGCGGGCGCTGTTGACGGACGCCGTTGTCACCGCGGACCACCAGCTCCTCGGAATACCGCCAGTTGCAGTCGAAGAACCCGCTGAAGAGGCAGACCTTCTCTTCCGGTTGTTCCCCCGCCGAGACGGGCGTGTGGGCGTCGACCGCGTAGAAGTCGACGCTGTTCAGCATGCGGAACCCCAGTGGGTCGCGGTCGGGGGTGGGGTAGTACATGGCGTCGGCCGAAGTGGCGGCAGCGAGGAGCACGTACCGTTCGGGGTTCAGCGGATGGGGGTACACCATCTGGAACAGCGCCTCGGGGCAGTCGAGGGCGTGCCCGTCCAGCTCAATGGTGTTCCCCTCGAACCGCACGGGTAGCAGTTCGAGGAGCCTCTTCGTCACCGCATTCTCGTTCGGCCCCCCAATGAGAACCAGCGAGTAGCGTTGCACCTCGTCGTCGCTGATCTCCGTATCTTTGAAGCACCGCGGTCGACAGTGCTGTAGCGCGTCCCATTCGTCGGCCAAGCGCGTCGCCCGGCGTTCGCAGAAGGCACGCATTCGCGGGTCGTCGCTGGTGGTGCCGACGACCAAGGCAAACGGCGTGGTGAACACGTCGCGGAGAGGACCCGCCAGCTCCGGCGTCTTCGGTCGCGGTCCCGGCACGTAGTCAGGGGCGTTGAGCGTCAGCTTCCCGTCGACCAGCTTGGCTTCGGGCATGCCGTACCCGTTCCAGTCGACCCGCACGGGCTGCGACGGGTCCACCAAGTCGCCGCCCGGCGAAAGCGTGAGCGCCAGCGCGTTCTCCGAGTTCACTCGGATGAAGTTGGGGGCGATGACCTCGGCGTCCACATAGATGAAGGCCAGCGGGTCCTTGCGGTTCTCCACGCGGACCCAATGGGCGGCGGCCACCCGCAACTCGGGTGCGCCGATCCGAACGTGGCGCGGGTTGGCGGTTCGCCGCTGCTGCAAGAGCCACTCCAGCGTCTCTTGTTCGTGACCGAGTTTGTCGAAGTCGTGCCCTTTGTCCAGGTGCTCCCAGTACCGAACGTTGTAACCCCAACGCTGCATGGTGCGCACGATCAGTCGTGCGTGGCTCACGTCCACGAACTCGTCCTTCGAGCCTTGGTTGATGAACACGGGCGTGTTGAGCAGGGACTCCGCCCGGGCAAACGAGCTATATGACTCCGCCTCGAACTGCTGCCGCGGGGTGAGCTTGTCGAGCTGCGCCTTGTCCATGAAGATACGGTCGTCCCAGCCGCCGTAGACGGGCGCCAGGGCGGCGAACAGGCCGGCGTGTCGCGTGCCGATCTCCCACACACCGCCGCCGCCCATCGAGGCGCCGGTGAGGTAGAGGCGGTCGTCGTCGACGGAGAAACGCTGCCTCGCCAGTTCCAGCGTGCGCAGAACGTCCTTCGCTCCAATCCCCTTGTACCAACCGTTGTAGCGCCCGAGCGGCTCCAGCACGAGGAGCCCGTACTGGTCCGCCCATTTGTGGTGTCGGGCATCGATGTTCGGCCACTTCACGTAGGGCGGGTCGTCGTTGTTGTAGCCGTGCAGGTTGAGGACGAGCGGCCACTTGCGGGCAGGGTCGTAGCCTGGCGGGAGATACGCGCAGCAGTACTGGCTCGAGCCGTCGACTTCGTCCGTGTACACCAGCCGAACGAAGCCGTAGGGGCGCGCCGCGCCGGGCTTCCCTTCAGTGTCCAGTTGCAGTTCCTCGAACTCCATGAGAGCACTGTGCGCCTTCAGCACGTTGCCGGCATCCAGCCTGCTGAGGTCGCCGGCACGGTCGCGGGCGATCCAGTCCATCACCTTCAGGTGCGCACCCGCGAGCGTTCCGGCGGCGGCGTTCTTCGCGGCCTCTGCCAGCCGCAACCCGGCGGCCTTGGCGTCGCCCTTGAACCAGGGAAGGTGTGCAACCTTCTGCCGGCCGAAGCCGAGGGCCGTGGTGCAACGCACTTCGTAGGTGCCGTCCGGCCACCCCGCGGTTGGGAACTCCACCGACTTGCCGTTGTCGGCGCGTGCCTGGGCGAGGACGAGCCCTCCCGCGCGCACGATCTCGATCAGCACCTTGCTCGCGCTCCGCGAGGGCACGGCGAGAGCCGCATTAGTCCGCACCACCAGCGACTCGTCGCCCACCTTGCTCTCGAGCTTCGGCTCAAAGGGCAGCCGGTCACCGGCCAACGCCGACTCTTCCATCAGCCGGCACGAGAAGCCCCACGCGCCGGCGCCGTTCTCCACTTTGAGCAGGAGGGTGTTCTCGCCCGTCTCGAAGTCAACCAAGACCAGGTCCTGGTCGAGCCCCACTCCGCGCGGCACCAGGTGGTCGTGCACGAGCTTGCCGTTGACCCACACGCGGAGGCCATCGTCGCTGCCCAGGGATAGGTACTGCCGGGTCGCCCGCGCCCGCGTCGCCGTCGCGAAGGCGTAGGCCACGGCATTGTCCGTCGCGCGGCCTTTGAACACCTTGATGAAGTCGATGGGATCCCCGTCGGACTTGTACGCTTGCCATTCGGCCACCGTGCCGTCGGGCCGCGTATGCGCCATTCCCTCTGCCGGGCGGATCGCCGCCTCACCGCCGTGCTCCGTCAGGTAGTCCGTGTCGAACCCAATGCACGGCAAGGTGTGATCGTACGTTTTCTGCCCGGCGTGCGGCGGGTTGGGGAACTCGCCGCAGAGCAGCCACTCGCGCATGTAGTTGGTGGCTTTGGGCTCGCGAAGCGGCCGGATCAGCGCGTAGAGGCGGCTGTCGGGCACCTCGGCCGAGACCGGCCGCAGACCTCCCCCACTCAGCAAGCAGAGCGCGATCAGGCTCACAGGTCGTGACAACAGCAACGCGGATTGGCGCATCGACAGACTCCCTCCAAGAGGCGAGTAGGGGCGGTGCCTGCGTGCCCGCCCCGGCGGGGCGACCCAAATCATAGCCCCACGGAGAGAGCCGCGCCACCCCGGGGCAGCCGTAGGTTCGTGGAGTTAGGGTAGAATGGCTGGACAACGCACCTCGGGGGCAAGCGCACCCCCACTCCCCTCTGTGCGCCAGGACGACAGGAAACCCACCATGAGCAACACCTACCGAGTCGGTCTCATCGGCTTTGCCCACATGCACAGCAACAACGTGGCGGGCCTGTTCGCCAAGCATCCCGCGGTGAAGTTGGTGGCCTGCGCAGACACCGTTCCGGATGTGCCGGAGTTGCGCGAAGCCGCCTACACCCGGGGGTGGAACCTGACGCACGCGCTGGAGAGCCTGGGCGTATCCAAGGCGTACGACGACTACTACGACATGCTGGAGGAAGAGCAGCTCGACCTCGTCATCTGCTGTTCTGAGAACGCGCAGCACCCCGACGTGGTGGAAGCTTGCGCCGACGCCGGTGTCGGCGTCTGCGTGGAGAAGCCGATGGCTGCCTCGTATGCGGATGCCCTGCAGATGGTGCGGGCGACGCAGGCGGCGGAGACCGCCCTGGTCATCAACTGGCCGATGACGTGGTCTGCTGCAGCCCGAAAGGCCAAGGCGCTTCTCGACGACGGAATACTCGGTCGCATTCTCGAAGTCAAGCTTCGGCTCGGGCACACCGGTCCACTCGGGCCAGGTGCGGCCCACGCTGGCGTCGACGAGACGGCCGCCCCCATGACCGGCACCGAACGCGGCGCCACCTGGTGGCACCAGGAGGCCGCGGGCGGCGGCGCCATGCTCGACTACTGCTGCTACGGCTCAATGATCTCGCGGTGGTACATCGGCGAACAGGCCACCGCCGCAGTGGGTATGCGCGCGAACCTGGACAGTCAGTGGGGCGACGCCGACGACAATGGCGCCATGCTCGTCCGCTTCCCCGGCGCGATGGCCCTCCTCGAAGGCTCCTGGACGATGTTCGACTACGGCGTGCCCGGCGGCCCGCTCATCTACGGTACCCAGGGCACGATGGTGGTCTCCGAGAAAGACGGCCCCGTGCGCGTGGAGCGCGGCGGCGGCGTGTCCGAATCCTTCGACTGCGACCCGCTGCCCGAGGGTAGAACGCAGATTGCCGAGGAAGTCATCCACCACCTCGATACCGGCGACCCGCTGCACCCGACGCTGGAGAGTCGGTTCAACCTCGAAGCCATGGCGATTCTCGACGCTGGCGTGCGCTCGGCGGACAGCGGGAAGCTGGAGCTGGTGGAGAACGCAGCCTGGCAGATCGGGTAGGTCACCCGGTCGGCGCCGGGAAGGCAACCCTCTCGTAGATCTCCGCAACACTGAGTTCCGCCCGGATGGACGGCAGCCTCACCACGTCCTCGAGGTCGTCGGTCTCCCACAGCAGCCATCTGCCGCCTTCCTGCCGGATGAACTGCTCAACGTGCGGCTCGTCCTGGGCGACGAGCACGTACTCACGGAGCGAGGCCAGCTTCCGGTAGAGCGCGAACTTCGCGCCGCGGTCGTAGCCCTCCGTTGACTCGGACAGCACCTCGACGATCAGTGTCGGGTTAATACTACAACCGTACTTAGCTCGGGGCAGGTCTCCGACCGCCCCGAAACGCTTGACCGGAAGGTCTCAAAGGGCTGCGAATCCACGGGATTCGA
>PEVN01000427.1 GCA_002779825.1 Armatimonadetes bacterium CG06_land_8_20_14_3_00_66_21 | reverse complement strand
GGCGTGGACTGCCCGAGCACCGGGTTGGCGTTGGTGCCGAAGGCGACGATCACGCAGTCGACGTCCATCAGGAACTCGGAGCCGTCAACCGGCACCGGCCGGCGGCGGCCGCTGTCGTCGGGCTCGCCGAGCTCCATCCGGATGCACTCCATCTGCTTCACGCGGCCCCGCTCGTCGCCGAGGTACCGGATGGGCTTGGTGAGCAGCTCCAGCTTGACGCCTTCTTCTTCGGCGTGGTGGATCTCTTCAATCCGGGCGGGCATCTCGGTGCGCGAGCGACGGTAGACGATGCTGACTTCCCCGGCACCCAGTCGCACGCCCGTCCGCGCCGCGTCCATGGCCGTGTTGCCGGCGCCAAGAACCGCCACCTTCTTCGCGGGCAGGATCGGCGTGTCGGCGTGCTCGGGGTCGAACGCCTTCATGAGATTCGACCGCGTGAGGAACTCATTGGCGGAGAGGACGCCGGACAGGTTCTCGCCTTCCAGATGCTCGAACCAGGGCGCGCCCGCACCGGTGCCGATGAAGATCGCTTCGTAGCCTTCTGCAAACAACTCGTCTACGGTGACCAGCTTGCCGACGACCACGTTGCACTCGATGGTGACGCCCAGGCTCTTGAGGTAGTCGATCTCCTTGCGGACGATCTCCTTGGGCAGGCGGAACTCGGGGATGCCGTACGTCAGCACGCCGCCCGGCTCGTGCAGGGCTTCCAGGATCGCGACCTCGTGCCCGTACTTGGCCATCTCACCGGCGACGGTCAGCCCCGCCGGCCCAGCGCCGATGACGGCAACCCTGTGCCCGGT
Organism: Armatimonadetes bacterium CG06_land_8_20_14_3_00_66_21; assembly: GCA_002779825.1. GTDB lineage: Bacteria > Armatimonadota > Abditibacteriia > CG2-30-66-41 > CG2-30-66-41 > CG2-30-66-41. The sequence goes on along the minus strand of PEVN01000427.1, from coordinate 12,988 downwards.
CGCCGCCGGCCGCTTGGGCGCCTCGACGAGTCCGTGCTCGCGTTCCCAGTCGGCGACGAATCGCTCGAGCCGCCCGATGGCGACGGGCTCGCGCTTCTTCGCCAGCACGCAGACAACCTCGCACTGCTCTTCCTGCGGGCACACGCGGCCACAGATGGCCGGGAGCGCGTTCGTCTCCTTGATTTTGCGCGCCGCCGCGGCGTAGTCCCCCTCGACAACGAGCTGAACAAAGGCCGGGATGTCGATCTCGACCGGGCACCCGTCGATGCACATCGGCTTCTTGCACTGGATGCAGCGCGAAGCTTCCAGCTTCGCCAGTTCCTCGGTGTACCCAAAGGGAACTTCGTTGAAGTTGTGGATTCGCTCTTCGGGCGACTGCTCCGGCATTGACTGACGAGGGATCCGGGGCTTCTTCGGTCTCTTCTCGGTCGTTGCTTCCGTCTGCACTTCGGACACGGCTACGCTCCCAGTTTGCATTTCTCGTGATAGTGCTTCAGCGATTCCTGTTCCTGACCGAAGTACACTCGCTGCCGCTTCATCAGGTCATCGAAGTCCACCAGGTGGCCGTCGAACTCGGGACCGTCCACGCAGGTGAACTTCGTCTCGCTGCCGACCTGCACGCGGCACCCGCCGCACATGCCGGTGCCGTCGATCATGATCGGGTTCAGGCTGACCAGCGTGGGCAGGTTGAGTTCCTTCGTCAGCAGGGCGACGAACTTCATCATGACGGTCGGGCCGATGCAGATGACCATGTCGATCTCCTCGCCGCGCCCGACCAACTCGCGGAGGGCATCGGTTACCAGCCCCTGTTTGCCCGAGGAACCGTCGTCGGTGATGACGATCGCCTCGTCGCTCAGCTCGGCCATTTGGTCGACGAGAATGAGTAGGTCCTGCGTCCGGGCGCCGAGGATGCTGGTGATCCGGTTGCCCGCTTCTTTCGCTGCCCGGGTGATGGGGTAGATCGGCGCGATGCCAACGCCGCCGCCGATGCAGACGCAGTGCCCCCAGTTCTCAATGTGGGTCGGCTTGCCCAGCGGACCCACCACGTCGCGGATCGCCTCGCCCTCGCTGAGGTCGCAGAGCTTCCGCGTCGACGTCCCCACGCGCTGCACGACCAGGCGAATCGTGCCTCGCTCTGCGTCGGCGTCGGCGATGGTGAGCGGAGTCCGCTCGCAGCCCTCGGCGACTCGGACGATGACGAACTGCCCCGGCTGCCGTTTCTTGGCGATGCGGGGGGCCTCGATATCGAAGTCGAAGACATCCTCCGACAACTGGGTCTTGCGACGAACCGGGAACATCCGGAGTCCTCCTGACAGACGAACGTGGGAATGGCGGAGCGTGCGTACCGTCGGCCACAACGGTTGTCGAACCACACTTGGCGGGCAGTGCCCACCAATATCGCAGCCGCCGCGAACACTGGCGACTGCCGGCGCGCACTGCGGAAAGGGGAGCTGACCGCCCGGTTGCGCGCGTGATTGCCGGAAGCAGAATCTGCACCGCAGTTGCCATGCTGGCCTTGCCTCGCACCGGCGCGCCGTGGCAAAGCGGTTGCGCCGGTGCGTTGTGCTCTTGGGTGATCTCGACTCCAGCACCGGCGGCCGGACTGCCGGAGTCTCGGTCGGAGACTCAGTTGCCCATGGAACTCACCGCGTTGATCGAGCGGAGCGGGGCGAGGCTGTTGACTCGCTGCCGCCCCGAAGGGCTGGACGTGTTGCGGGTGTACGGGTCCGACAAGATGAGCGTGCTCTTGAATGAGGCTTCGCAGACCACGCTGCTCGCGACGCCTCTCAGCGGGCCCCAACTCCTCCGGCTGGCGGAACTCATGGACGTGCCCGCGATCTGCCTGACCGGAGCCACCCCTCCTCCCCCGGAGCTCGTCACGGCTGCCGACAAGGCCGGCACGGTGCTTCTTCACTCCACCGCCGAGCTGGCGAGAACCTGCAACCTGCTGGACGAGTGCCTGCGGAAGGGCGGGGGGGCCGAGACGCCGTGACCACCTATTCCTACGCACTCACCGGAGGCGACCTCGATTCGGCAGGCAGAGCAACCAGCGCCCTGAAGGCCCAGTTGAAGAAGATCGGCCTGGACCCCGGCGTCCTTCGTCGGGTCGTCATCGCTGCCTATGAAGCCGAGACGAACGTGGTCATCCACGCCACCCGGGGCACGCTGCGAGCGACCCTCGAAAGTGGGTACCCAACACTGGAGATCGCCGATGAGGGGCCCGGCATACCGGACCTCGACCGAGCGCTGCAGGAAGGCTTTTCCACGGCGCCGGAGGCAGCGCGCCAGTTGGGGTTCGGGGCAGGGATGGGCTTGCCCAACATCCGCAAGCACACGGACCGTTTCGTGCTCCAGTCGACCGTGGGACAGGGCACGCGGCTTACCGTCTCCGTCTGCGCTACGGCGGCGCAGACGGGCGAGCGCCTGCGCAACTCGATCCGGATCGCTCCCGAACGGTGCAAGGGCTGCCTGCGCTGCGTGCATGCCTGTCCAACTTCCGCCATTCGTGTCCGAGACAAGACGCCAAGCCTGCTGGCGCACCTGTGCGTCGACTGCACCGCCTGCCTCGCCGCTTGCCCAACGGGAGCCCTGGGAACGGCCTGCCCGCCGGCCCCAACCACCGACGAGACCCCGATGGTGCTCGTGGTACCCCCCGCGTTCCTGTCGCAGTTCGGCGCAGAGGTCGGTCCCAACCGGGTGGTTCGAGCGCTCCTGGACGCAGGCTACGCAGAAGTGCGCTCCACTGCGCCGTGGGAGCACGCGCTGCGGGTGGCCGTCGGCGAGCTTGCCGGGCAGCCCACCCGGCCCAAACCGGTCCTCTCCCCTGTCTGCCCCGCTGTCGTCAACCGGATCGAGACTCGCTTCCCGTCTCTGCTGGGCCACCTCGCGCCATTCCTGTCGCCCCTCGAAGCCGCTCGCTTCCAGCTCAGCGACAGGCCAGCCGCACTGGGCGTCGCGTGTCCGTGCCAACGCACCGTGCTTACATCCAACTGGCCGCCCGGTCTGGCGACAGCGATCATCCCGCTGGACGAACTCCGCGAGCAAGTGCTGTCCCGAGTTGGCCTGAGCCGCGCAAACTCGCCAGAACCGCCGCCGGGGCGGGCTGTGGCCCCCGACCTCGCCGGTGTCCTCAAAGTGTTCGGAGTCAGGGACGTCGTCCAAGTTCTCGAGCGTGTCGAGGACGGAACGGTGCCAGATGTTGAGGTGCTGGAGCTGTATGCCTGCGACCAGGGCTGCTTCGGCTCACCGCTGATGGTCGAGACGGCCTCCCTTGCCCGGGAGCGCTGGCGCCGACACGGCCTTGACGACGAACCGCCTAGCACCGTCGTCCGCCGGGAGACGCCATTCTCCGCTCGTCCCGGACTGCGACTCGATCTCGACATGGGCTCCGCCATCGAGAAGCTTGCCCGGATCGACTCCCTCACCGGCGAACTCCCCGGGCGGGACTGCGGAGCGTGCGAGGCGCCGAGCTGTAGCGCACTGGCGGAGGACGTCGTCCTGGGCCGCGCCGCCCTGGCCCGCTGCCCCCACTTGGCGGCGGGCAAGGAGCAAGCATGACCCTCGCAAACTTCATCGAGAAGCTCGAACTGGAAGACCTGACCCCTCAGCTCGCCCTCGGACCAGCAACCGAGCTCACGGCCGGCTACGTCTCCGACCTGTTGAGTGATGTTCTGGCGAACGCGCCCAGCGGCGGCGTGTTGGTCACGGTGCAGGTCCACCTGAACGCCGTGGCCGTGGCGGTGCACGCCGAGCTTGCGGCAGTCGTTTTCGCAGCCGGGCGCAGACCGGACAGCGAAGTGCGCGACAGGGCCGTCGCCGAGGGCATCCGGCTGTTCGCGTCGCGGGACGCAGCATTCGACCTCGTCGGCAAGCTCTACGCCCTGGGGCTGAGAGGGCGAACCGGATGAAACGGCTCCCTGCCACTGCGGGCCCGAGCGGAGCGTCGTGCAGTGCGTGACCTCTCATTGCACCTGCTGGACCTGCTGGAGAACTCAATGAAGGCCGGCGCCACTGTCGTTGCGGTCACAGTGGCGGAGCGCCCGGAGGCAGACCGGCTGCGCCTGGTGGTCGAAGACAACGGCCCGGGTCTCGGCGTGCCACCGGCAGCCGCGACCGACCCTTTCTACACGACCGGTTTGGGGAAGCGAACCGGACTGGGACTGAGCCCGTTCCACGCCGCCGCCGAACAGGCGGGCGGCAGCCTGTCACTTATACTCGCGAAGGTTAGGAATACACCGAAGCTATTGCACAAGTTCGACGCCTCTGCGTGCACAGCAGTGTGTTGGGTGCTCACCACACGCCCCCGGGTGAAGTTCTGCGAACTTCCACTTCGGTGTATTCCTAACCTTCGCGACTATACATCCCGAAGCCCTTCACGCCGGACGAGCTGATGCTCCCGCTGCGCAATGGTCTGGAGCGGCGGTCCCTGGTGCTGGAGGCCCGCCGGCTGCGGGAAGAGCGAGCGGCGCACCTCCTCGAGTTGGCGTTCGAGAAGTCGCGACTGGGCACGATCATCAACTGCATGCTTGATGGCGTCCTGGTCATCAACCGGGACCGGCAGATCGTGCTCAGCAACGCGGCCGCGGCGCAGACCCTCCCCGGGTGCGCTGACCTGGCCCTGCCCGCGCCGTTGGCCCAGATGGAGTGCCCCGAGGTGCAGGGAGCGCTGGAGGGCATCTTGAGCGGAGGCACGGGTCCCCTGGTCGCGTCCACCGAGTTGGCCGTGGGCGACGAGACCTACCTGGTCAACACAAGCCCAGTTCAAGAAGAGGGCGGCGAAGCCGTTGGCGCGGTGGCCGTGCTGCGCAACATCACCGCGCTCAAGGCGCTGGAGACCGCCAAGTCAATGTTCGTCTCCATGGTGGCACATGAGGTCAAGCGCCCACTGGGGGCGGTGGAGGGCTATCTCGATCTCATCCTCAGTGGCATCGCCGGGGAGGATGCGGAGCGAGATCGCGGCCTGATGCAGCGAGCGCTGCTCCGCGCCAGGACGCTTCGCATCCTCGTCTCCGAGCTGATGGCCCTGACCGCAGTCGAGACCGGCAACTTCGTCCTCAAACGGGCGCCCTTGGACGTACGGGAAGTCGTGGCGGAAGCCGTCGAGGTTTGCCGGGAGCGCGCCGAGGAGAAGCACCTCCCGCTCGTGTTGCGCACGGATGAGTCGGTCACCTTCCCGAATGCGTTCGCCGATCGCGGGGCCATGCTGACTGCCTTCACTAACCTGATCGACAACGCCGTGAAGTACACGGTCGGCGAGGGCCGCATCGAGATCGAGGTGGCGCGCGCGGGGAGGTACGTCACGGTCGCAGTGCGCGACACCGGCATCGGCATGACCGAAGACGAGCAGGCGTGCGTCTTCAACGAGTTCTACCGTGCGAACAACCGCCACACGCTCAGCATTCCAGGCACCGGTCTGGGTCTGAGCCTGACCAAGAAGCTGGTGGATCTGCACCACGGGCACCTTGAGGTGGAGAGCACCCCCGGGGTGGGCAGCACGTTCACAGTGCGGCTGCCGCTCTCGGAACAGGAAGCCGTGACGCGGCCGTGACGCCTGCCTTGGCCCGCAGCGAGGTTCTGCAGTGGCTGCGCGAGGAGAACGAGACACGGCTTGACGAGCTGTGGCGACTCGCCGATGACGTGCGCCGGCGCCACGTTGGCGACGAAGTGCACCTGCGCGGGCTCATCGAGCTCTCGAATCACTGCGAACGCCGATGCGCCTACTGCGGTCTTCGGTCGGAGAACCGCAGCTTGCAGCGCTACCGACTGACTCGGGAAGAAGTGCTGGATTCCGTCAGTCAGGCCGTCGCGCTGGGCTACGGTTCCGTGGTGCTGCAGGCCGGCGAGGACTCGGGGATCGCGGCCGAGTGGCTCGCCGACCTCCTCCGCCGCGTCAAGGGCGAGACGCCCCTCGCAGTGACGCTCAGCCTCGGTGAGCGCGCAGACGAAGAGCTGGTCCTCTGGCGCGACGCCGGCGCCGACCGGTACCTGCTGCGGTTCGAGACCTGCGACGAGGCGCTCTACGAGCAGATCCACCCAGCTCGGCCGGACCGACCCGGCGGCCGAAAGGCGATGCTCAAACGGCTCAAAGCCCTCGGCTACGAAACCGGCAGCGGAGTGATGATCGGCATTCCCGGCCAGACTTACGCAGACTTGGCGGATAGTCTCGAGGCGTTCCGCGAGCTGGATTTGGACATGATCGGTGTCGGCCCGTACCTCCCGCATCCGAACACGCCGTTGGGGCGGCAGGTGGAGTCTCTCCAAGCGCCACCCGGCGAGCAGGCGCCCAACACCGAACTGATGGGGTACAAGCTGGTAGCACTGACAAGGATCGTTTGCCCCGACACCAACATCCCCAGCGCCACGGCGCTGGCAACGCTCAACCAACGCGACGGCCGGCAGCTCGGCCTCGCGCGCGGCGTCAACGTCGTGATGCCCAACCTGACCCCACCCAAGTACCGACAGCTCCACGAGATCTACCCGGCCAAGGCGTGCAACTTCGAGACGCCTGGCGCGTTCGACAGCCACCTCCGCCAGTCCCTTGCAGCCATGGGGAGGCGCGTCGGCACCGGCCGAGGCGATTCACCCAAGCGACGCGCGGCACTTGCCGACTGACGCTCCCTCAGGAATGGATCTGCCCCTGTCCGGCTCGTCCGGCAGGGGAACCAGTTTGGAGGCAGGGGGCCGTATGGCTTCCTCACCTCCCCAGATTGATTCACCTGCCGGACGAGCCGGACAGGCGTCTTTGGCATTCGCCCTACCGGGCACGGATGACTCTTGCGTGGTACCGAGATGAGCACACTCCCGCAGATACAGCTCCCGGAGGCCACCGTCGACTTCATCGACGATGGCCACCTGCACAGCCTGCTGGCCGGCTCGCCGCCGGACTCGCACCAGGTCCGTGACGTCATCGCCAAGAGCTTGAGCAAGCAGGCGCTGACCGCTGAGGAAACGGCAACCCTGCTGCGCACTACCGATCCGGAGCTCGTGGACGAGATCTTCGCCACCGCCAGGGAGCTCAAGCGAAACGTCTACGGCAACCGCATCGTGCTGTTCGCGCCACTGTATGTCGGCAACCACTGCCTCAACGACTGCCTCTACTGCGGTTTCCGGCGCGAAAGCACAGAAGTCGTCCGCAGAACGTTGACGCCCGAGGAGATCCGCCAGCAGGTCGTCGCGCTGGAACGCAAGGGGCACAAACGGCTGATCCTTGCCTTCGGCGAGCACCCTCGGTACGATGCCGACTTCCTCGCCGACACTGTCCAAACTGTCTACAGCGCCAAGGAGGGACGCGGCTCGATTCGGCGGGTGAACCTCAACGCAGCCCCACTGGACCACGAGGGCTACCGGAAGGTCAAAGACGCGGGAATCGGCACCTACCAGGTCTTCCAGGAGACATATCACAAGGGAACGTACGCACGCTGCCACCCGGGCAACACCCGGAAGGCCCACTACCTCTGGCGGCTCGACGGGCTGAGCCGGGCGCTGGAGGCCGGGTGCGACGATGTCGGCCTCGGCGCTCTGTTCGGGCTGTACGACTGGCGGTTCGAGGTGCTCGGGCTGGTCTCGCACGCGGTCTACCTGCAGCGCCGGTTCGGCGTCGGCCCACACACCATCAGCTTCCCTCGGCTTCAGCCGGCCTGCGGAGTGCTGCTGGACCAGCAACATCTCGTCAGCGACTACGACTTCAAGCGCCTGGTGGCCATCCTACGCCTGGCCGTCCCCTACACCGGCCTGATTCTGACCGCCCGCGAACGCCCGGAACTCCGGCGCGAGCTGCTGGCCTTTGGCGTCTCCCAGATCGACGCCGGCAGCCGGATTGAGTTGAGGGGCTACACCGAAGCCGGCGATGCTCAAGTGCTTGAGCGGGAGCAGTTCGCGCTGGGCGACATTCGGTCCCTCGACGAGGTCATGCAGGAGCTGCTGCGCGACGAGTACGTCCCAAGCTTCTGCACTTCTTGCTACCGGCTCGGCCGCACCGGCGAGCACTTCATGGAGTTCGCAGTCCCGGGCTTCATCATGCGCTTCTGCACACCCAACGCCTTGACAACGCTCATGGAGTACCTGGTGGACTACGCGTCTCCCGAGACCCGGGACGCGGGCGCCAAGCTGATCACCAAGGAGCTGGCAGAGCTGCCGGCCGGCACGGTGAAGAGCGAGTTGCAGGACCGCCTGAAGCGCATCCAGCAGACCGACGAACGCGACCTCTACTTCTGACCCCGGCACAGCGACGTGAGCGAACTTCGGGGCTTCTCGGAGTGACCCGCAAATGACCCAGGACACACCCAAAGGCTTGCGACTCCAGATCGGTCTCTTCGGCCGGCGGAACGTGGGCAAGTCAAGCCTGCTGAACGCCGTCACCCGACAGGACGTCTCCATCGTCTCCGAACAAGCGGGCACCACCACCGATCCGGTGGAAAAGCCGATGGAGCTTCTGCCGCTGGGACCCGTGCTGTTCATCGATACCGCGGGTCTCGACGATGCGGGCACGTTGGGCGAACTGCGGATGCAAGAGACGCGCAGCGCCTTCGACCGCACGGACCTGGGCGTGATCGTCACGGATGGCGCGTGGGGCGCGTTCGAGAAGGGGATCGTGGCGGAGCTGCAATCCCGGCAGTGCCCCCTCGTCGTCGTGTTCAACAAGGCCGACCTGGCGCCGCCGCCGGCAGAGGTGCTCGGCGCGCTCGGTGCGCAGCAGCTCCCGACGGTGTCTACGGTCGCGTCGACCGGCGAGGGCGTCGCCGGTTTCCGGCAGGCGCTCCTGGCCAACGCACCCGCCGACTTCGTCAACAACGCACCACTCGTGGGCGACTTGGTCGGCCCGGGCGAGTTGGCCGTGCTGGTGGTGCCTATCGACAAAGAGGCGCCAAAGGGCCGACTGATCCTCCCTCAAGTGCAGGCGATCCGCGACTTGCTGGACACCGACGCCTATTGCCTGGTCGTGAAAGAGCGCGAACTGCGAGACGCCCTCGACCGGCTCAAGCGGCCGCCCAAGCTGGTCGTCACCGATTCGCAGGCATTCCTCAAGGTCGCCGCAGACACCCCCCGCGAGATCCTGCTGACCAGCTTTTCCATTCTCTTCTCGCGCGCCAAAGGCGACCTCCTCCTGCAGACGCAGGGCGCCCTCGCCCTCGATACGCTCCAGCCTGGCGACAACCTCTTAGTCGCCGAAGCCTGCACCCACCACCCTATCGGCGAAGACATCGGTCGAGTCAAGATCCCGCGCTGGCTCACCCAGTACGTCGGCGGCAAGCTCAACTTCAGCACCGTGCAGGGCCACGACTTCCCCGAGGACCTCTCCCCGTACAAGCTCGTCATCCACTGCGGCGCTTGCATGTGGAATCGACGGGAGATGCTGAGTCGCCTCCTTCGCTGCCAAGCGGCCGGAGTCCCCGTCACCAACTACGGTCTGACCATCGCCTACAGCCTGGGCATTTTCGAACGCGCGCTGGAGCCATTCCCGGCAGCGCTGGAGGCCTACCGGAGCCGCGTCACCCGCACTGCCGCCCCGTGAGACTCACACGGCCCCCGCTCCACGCGCTCGTTTGCACTCCCTCAGTGCAGACGCAGCCACTCCCACCGGGGAAGTGAGCACGACGAGTACGACACTCATGCCGATCACCGCCTTCCCAGTACGGTACCGAGCTATACCCGCGAAGGTTGGGAACACACCGAAGTGGAAGTTCGCGGAACTTCCCCGGCAGGCGTGCAGCAGACGTAGGACAGAGGGTATTCTCCCAGACGGAGCCGAAGTCGCACCGGGACTTCGGTGTGTTCCCAACCTTCGCGGGTATAACGACAAGGACAGCTCAGTCCATGTGAAGAATGGGTAAGGCCGTCATGAATTGTGCGCGAAGTTTCCCTGGCCCCGGAGACAGGTGCTGAGCATCCCGGGCTCCTCCGCTGGCCGACCGTGGCTCGCCGGGAGCTGACTCAGCAGGGAGGTCGTTGGCTCATGCCAATCCGCATCCTGATGGTCGACGACGACATTGACTACGTCGAGGTGCTTCGGCAGACGCTCGACTTGGAGGGCATTGCCACAAGGGCCGTCCACACTGGGGCAGACGCGCTAACGGAGGCGCGCTCCTGGCAGCCGGACGTTGTGCTGCTTGACCTCATGCTTCCCGGCATGGACGGGTTTGCCGTCTGCCAAGCGCTCCGCCGCGAGTCGTCTGCGGCGGTGATCATGGTCACTTCCCTCGGGGAGGAGGTGGACCGGATCGTCGGTCTCGAGGTCGGGGCAGACGACTATGTCTGCAAGCCGTTCAACCCGCGCGAGCTGATCGCCCGGATCCGGGCCGTGCTTCGTCGCACCCGACAGGGGCCGGCCGATCAGCGCCACCTCGGTTCCGGCAACCTGCAAGTGGACGGCGCGGCGCGGAGGGCGTTCCTGGACGGCAAGGAGCTCGAACTGCCACTCAGGGAGTTCGAGCTGCTCAGTGCGCTCATGGGCCGCTCGGGGCAGGCGCTCTCTCGCCAACGGCTGTACGAGCTTGTGTGGCACGGCCAACCGGCAGTGGACTCCCGCACCCTTGATGCCCATGTCCGCGCGCTCCGCGAGAAGATCGAGCCGGACCCAGCCGAGCCCACGCGCATTGTGACCCTCCGCGGGTTGGGCTACCGGTTCGACGGGTGAGTAGCCAGGCGCCTGTCCCGCCCCTCTTCCTGAGTCTCCCCCGAACAGAAGAAGGCGCGGTGGCGTATAATACGGAATGGGCAAACAGACCATCCCTTGGGAGGTGCTACCGACATGCCGTTCTCCACACTCGAAGATTTCCACTTTTCCGCCGGTCCCTGGAACATCCACACGGGCGCCGACCCCTTCGGTCCCGAAGTCCGTGACGACCGCGACTTCGCGGCAAAACTGAAGATGCTCAAAGACCTGGGCTTCGACTATGTGCAGTTCCATGATGACGACGTCGTCCCTGACTCCGCCAGCCAGGCCGAGCTGGAGCAGATCGCCGGCGACATGCGGAAGCTGCTCGACTCTGAAGGCATGACCGCCGAGTTCGTGGCGCCGCGGATCTGGGAGGATCCGCGCACCATCGACGGCGCGATTACCTCCAACGACCCCGCCGAACGCGCGTACGGGATTCGCCGCGGCAAGCGCTCGGTAGACATCGCCAACATCCTGGGCTGCGACCGCATCGTGCTCTGGCCGGCCCGCGAGGGCACCTACATCCGAGAAGCGAAAGACGCGGTCGCGGCTTCGCAACAGCTCTGCGACTTCGCCAACGCGCTGCTGGAGTACGACCCGAAGATTCGCCTTCTCGGCGAGATGAAACCCAACGAACCCATGGACCTGATGTACCTGCCGACCACCGGGCACTTTCTCGCGCTGGTCTACAAGACCGTCGACCCCGACCGCGTGGGGGTGCTCATCGAGTCTGCCCACGCCATCCTTGCCGGCCTCGATCCTGCAGATGAGATGGCGTACGCGCTGTGGCACGGCAAGCTGTGGGGCGTGCACCTCAACGACCAGAACGGTCTCAAGTTCGATCAGGACAAGGCCTTCGGCACGGCCAACCTGCGGCGCGCGTTCAATCAGGTCGACGTGCTCGTGCGTAACGGCTACGGCCAGAACGGTGAGATCATCGGTCTCGACGTGAAGGCGATGCGGACGCAGAAGTTCGACCGGGCACACATGCATCTGAAGAACAGCAAGGACGTCTTCCTCGCGTTGGCCGACCTCGCTCTCAGCATCGACCGCTCCGAGTGGCAGGCACTGCGCGACGCCCGCGACTACGAAGGTCTCGACGCCTTCATCATGAAGCAGTTGATGGGGCGAGCATAGCGCAGGGAACTGTCTGTTAGGGATTGCTACGGCCATAGGACCCATGGGTCCCCGGGGTCCTATGGCCGCCAGTGAGGAGACTTGCCGAATGCCCAACCCCGAAGTCGTCCTGACGGGATTCGCCGACGAAGGTTCTGAGAGCAAGCGCGCAGAAGAGCAGTTGACCATGTGCCGGGCGCTGGGGCTCTCGTACTACAGCCTCCGCTTTGTTGATCTCGGCGATGGCGTCAAGAACCTCATGGCACTGACGAAGCCCGAGATCAAGAAGCTGCAGACGCTGCACGAAGCCTTCGAGATGAGCGTATCCTCCATCGGCTCACCCCTCGGGAAGATCAAGCTGGTCGACAAGGACGACGGCACCCACAACGTGTACGCTGACTTCGGCAAGTACCTGAAGAACGACGTGCCCAAAGCTGTCGAACTGGCGCAGACCTTTGGCTGCAAGCTAATCCGCGGCTTCTCGTTCTACCCGCCCAAGGAAGACGACCCCTGGGCGTACGTCGATCAGGCTGCTGACTACCTGTCCGCAATCGTCGACGTGTGTTCGACGGCCGGCGTGTTCTTCGGACTGGAAGTCGAGGCGAACTTGGTGGGACGCAACGGCGAGCTGTTGGCGGCGCTCCACAAGCGAGTCGCCAGCGACCAGATGTACCTCATCTTCGACGGTGCGAACATTACGTGTCAAGGAGCGACCTCCGACCAGGTGTTTGCCGAGTACCGCCACATGAAGCGGGGCACCGGCTGGATGCACGTCAAAGACTACAAGACCCCGCCGAACGCCCAGTGGCTTGGATACGTGGACGAAGCGATGCTCCGCAACTTCGTGCCCGTCGGTCTCGGCGACTCCGGCTACGAGCGCATCCTCCGCGACTTCAAAGACCGACTGCCCGCGTTGACCCGGCAGTTGCGGCGGCAAGGCGTGCCCGGTGTGTTCCTCGACCTCGAACCCCATCTCAAGGGCGGCGGCCAGTTCGGCGGGTTCAGCGGCCCGGACGGATTCGGCGTCGCCCTGCGCGCACTGACGCAGACGCTCGACTACGTCGGCATCGACTATCGCCTCACCGAATACGGTGCGTTGCGCAAATCCGGTTTATCCGGATAATGCGTACTTCGTGAGTTTACCGCTTCTGGCTACCGGCAGGTTCAGACCGTTGACTTCTCCAGACGTTTCGGCTACTCTCTCGGGTGCCGGACGGA
>PEVN01000391.1 GCA_002779825.1 Armatimonadetes bacterium CG06_land_8_20_14_3_00_66_21 | reverse complement strand
CAGCCTCCTCACCCCAGGCACTCCCCTCCTGCCCCTCCCCCAGCCCCCGTAGCCACAAGGTGAGTAGTTACTGAATGCGTATGCTGCCATTCCAATCCCGCCCGATAATCGAGGCCCGCTGCCGGCTACTCGTGCTGCTCAGCGGCTGGTGTCTGGTAGGCGCCGCGATGGCGGCGGCTGCAGAAGCTCCCTCGGGGCCTGACTTCCCCGACTTCTACTCGACCGAGGTGCAGCGCTTCCACGCACTCCTTGCGTGCAAGGCACCAGAGTCCCGCCTCGAAGGCATCGAGGGGTTGAGCTGGCTGCGGCACTGGGAGTCGGAAGACGCGCTGTTGCGGCTGCCCCACGACGCGGACCCGTTGGTGAGGCGGGAGGCGGTGGCCGCGCTGACGCGCTTCGGCACGGCACGGTCGATTCCGCGGCTGCTCGAACTGCTGACGGACGGGCGGCACGAGGTTGCCCAGCTCAGCCAGCTCGGCCTTCAGCGGATGACGGGGCAGGGCTTTGGGGCAGACCGGCCCGCTGAGTGGCGACAGTGGTGGGAAGCGACGGACCGCTCAACGAAAGTCGGTGCGTTGCTCAACCAGGTGCGTGATCCGGCGACGCGGACCGCGGCCCTGCGGGCGCTCCGGCATCTCTCGGAGCCCGAAGACGAAGCACGCTTCCTCCAACTGCTGACGACACCGCAAGCGCCGCCGCTCAGTGGCCCCGAGTGGGTCCTGGGCTTCGAGGTGCTGGAGCGGATCGGTAGCGAGCAGTCACTGCCGCACCTGCTGAAGGCCGCTTCGCTGGCGCCGGCGGCGTATGCCTTGGGCCGGCTGGGTGGGCCGCAGGCGGAAGAGGCGCTGCTCGCAGCGCCCAAATCAGAAGCCGTCTGGGTGAACTTGGATCGCCTCCACAGCCGCCGGTGCGCGCCGTTTGCCCCGGAGCTGCTGAACTCGTTCGGGCTGCTCTCCTATCGGGCTATGCCCGACGACGTCTACTTGGAGCCGCAGCCGATCCAGCACGTGGCAGCCAACCTGCTGTTGCGCACCGGCGAAGCGCCCAGGCTCATCGACCTGCTCCTGTCGGAGTTGGAGGGGAAGTCCAAAGCCGACAGCGCGCCCGAGCCGCTGAAGCGACTGCTCGTCGGCATGAGACCGGAACTGCAACCGGGGTTCGTGCGCGACGACGGCGAGGCGCAGTCGAAGGCGCTGGCCGCGCTCCCGCATATCACTAAGGACCGGCAGTTCGTCCTGCGGTTGATCGCGCTACTGGATCACCCCGCCCTCGTGCCGCGCGTGTATGCCGCCCTGACGCTGGGGTCCACGCACGCCGAGGAAGCTGTGCCGCCGCTGCTGCGGAAGATCGAGGAACCGTACCCCTTCACCGATGCCACCACGCAGGTCTCCGGCAAGCATTTCGAGCACAGCCAGAACGTGCGGTGGAAGGGCTTCTTCTGCATAGCCTTGGGGCGGCTTGGCACCGACTCGGCGCGGATCGCGTTGGAGCGGCTGGCAACCACGGACGGCGCCCCCCGCGATGTCCGCTACGGCGCCGTGGTCGGCTTGGGGTTCGTCGGCTCGGAGAACTCGCTCCCGGTGCTCAAGCAGCTCGCCGGGCACGACCCGATCTGGATGGTGCGACGAGCCGCGTCGGAGGCGGTCCGGGAGGTTGAGCTGCGCAGGAAGAAGGTGGACGCAGAGTGAGACGACGCTTCGCGGTGCTTCCTGCCTTGCTCTGCTTGGCGTTCGCGGCTGCATGGCTGATGGGCGTAGCGGCAGCCGCGCCCGCCGCGCCGCCAAGCAAGCTGGCGGACTTGCAGGTCCTCTTCGAGCGCTTCTCCGGCCACGTTGCCCTGCTGCCCGGCACCACGCCCGAGGCGTCCAGGGAGTTCCCGCTGGTGCAATGGCTGGCCCAAGCCGGGCTGGCAGAGCACGTGAAGCTGCTGACCGCGGAGGAGTTGGTCGATCCTGGGACGTTCACCGCGGCGCGGTTCCCCGTCGTCCTCTACGGCAGCAACGAGCCGTACCTCCAGAGCTTCCGGAAGCCGGGCGACTGCGACGAGGCGCTGGTGCGCTACCTCGGGCAGGGCGGCACGCTGCTGGTGCTGCCGTCGGGACCGTTCCCCTTCTTCTACAACGAGGCAGGCAAGGTCGTCAACACCTCCGCCAAGTTCGGTCTACCGGTCTGCGGTGGGGGAGTCAATCCGTTGCCAGAGCACCTCCGCGGTGTGGCGACGAGTCTGAACGGCCCGCCGCCGGGGCGGACGCTCACATTCCGGGCGGCGCCCGCTCAGCAGGTTGTTACGAGCTTGCCCGCGAGTGTTCCCTATCCCGCTCAAGACGAGGCGGACCAGCGCTGGCGAGGCATCCTAAACGCCCCGCCGGCTGGCGCGCGATACGTTCCGGTCGTTTCGCTTCACGATGACGCTGGCAACAGCTACGGCGAAGGCGTCGCCGCCATCGAGCACTTGGAGGGCCGATTCAAGGGCGCCCGGGCGGTCTACGTCTGGTGCTCGCTGCTTGCGTCGGCGCGAACGCGGGAGCCGATCCTGGCGGGAGTTCTCCACTACGCCTTGACCGGCGCGACCCCGCCGCCGGCGGAGATCGGCGCCTCGTTCACGGCACGGTCGCCAACGGTCGACGGCCGCCTGGACGATTCCTGCTGGGCGACTGCCGCGCAGACGACGCGGTTTCTGCCGCCGCTGGAAGCGCCGGTGCCCACCAACCTGCCGGCAACAACGGCCCGCCTCTGCTGGACGGCGGAGCGGCTTTTCCTCGGGATCAAGTGCCCGCGTCGACCCGACCGCAACGGCGACGACGTCGTGTCGGTGACTTGGTCACGTCCGGGAGAGGCGAATCCGCAACGCCTGGAGCTTCGCCCGCAGGCGTCCGCCAACGGACTCCCTGGCGGCACCGAGGCGCAGTCGGCAGTGAACGGCGCCGACTGGACAGCCGAAGTGTCGGTGCCGCTCGCCTCGTTAGGGATCGACGCCCCTCGATTCGGTGCGCGCGCGTCCGTTCAGTTCACGCGCACGACGGAGGGCAACGAACCCGCCTCGCTTGCCTGGTCGCCCGCAGACGCCCCGGGCACCGTGCTGCTGGCCCCCGACCGGTACGGCGACACCTTCGACTTCTACCCCGAGGGTACCGACGGCAGCCCCTACTGGCGGATCACCAGTGGCTCCTGGCGCGTCGAGAACGGCACCCTCGTCGGCGAGAACACAGGAGACGACGGCTACCTCGCCGAGGGCGCTGCCCTGGACGGCGACTGGACGGACTGCGAATTCAGCGTCCACTTCAAGGTCGAGAGCTACGCCGACAACTGGCGCGACGGCCCCCGCATCGGCTTCCGCTGCAACGCCAGCGGCGATGGCTACCACGTCAACTTCACGGACCGGCACGTGCAGGTCCACAAGTCCATCCTCGGGACGACGACCGGCGAGGCGAATGCGCTGGCGGTGACGCCCTGGAAGCGCGACAACGAGTGGCATTCGCTGAAGGTGCGCTGCCTCGCCAACACGTTCACGGGCGAACTGGACGGCGAGCCGCTGTTCTCGTTCCGCGACGACATGGTGCTGGATGTCCCCTCTTACCGCCGGGGCGGCATTATCCTGAGCGCGCGGCGCTGGACCCGGTCACAGGGCGACATGCGCGTTCGGTACGACGACGTTCGGGTCACGCCGCTGCCTTCGGCGAAGCGGTGGAGCTTCGAGTAGCCGACCCAGGTCCCTTGTGCTCCAGCCTCGACGCCTTGCTTTCGTTGCGAAAATTGTGAATACTGTGCTGGCTGACATGGCCGCTTCGCGCCAAGGTCAGTAGTGCGTCTCGCGAGAGGGGGTAGCCGACCCAGTGACGGCCCCGCAGGGCTCACAGCAGCCCGAACTCCTGACCTCGAAGGAAGTAGCGCGGCACCTTCGCCTGCCGCAGTCGATAGTCTATCACCTCGCCAAGACCGGCCAACTGCCCGGTTTCCAGATGGGGCGCTCTTGGCGGTTCCCGCGCACCGAGATCGAGCGGCTGATTGATACGCCCTTCGTGGGCGCCCCAACGGTACTCGTGGTCGACGATGAGGAGATGATCCGCCAGCTACTCCACGAGGCGCTGACTCAGGCGGGGTGTGCGGTGTCCACGGCGGCGAGTGTCGACGAGGCGCTGGCGGAAACACGCTAACACAGGTTCGATGCCCTGCTCATTGACTTGGCGCTTGGTTCTGGGAGCGGCATCGAGCTGATCGAGGAACTGGAAGACGAGTACTCCCTGCGTCAGATGGCGATCATCACCGGCCGCCCGGATCTGCTGGAAGCCGCACCATTACTAGAGCGCGGTCCTCTCACCGTCATCCGGAAGCCCTTCGCACCCTCGCAAGTGGTCGCCTGCATCGAGCAGCTTGTGGGTCGTCCGTTGTCTGCCCAACGCGCCAACGCGAGCGGGGCCCCCAACTTGACGCCCGGCACGTGACACCCGCCATCGCAGGAATCACTCATGTTCGCGCTTCGCTTGAACACCCCGGCAGGTGGAAACGCAAGCCCATCCGATCAGACCCCTGGGGTTTGACCGCGACGGTGCATTTCCGAAGGAGAGAGCATGGACCTCAAGACCGTGACCGTTCCTGAACCATTCAAGCCGCCGTTCGCGGAGGCGCAAGAGGTGGTCGCACGGCATTTTGACTCCATGGAGCGCGACCCGACGAGCGGCACGATCACCATCGGCGGCGACCGCTATGTGCTGGTGCGCGCGATGTCGCTGTCCGTTCACTTTTTCCAGTTCATGAAAGAGAGGTACCCCGGGCTGACCGACCGGGAGGCGATTGAGGGGGCCGGTTCAGTCCTGTTCGACATGGCCTTCGCCCTCGGTAAGAGCGACGCGCAGGCGTTCTGCGAGAAGCTGGGCGTGACCGACCCCATTGCCAAGTTGTCCTCCGGCCCCATCCACTTCGCCTATGCCGGCTGGGCGTTTGTCGATATCTCTCCCGACAGCAACGCCGTCCCCAATGACGACTACTGCTTGGTGTACGATCACCCCCAGTCCTTCGAGGCGGACTCTTGGTTGGCCCGGGGCGAGCGCACCGATTTCTGCGCGTGCTTCATGAACGCCGGCTACTCCTCGGGCTGGTGCACCGAGAGCTTCGGCGTCCACGTGAACGCCCGGGAAGTCCTGTGCCGCGCTCGGGGAGACGAGGCGTGCCGCTTCGTCATGGCACCGCCGGCCCGGCTCGACGAGCAAGTGGCGGCACACAAGGCCAAGCATGCACAGTGCGGTTGAGGCTCGCCTCAACGACCCGCCCCAACGGTGACCCCATGAGCTCGATTCCCGCGGTCCACTCCCGAGCGGTCCACGACTCCGTGGTGGCTAAGCTGGCCACCGTGGAGCCTTTCTTCGCCAAGCACTTGGTCGCCACGGCCCTCTCGGCACTGGGCAGGACGCCGGAGAACGTGTCGGCCGTCGAGCTGCTTGAGGTGATCCAGGACCATATCGACCCCCGGCTCCGGAGCCGGGGCAAGGTCGCCGCTTCTCTGCTCGACATCGGGGGCGGCTACCTGGTCTTCGCGGGCGGCCGGCTGGTGGAACTGAGCCCAGTGCTGCGGCGGCTGTGGCAAGGCGATGACGACCTCTCGGACGAGGCACTCGTGACGCGGCTGGGCCTCGCCCCGCCGGAGCGGGGCACGCTCTGGGTGGAAGAGCGGACCTTCCCCGCCATTGAGCGAACCTTCCGCTTCCGCTGGGTGCGCCTGGGGGAGACGGCCGTCGGCGGCGACCGTCTTTTCGCGTTGGTGCACGACATAACCCTGGAGAAGGAGTTGCTGGCCCAGGTCCGCGCCTCCTACGCAGAGCTGCAACAAGCCAACGACGCGTTTCAGCAGGCGCACCTCCAAGCGCAAGTCGCCGGTGATCGGCTGGAGCGCCTCAACGCAGTGCTCCAGGCGATCCGCAACGTCAACCAACTCATCACTCAGGAGAAGGACCGCTCCCGTCTGCTTCAGGGCGCCTGCGACAGGCTCGTGGAGACCTGCGGCTTCTACAGCGCTTGGCTGGCGCTGACTGAGGGGTCGGCAACCGTCGTAGCGACGGCCCAGGCAGGTCTGGGCGACGCCTTCCCGGAGCTGAACGACTTGCTCGGTCGGAAGGAACTGCCGAACTGCGCCAAAGTCGCGCTCGCCAGTCCGGGCGTACTCGAGACGTCTCCACCAACCGCTTGTGGCGAGTGTCCGCTCCGCTCTCCCTGTTTGGCCCGGCCTTCGCTGATCACCCGCCTCGAGCACCACCACCAAGTCCTCGGCGTGCTGGCCGCCACCATCCCGGCTGAACTCGTGGGCGACGACGAGGAGCACGCCCTGTTCGCGGAGGTTGCTGGCGACCTCGCCTTCGCCGTGCACAGCATCGAGTTGGAGGAACAGCGGAGGCGGACCTCCGCCGAGTTGGAGGTTGTGCTTGACAGCATGTCCGAAGCGCTGGCAGTCATCGACGTCCGAGACTTCCGGGTCACCCAAGCCAACCGGGCGTTCCTCGCGACGTATGGGCTGACCTCGGCAGAGGCAATCGGCAAGACCTGCCATCAAGTGACGCACGGCCAGGACACCCCTTGCAGCGGCGAGGACGATTTCTGCCCGATCTGGGAGACGGTGGCGACCGGCGCCTATGCGGTTGCCGAGCACCGGCACCGCGACGGACAGGGCGAGGAGTTCATCGTCGAGGTCTCAGCGTCACCGATTCGGGGCAGGGACGGCGCGCTTACGCATGTCGTTCATCTCGCGCGCGACATTACCGTCCGCAAGCGCGCCGAGGAGCTGCTCCGGGAGGCAAAGACGGCGGCGGAGGCTGCGAACGTCGCCAAGTCCCAGTTCCTGGCCAACATGAGCCACGAAATCCGCACGCCGATGAACGGGATCATGGGCATGACGGAGCTGGCGCTCGACACAGAACTCACCTCCGAGCAGCGGGAGTCCCTCGAGATCGTCAAGTCCTCGGCGGACGCGCTCCTCAACATCATCGACGAGATCCTCGACTTCTCCAAGATCGAGGCGGGCAAGGTTGAGCTGGAGTCCCTCGACTTCAGCCTCCGCGACAGCCTCGGGGAGGCCCTGAAGACTTTGGCCGTGCGCGCGCACAGAAAGGGACTGGAACTCACGCACTCCATCGCCGCCGACATTCCAGACGCCCTGGTGGGCGACCCGGGCCGCCTGCGTCAAGTGATCGTCAACCTGGCAGGGAACGCCATCAAGTTCACCGAAACGGGTGAGGTGGTGGTGCGCGTCACCCTCGAGGAGGCGACGGAGGAGCGCCTCCGCCTTCGCTTTGCCGTGTCCGACACCGGCAGCGGTATCCCCGCAAGCAAGCAGCAGCGGATCTTCGAGGCGTTCTCCCAAGCCGACAGCTCGACCACTCGCCAGTATGGCGGCACCGGCTTGGGTCTGACCATCTCGTCCCAGTTGATCGGGCTGATGGGGGGTGACCTCCGGCTTGAGAGCGAGGTTGGCCTGGGCACTACGTTCCACTTCACGGCTGAGTTCGACCTGCAGTCCTCCCCGGCGGCCGAACCCCTGCGCGTCCGTCCCGAGCTGCGCGATATGCGGGTGCTGGTGGTGGACGACAACAGCACGAACCGGCGCATCCTTGTTGAGATTGTCAATGCCTGGGGCATGCGGCCAACGGAGGCCGGTGGCGGGGAGGAGGCGTTGGAGGAGCTTTCCGCTGCCGTCGAAATTGAGGACTCGTACAGACTGGTGCTCCTGGACACGATGATGCCAGGAATGGACGGCTTCGCTGTAGCCGAACGGGTCCGGCTGGACCCGGTGCTCCGCGAAACGGTCCTCCTGATGCTGTCTTCCGCGGGCCAGCGAGGCGACGCTGCCCGGTGCCGCGAGGTGGGCATCTCGGGCTACCTGAGCAAGCCGGTAACGCAGTCGGAGCTTCGCGAGGCGATCCTCACTGCCGTGGGCGCCTCGCGAACCCCGGAGCGGCAAGCGCTGGTCACGCGCCACTTGCTGCGCGAGAGTCAGCGCCGACTGCGGATTCTGCTGGTTGAGGACAACCCGGTCAACCGACGGCTCGCAACTGCAGTGCTTGCCAAGCACGGGCACAGTACTGCGGAGGCGCTCGACGGGATCGAGGCACTGGAGGCACTGGCCCGGGAGGACTTCGACGTAGTCCTGATGGACGTCGAGATGCCCCGGATGGACGGGCTGACAGCCGCTCGTGAGATCCGGAGTGCCCGGTCCAAGGTGCGCAATCACCAAGTGCCCGTCATCGCGATGACCGCCCACACCCTGACGGGCGACCGGGAGAGGTGCCTGGCGGCCGGCATGAACGACTACCTGACCAAGCCGCTCCGGGCTGCCGACTTGGTGACGGCGCTTGAACGGAACACCTCGGCGACGGCAGGCCCGGAGGAGCGCCAGGAGACGCGCACTCCGACGGCGCGGGCGGCGCAGCCGGCAGTCGATGTCGAGGAGGCGCTGCAGCAGGCCGGCGGCGATGTCGAACTCCTTGCTGAGTTGTTTGGGCTGCTCACGGAAGAGGTTGAGCAGGCCACGGAGATTCTGAGAACCCAGACCCAAGCGGGCGATGCGGAGGCGGTGGCCCGGGCGGCACACGGCCTCAAGGGCGCTGCCGCCAACCTCGCTGCCGGCCCGCTGTCGGCGGCGGCGCTTGCCCTCGAGCGCGCCGCCAAGGAGAACAAACGCGACGCCGTCGCGGCCTTGCTGCCGAACCTTGAGGAGCGAGCCGGTGAGCTGGCGGCGTTTCTCACTGCCTGGCGAACGGAGAATGTCCCATGAAGATTCTCATCGCGGAAGACACCCCCTCCGCACAGTTGCTCTTGCGGCGGACGCTGGAGAACTGGGGGCACGAGGTGCTCTATGCGGACAATGGAGCCCAAGCCCTGGCCGCGCTGGCAGAGAGCGACGTGAGCCTGGTCGTTAGCGACTGGATGATGCCCGTGATGGACGGGGTGGAGCTGTGTCGCCGCATCCGGGCGGCGGAGTGGGACCGCTTCATTTCGTCCTCATGCTGACGGCGGTGGCGGACAAGGAGGACCTCGCCCTCGCCTTCGACGCGGGCGCCAACGACTACGTCACCAAGCCCTTCAACCGGTTCGAGTTGAAGGCCCGCGTCCAGGCCGGCGAGCGGATTGTGACCCTGGAACGGGAGCGAACGCAGCGGATTGCGGAGCTGGAGGAGTCGCTGCGGACCATCCGGCGGCTGAAGGAGCTGCTGCCCATCTGCATGTACTGCCGGAAGATCCGCAACGATGACAACTACTGGCAGCAGATGGAAGACTACGTGCACGAGGAGACGGGGACGGACTTCAGCCACGGCATCTGTCCCGACTGCTACGAGACTGTTGTCAAACCGGAACTGACGCAACTGGAGCGGGAGAAGGAGAGCAGCCGATGAGCAGTCCCCACTCGGCCACCGTCGTGGTGGTCAACGATAGCCCGACGCAACTCCGGCAGTTGGCAGGTCTGCTGGGAAAAGCCGGCCTCCATGTGTTGACCTTCGACGGTGCGAGAGAGGCGCTGCGGGCGATGTGCCGGGACGGTGCGCCCGACCTGATCGTCACCGATCTCCACATGGACGAGATCGATGGTTGGCGCTTCTGCCGCCTCCTGCGCTCCCCGGACTACCCGACCCTCAACCGGACACCGATCCTCGTGGTCTCAGCCACGTATGAAGGAGCGGACTTCGAGCAGGCCACGGCCGAGCTGGGGGCAAATGCGTTCCTGAAGCTCCCGGGCGACCCGGAGGCCTTTCGAGCGGTTGTGCAGCAACTGCTGAGCGGACAGGAGGGCAGACGGTCCGGCAAAGTCCTCGTGGTGGAGGACGACCCCAACCTCTGCCTGGCGATCTCCGAGCAGTTCAAGTTGCGCGGCCACGCGGCCGTGGGCGCAGCCTCCGCGGAAGAAGGCCGCACGGTCTTTCGCGAGTTCTGCCCGGACATCGTGGTTCTCGACCACCATCTGCCGGACGCCCGCGGCACGGCACTGCTCCGCGAGTTTCGGGAGGCGGACCGCGACGTCGCCCTCGTTGTGATCACGGGGGACTCCTCCCCCGAGTTGGCGTTGGAGGTGATCCGCCAAGGAGCCGACGCCTACGCGCGCAAGCCGTTCGAATTCGACTACCTGTACGAGTTGTGCGGGAAAGCTCGCCGGGAGCGCCGCCTGCTGTGGACCGAGAAAGCGCTGCACGAGGAGAACTCCTTCCGGAAGGCCATCATCGACCGCGCCGCCGAGGGCATCTGCGTCTGCCATGAGATTGCGGACTTTCCCTACGTGGCGTTCACCGTCTGGAATGACCGCATGACCGAGATCACGGGGTACACGATGGAGGACATCAACCGCCTGGGCTGGTACCAGACCGTGTATCCCGACCCCAAGACCCGAGACCGAGCGATCCAGCGCATGGCGCGGATGCGAGACGGAGACGATCTCCTGGGCGAGGAGTGGGAGCTCACCCGCGTCGATGGCGAGAAGCGGACCCTCACCATTTCGACGACATTGCTCCAGACGGACGACGACGTGGTCCATGCCCTGGCGGTGATGCACGATGTGACGGAGACGAAACGTGTTGTCGAGGCGCTGCGGGAGAGCGAGGAGCGCCACCGACTCTTGGCGGAGAATGTGTCCGACGTCCTCTGGACGACGGACTTGAACCTCCGCTACACGTACTTCAGTCCGTCCGTGCAGCGCATGCGGGGCTACAGCGCCCAGGAGGCCATGGCTCAGACGCTGGAGGAGGCCGTAACACCGGGGTCCTACGAGTTGGCGCAGACGGTGCTTGCCGAGGAACTGGCTCTGGAAGCCCAGGGCCACGGCGACCCGCAACGCTCGCGGACCGTGGAACTGGAACTCCGGTGCAAGGACGGTTCCACGCTCTGGGCGGAGATCACGGTGACCTTCTTGCGGGACTCAACGGGCCGGGCGACCGGTCTGCTGGGCGTCACCCGCGACCTCACCGAGCGCAGGCGCGTGCAGCAGCAGTTGGAGCAGCAGAGCAGGCTGGCGGCTGTCGGGCAACTCGCCGCTGGCATTGCCCACGACTTCAACAACCTGTTGACCGGCGTCGTGGGCTACGCGGAACTGCTCCAGCTTCGCGAGGACATGCCGCCGGACGCCCGGCCCGCGCTCAGCACCATCGAGACCCAGGGTCATCGGGCGGCTGCCCTCATCCGCCAGATCCTGGATTTCAGCCGGAAGTCCCTCATCCAGCCGCGCCCGCTCGACTTGACCTCGCTTGTCAAGGAGACCCACAAGCTGCTGGAGCGCACGATCCCGGAGAGCATCTGGGTCACCCTCGAGATCGATCCCGCCGAACACGTGGTCAATGCTGATGTAGGCTCGGTGCAACAGGTGCTGACCAACCTGGCCGTCAACGCCCGGGATGCAATGCCGGACGGCGGGGAGATCCGGTTGCGGCTGCGCGGGGTCTCGTTCGACACGGACCGCCTGTCACCGGTGGAGGTGGTGCCGGCTGGGGAGTGGGTCCTCCTCGAAGTGTCCGACCAGGGTCTCGGAATGACGGCCGAGGTGTTGGAGCACTGCCTGGAGCCGTTCTTCACAACCAAAGAGGTCGGTGCGGGCACGGGGCTTGGTCTCGCACAAGTCTATGGCATCGTCAAGCAGCATCAGGGCTATCTCGGCGTGACCAGCGACCCCGGGGAAGGCACGACCGTCAGCGTGTACTTGCCGACTGCGAGTTCCTCTCAAGAGGAAGACGACGAAGAGCCCGGAGCAGAGACCCCGCTCGGGAACGGTGAGACCATCCTGCTCGTGGAGGACGAGCCGCAAGTGCGCCAGACGCTGGAGGCCGCGTTGCGGGCTCTCCGGTACCACACCCTCGTCGCCGCAAACGGCAGAGAGGCACTGGCGCTGTACGAGCTGCACCGCGAGGAGATCGCCGTCGTGCTAACGGACATGATCATGCCCGAGATGGGCGGCAAGGAGCTTCTGCAGAGGCTACGCACGCGAGACCCAGACCTACGGGCGGTCGTGGTCACCGGGTATGCCGTAGAGACCGAGGCGGAGACGCTGGTGCAGGACGGGCGCTGCGGCTGGATCCAGAAGCCGCCCACGCTCTCGGCACTGGGGCAGGCCCTGTCCCGAGCGCTGGCGGAGGAGCCGGCGGCAAGCTCAGTGGGCTGACCGGAGGGCGGCAGGGAGAGGAAGCGGGCGCGTCGGGCTGTGCTACAATCACAGGGCGTTCCTGGGGCGCCCTCCGCTTATCGCCTCTCTCCCGCAACCAAGGACGCCCAATGCCACTGACGCTTCTCGCCGTCATCGCCCTGCTGTGGTCGGCGGGTGACGCCGTCTCCGCCCCGGCGCGGAGTCGCCTCACGGTGCACCCCCTTGGACCCCAGGGCGCCGCACCCGGGCTGCTTCGTGAGCCCACCTACACATGCCGGCAGACTCCGCGAAGCCCCGACCTCGATGGCTCCCTGCGCGAGTGGCACTCGGTTCCCACTCTCTATCTCGGCAAGGACTCGGTGGTGGCGATTCGGGACTACGGGAATGACGCCGACCTCTCTGCAAAGGTGCAGCTTCAGTGGGACCGGGACTACCTGTACTTCGCCGCCGAAGTGACCGACGACGAACACGTCCAGCGGCACGGCGACGGCTTCCTGTACCACGACGACAGCCTGCTCCTCGGCTTCGACGCTTTCGGCGACACGGTCGGGTTGCCCCTTGGTGCGGACGACTACGTGTACGGCTTCGCGCTGACGGACTGGGGGGAAGCCATGTGGCGCTACGAAGCCCCCGCGGTCCAGTCGGACCGGACCTCCAAGGGCTGCCGACTGGTCTGCAAGCGCATCGGCGGCGTCACGCGCTACGAGGGGGCTGTGCCGTGGTCGGAGCTGGCCCCGCTGATGCCGGTGGCGCAGGCGAGTTGCCGGTTTTCGGTGCTGGTCAGCGACCGCGACTCCCGCACCGGCAGGCGAGAACACGAGTACGTCGCGTGGACGCGCGGGCTGGCAGAGCCGCGCGACCCGTCGCAGTTCGGGACGATGGTGTTTGAAGCGGCCGAACCGCCGTCGTATCAGTCGCCGGACTTCTACCCGCAGGTCAGGCACAGCGCGCTGGACAAGGGTGAGCCGGCCGAGGTAGTGGTTGGCGTCAACAGCGGCGCGGACACACCCGTCCGGATGACCGCCGCGCTGTGCCGGGACACGCACCAGGAGGCCGTGCTGTCCGAGGAAGTGACGCTCCCGAAGGGATCAAGCCGCCTGGCCGTCGACTGCGGAATGGAAGCGCTTCCGCCGGGTCAATACCGGGTGCTGATCGCGGCGCATCGCCCGGACGGCGTCCAGTTGGCCCGGTGCGAGCTCCCGCTCGTGACGTTCGACTCTGCCGAACTCCAAACTGCTGCCGCGGAGGCGGAAGCGGCCGTCGCCGAGGCCGGCCTGTCTCCGGCGGAGCAAGCCGACGTACTTGTGCGCTCCCAGGCAGTCAGAGACTTACTGCTCAGTGGCAAGCGTTGCGGTCTGACGCCCTCGACGCTGTCGCTCCTCGACGACATGCTCGAGGAGGCGCGCGTGCTTGCTGCGACGCCTGCGTCGGTCGGCAAGGCGCTCGACCGGCAGGTGGGCTGGGTGGCCCGAGGGTACCACTCCGAAGTGGACGACAGCGTCCAGCCGTACCTCGTGCGGGTCCCGGACGACTACGACCCGGAGGCGGTGTACCCGCTTGTGGTCTCCCTCCACTACCTGGAGCCGGGGTTAACGAAGGCGGGCTGGGTCGCTCGGCAGTTCCGGCAGTCGTGGTCGCTGGAGCCGCTGGCGCTGCCGCTGCGGTCGCCCATGGTCGAGCTGCAGCCGTTCGGCCGCGGGAACAACTGGTATCGGGGACTGGGCGAGGACGACGTGCTGCAGGCGATTGCCGCGGCGAAGCAGCACTACAACATAGACCCCGACCGCGTCTACCTCACCGGCGGCTCCATGGGCGGCACCGGCGCCTGGCACATTGCGACGCGGCATCCCGAGCTATTCGCCGCCGTGGCGCCCGTCTGCGGCCACCTCGAGTACGCCTATGACT
>PEVN01000108.1 GCA_002779825.1 Armatimonadetes bacterium CG06_land_8_20_14_3_00_66_21 | reverse complement strand
CTGCAGGAGGAAGATGAACAGCGACATCTGTGCGTGGCCGGCCAGCAGATGAACGCCCGTGACGAGCGCCAGCATGGCTCCCCTGGCCAGCGTCGGTCGCGCGACCACCCGGTGGGTCCACAGCAGTGCGAAGGGCAGCCAGACGGCAGTGTCGATCATCGAAGGGAACTGGTGGCGCGAAACGAGGAACCCACCGCAGGCGAAGGACAGGCAACCCAACAACGCGGCCGGTCGGGGCAGCCTCAGCTCCTTCAGGAACAGGTACATTCCGCCCGCGGCCAGAAGCGTGTGGGCAAGTGCCCCCCAACTCACGCAGTGTTCGGGCGAGAGCGACAGACCCAGTACGTTCCAGGGGTAGAAGACTGCAACCTGCGGGTTCGCCAGAAACGGCTCGCCGCAGAAGGAGTAGGGATTCCACAGGGGCAACTGCCCCGACCGCAAGGCGTCGTTGGCAAAGCCGCGCCAAGGCAGGAACTGCAGCATCACGTCGCCCCAATAGAGCACCCGCCCGAGGAACACGATCTTCCAGAACAGCGCTACTGTCGCGCCAGCCATGACGCCAAAGGCCACTCGATCCGTAAGCGATGCCCTCTCGGAGAGGGTTCCGCGCTCGGCTGCCATCAATCAGACCTTCGCTCGGCATTCATACAGTCGGACGCGGACGCCGGAGTAGTCCCACTGGCGTTTGAACAGCGCCCGGTGGTCGAAGAACCCGGAGACCAGTCCTTTGGGGTCGGTCACGTTGTCATAGCAGAGGATCAGCCAGAGGCGGTCGTAGCGAGGCAGGAGCCGGTCACCCTCCTCCTTGACCGTCTTCGCTGTGGGCCCCTCCCCTGCCGGCAGGTGTTCTGTCGGCCAGCGCTTCTGCCCGCTGAGGTCGACGTAGTGGTTGAAGGGCTGATCCATCCAACCGGCGTTGAACACCAGCCCGTCCCCCGGTCGGTACTGCTCTTCCACGAGTGCCACGACCGAGCGCCAGTCGTCCCGCCAGTAGCGCCAGTTGAACTGGTAGCTCAGCAACGAGACCGCAACCGCACAGAACAGCCCCGCGGTCGCCGGCCAGCGCAGGAGGCGCCGTCGCTGGAACAGACTGTCTACGCCGCCGGCAAGCAACACCGCCACCGCCGGGCTTGCCAATGCGAAGTAGCGGGGCTCCTTGAACCAAGTCTGGGTCGCCACCAGGAACCCGATGAACAGGGGCCCGAGCAGCGAGTGGACCGCGAACCAGTGCTTCCGACCCCGCCCCACCGGTGCGCAGATTCCAGCGCACAGTAACGCGCCGGCACAAGCCAGACCGATCACGAGCACGGCCATGTAGATCGTGTCGAGCGGCGGCCGCTCGCGATAGAACTGGCTGAACCCCTCCCAATAGCCGACCGTGAACTCCAACAGCGCCCCGGCTGTGGCGACGGTCGCGATCTTCGCCGAGCCCTGCTGGCGCCGCTCGTTGACGCCCTGTCCTCCCTTGAGCATCGCCAGCCCCCAGGGGAGCCAGAGCACCATGATGAGCGCTGCGCTCACCAGGAACGGGCTCAGCGCCCGGCGGTAGCAGCGCCAGTGCGTCACCAGTGCCCCGACTGCTGTCACAGCAAGCGCCGCTGCCAGGTAGTTGGTGTACAGGCTGAGCGTTGACGCCACGACGAAGGCGAGCCAGTACCGCCATTGCAGCGTTTCCAGTGCCTTCCACAACGCCCACAGCGCCGCCACCCCGAAACACGTCAGCATCGAGTACATCCGCAGTTCCTGGGAGTGATACACCTGGAACGAGGACAGGGTCATGAGCACGGCGGCCGTGAGGGCGGCGGTCCTGTTCGTCAGCGCCAACGCTAACCGGTACGTCAGCCACACCGACGCGACCCCGAACACGACGGAAGGGAGTCGGAGCCAGACTTCGCTGGTCGTCCGCACTGCAAGGGGATGTAGCAGTAGGTAATACAACGGCGGATGGACGGCGTCATGGACAGCGTCCGCCCAGAGGACTCCCAACGGTTTGCGGGTCAGGTTGTACGAGAACCACTCATCGCACCAGAGGCTCTGGAAGCCCAGTCGGAAGAGCCGGACCGCCGCTGCGGCTGTCCATACGCCAGCAATCGGCAGCTGCGCTCGGAGCCGATCACTCACTCCCGGCCTCCAGCGAGAGAGAGTTCGTAGGTCCGCCCTCCAAGCGGGCGCCACCGAGGGTCTCCTCGGCGCACATCTCGGCTTGGCAGCGCGCCAGTAGCGAGCGGACGGGACCTGCGTCGCGCAGAATTACGACGCCAGTGAGGACTTCGTCTTGCCGCGGCAGGCGACGGTACCGCGTGGCCACCTGGTAGGGCGGCTCCCATGAGTTAGAGGCCGTCTCGCGCTTGTGGAGCAGGCGCAGGCACGTCTCGCATTCGGCAGCCGCCTCGCGGTACCGCCCGGTCTCGGCCAGCAGCCGGGCCAGCTCCCAGCGCACTTCAGGCTGGGCCAGTGCCGGCTGGCCGGCCGTGCGGAGCGTCTTCTCGGCGGCAGCGGTCCGGCCGCACCTGCGCTGGACCCGCGCAAGGGAGACCTTGTAGAAGGGGTTCCCCGGGTCCAGCTCAATGGCTTCCTCGAAACAGCGCGTCGCCCTGTCAAGCAGGCCGCCCTTCCAGTACGACACCCACCCGAGGTTGTTCCAGTACAGCGCGTCGTGCGGCGACAGGTCGACGGCGAGCGCGCACTGGCGGAGGGCACGATCCAGCCGCTTCTCTCGATACCAGGCAGCACCGAGGGCCGCCCGGTAGGCGGGGTGCCGTGGGTCGAGGGAGGTGGCTCGCCAGAGCGCTGGTGTCTGCCGGGAAGGAGCGCCCACTCGCAGCGAGGCCTCGTAGCATTGCTCCGCCGAAAGGTACCGCAGCAGTCCGGCCACGACTGCTCCTGTTGCCGCCGCCGCCACGAACAACGCGCCCCGACGGCCACCCATGGAGCGTTCGCGGCGTGTCTCCTCTCCGCCGGAGACGGCCAACCCCAGCAGAATCCAGTGGGTGCCCGCCAGCGAGGGGATCGCGGTCTCAGCGTTGAACGCCAGAAATGCCAAGTGACCGGCGATTGCCGCCACCGCGGCAGCTCGGACGAGGTCCGGTTGTGCGCCCTCTGCGCGGAGTCTGCGCCAGCCGACGCCGACACCGACCAGCCCGGCCGCCAGAAACAGCAGGGCGACCGGGAACCCGTTCTCCGCGGCAAAGTGCAGGTACTGGTTGTGCGCGTGCAGCAGCAGCTCCCGCGACGCGTCGGGGGGGAGGTAGTGGGTGAACTTCAGCGGGAACGTGCCTCCTCCCCAACCCGTCCACGGCCGCTCGGCGGCCATCTCCCAGGCGGCGCGCCAGATCACCACGCGTTGGGTGGCGCCCATGTCCTTCAGCGTCACCAGGCTCTTCAGCCGGTATGACAGCCAGCCGCCGGGAGAGAAGTGCAGCAGGCACAGAAAGCCCACAACGCCCACGCACACCAGCAGCTTGTTGTGGGAGAAGAGGTCCCGGAAGCGAGGCAGGTGGTCGCTCCGCAGAAGCAGCACCACCAGCGCGCCGAAGCCAAGCGGCGCGGCCAGCCAGCCCGCCCGGGAGTACGTGAGCACCAAGCAGAGCAGTGTGACCAAGAAGAAGGCCGTGCCAGCGGCACGCCGGCGGACGGAGCGCGTGAGCGGCACAAAGCCTACCAGCGCCAGCGGAAGCAGCAGCGTAAGGAACGAGGCGAAGTCGTTCGGACTGTTGAGTGTTGACTGCAGGACGCGCTGTCCGGCGCCGGTCATGTCGCGCGCCGGATCCAGCAACCAGCGGGAGAACTGAGACAGTGCGACGAGCATGGCCGCGCCGCCCGCCGCGGCCAACGCTCCCCCCGCCCGGCGGCGCCCACCGGGCGTCTGGGCGAGCGCAACGGCGAGGTAGAAGACCGCGAAGTACCAGAGCTGCTGCAGGCTGACGTCGAGGCTCAGCCGTTTGCACCCCGACAGCGCCGTCGACACCGCCAGCAACGCCGCCCAGGTGAGCAGGAGCCCGTCCAACGGCGTGTGCGGGAGCAGCGGCAGGTCGCGTCGCCAGCGATCCACGACCATCGCCGTCGACAGCGCAACCGTGAGCCACAGGTTGACCAAACCTACGCCGCCGTTCAGCGCCCCCCAGAACGTGCCGCCCACCAGCACGAAGTACAGCACCAACAGCGGCAGCCACGCCGCCCGGCCGAGGCCGATCAGCAGTGCCCAGACGCCGAGTAGCAGGTTCCGTTCGCGAGTGTGGTTGCTCTCCAACACCGAACACCTTTCGGGGATCGCCCTCAAGGATACCCAGTATACGCGAAGACGCCCTCGGTGTGAGGCGTCTCCGGTCCGCAGGAGCCTGCCCGAACGCCGGTGTGTTATACTCGCGAAGGCTAGGAATACACCGAAGCTATTGCACAAGTTCGACGCCTCTGCGTGCACAGCAGTGTGTTGGGTGCTCACCACACGCCCACGGGTGAAGTTCTGCGAACTTCCACTTCGGTGTATTCCTAACCTTCGCGAGTATACAATGCCGCGCCTCTGCCACTGTCCGGCACGACCCACGCCAGCCGATGCTTCGCTACCTCTTCCGCAACCTGGAACGCCTCCTCATTGCCGTGCTGCTTGCCGCCATGACGGCCATGGTCTTCGCTGGTGTCGTGTCGCGCTACGTGCTTCACCAGTCCCTTTCCTACATGGAGGAGCTGGTTCGCTACCTCTTCGTTTGGTCCACCTTCCTCGGGGCGGCGGCGGCCACGCAGCAGCGGGCGCACCTGGGGATGTCGTACCTGAGCGACCGGCTGAGCGAGACTTGGCGGCGGCGGCTGGACTACTTCGTGGGGGCGGCAACCCTCGGGTTCTTCGCATGCCTGGGCATTCTGGGCGGGCAGACTGTCCGACTGCAGTGCGAGACGGGGCAGACTACGGCGGCGCTGGGCTGGCCCATGTGGTGGGTGGGGATTTCGGTGCCCGTCGGGTCGCTACTCGTCATCGTGCGGGTGATCGGCTGTTGGCTGGAGCCGGCAGAGGAAGCGGAGGGCGAGCGCTAAGTGGTTGGGTTGACGCTCTTTGGCTCGCTGGTCCTGTTCCTGGCGCTGAACCTGCCCATCGCCGTGGCGCTGGGTCTCAGCAGCCTGCTCACAATCGCGGCGTTCCAGTTGTGCCCACTCTCCATCCTGCCGCAGACCGTCTTCGGCGCGGCGGACTCGTTCACACTGCTGGCGATCCCGCTGTTCATCCTGGCAGGCTCGATCCTCGGGCGGACGGGGATCGCGGCGCGATTGACTCGGTTCGCCCAGTTGCTGGTAGGGCCGCTGACCGGCGGGTTAGGCATCGTCACGATCCTCGTCTCGCTCTTTTTCGCCGGCATCTCCGGGTCAGGGCCGGCGGACGTGGCGGCACTGGGGCTGATCCTGATCCCGGCGCTGAAGAAGGAAGGCTACTCGCTGCCCTTCGCCGCTGCCCTGTGCGCAGCGGGCGGCGGCATCGGCATCATCGTGCCTCCGAGCATCGCGTTGATTGTCTACGGCGTTGTCGCCGAGGCGTCGATCTCCAAGCTCTTCATCGCCGGCATCGTTCCGGGGATCCTGGTCAGTCTCGCCCTCATCGCTACCACCGTGTTTTTCGCCCGACGCCGGGGCTACGGCGAGCGGGCGCCCCGCGGCACGCGGCGGGAGATTCTGGCGGCGGGCAGGGACGCCTGCTGGGGCCTGCTGGCGCCGCTCATCATCCTCGGCGGCATTTACGCGGGTGTGTTCACCGCGACGGAGGCGGCGGCGGTGGCGGTCGTCTACGCGGTGTTGGTGGACCTGTTCCTCTACCACGAACTGCGGCTGCGCCAACTTCCAGGTCTGCTCGCCGAAGCCGCCACCACGGCCGCCGTAGTGATGCTCATCGTCACCACCGCCTCTGTATTCGCGTGGGTGCTGAGCCACGAAGGGCTCGCGGCCGCCGCGGGCGACGCCATCGCCTCCTTCACGCAGAACCGCGTGCTCGTTCTGCTGTTGGTGAATGCGGTGATCCTGGTCGCCGGCCTGTTCATGGACGCGATCTCGATCTTCTACATCTTCGTGCCGCTCTTCCTGCCGGTACTCACGAAGCTGGGCGTCGACCCCGTTCACTTCGGCGCGCTGATGACTGTCAACCTCGCCATCGGCCAGATCACCCCACCCGTCGGCGTGAACCTCTTTGTGGCCTGCGGCATCTCCGGGGTGGAACCGCGCCAAGTCTCGCGGGCGGTGCTGCCGCTCATCGGCGCCGAGGTACTTGCGCTCCTGCTGGTAACGTTTGTCCCGCAGCTTTCGCTGTGGCTGCCGACGGCGTTGGCCGCGAAGTGACGCCTCCCGCGTGGCAGGACGGTTGGGTAGACTGAGGTCATGGAAGGACCGCTACCCATGAACGAACGAAGCACCCTCGATAAGCTCACGCCCGGCATGCCCATTCTGTATGGCGGCAATCGCCTCACTCGCGTGTCGGCTGAGCTGGCGCAGGCGTTCCAGTCCGGCGACCGACTCGTTGTCGTGGAGTCCACGGGCGCGCTGCTCCACCTCCCCGCAGCGGAACACCAGATCGCGACCGACGCAGTGAGCCGGGCGCACGCGGCGTTCGGTTCCATGGGTGCCGTAGCCGATGACGCCGTCAGCGCGTTCTACGAAGCGTTTGCCTGCCGGCTGGAAGACGGCGGTACTTGGGCGCCCATCGCGGCGGCGAACGCCGAAGACGTGGAGCGTGCGAGGGCGCGCGGGCGTTCGACCACGCGTCTCGCGGTGTCCGACAAGATGCGCGGCGACATGATCGCCGGCCTCCGCGCATGGCGCGACACGCCCGCACGCCGGGGGAGCGTATTGGAGACAGTCGAGCACGCAGGATGGACGGTAGAGCAGCTTGCAGCGCCCCTTGGCGTCGTGGCGTTCGTCTTCGAGGGCCGGCCGAACGTGTTCGCTGACGCCACCGGAGTGCTCCGCGGCGGAAACACCGTCGTGTTCCGGATTGGCAGCGACGCCCTGGGCACCGCGCAGGCCATCGTCCGGCACGCGCTGGATTCGGCACTCGCCGAAGCCGGCCTGCCGGAGGGTGCCGTCACGCTGGTGGAGAGCGCCAGCCATGCCGCCGGGTGGGCGTTGTTCTCGGACGCGCGCCTGGCACTGGCCGTTGCCCGCGGCTCGGGCCCGGCAGTGGCGCAGCTTGGCAGCGTCGCCCGGCAAGCCGGCGTCCCCGTCAGCCTGCACGGCACCGGCGGCGCCTGGATCGTTGCCGATGCAAGTGCCGACGCCGAGCGCTTCGCAGCGGCCGTCTACCACTCCCTCGACCGCAAGGTCTGCAACACGCTCAACGTCTGCTGCCTCCCGCGCGACCGCGTGCACGACCTCGTGCCTAAGTTCCTCGACGCCCTGCGCCGAGCTGGCGAGCAACGCGGGCACGGCTGCAAGCTCCACGTCGTCGAGGGCGATGAACGGGCGGTGCCGGTGGACTGGTTCTCCCAACGCGTCACAGTCCGCCGCGCCGCCGGCGACATCGAGGAGCCACTGGCGGAAACGCTCGCGCTCGACCAACTGGGCCACGAGTGGGAGTGGGAGGAGACTCCCGAAGTGACGCTCAAGATCGTCGCCGACGCCGACGAAGCGGCAGTGCTGTTCAACCGGTTCAGCCCGCAGTTTGTGGTGAGCTTCCTCGCCGAGTCGGCGGAGAACGCCGCTCGGTTTCTCGCCTCGATCAACGCCCCCTTTGTCGGCAACGGCTTCACCCGATGGGTGGATGGGCAGTACGCGCTGGGCCGGCCGGAGTTGGGCCTGTCCAACTGGGAGAATGGCCGGCTGTTCGCCCGCGGCGGCATCTTGAGCGGCGACGGTGTCTACACCGTGCGCACCGTGGTCCGGCAGACGGACCCGGAGGTGTGCCGGTGACCACGGGCCAGGCACCGCGCGCCGAGGCGGAAAGGGCGACGCAAGCGCTCCTGTTCGACCTCGACGAGACCCTCCTGCACGAGGCGGAATCGGTCGCCGCTGCCTTTCGAGAGGTCTGCACCCTCGCGCAGCGGCAGCGCGGCCTGGACCCCGCGGCGCTGGAGCAGTCTGTGCGCACGCGCGCCCGAGCGCTGTGGGAGGCTGTGCCCATTCGCGAGTGGTGTGTGCGGGTCGGCACCAGCTCCTTCGGCGCGCTGACCGCCGACTTCTCCGGCGACGGCCCCGAGCTCGCCTGGCTGCGCGGCTGGGCGCCGCACTATCATCGCGAAGCGTGGCGCCGTGGACTGGCCGACAACGGGCTCGACGACGCGGGCAGGGCCCAGTCGCTGGCGACTGAGTTCGCCGAGACGCGCGAATGGCTACACGTGCCGTTCCCCGAGGCAGCGCAGGTGTTGCAGGTATTCTCCAGCGGTCCGCGCCTGGGGCTGTTGACCAACGGTTTCCCGGCGCAGCAGCGAGGGAAGCTCTCGGGCGCCGGCTTGACAGCATACTTCGACGTGATCGTAGTCTCCGGCGAACTCGGCTGCGGCAAACCCCATCGGCGCCCGTTCGAGGTTGCACTGACGCAGCTTGGCGCGACCGTCCAGTCGATCTGGATGATCGGCGACAGCCTCGAGCGCGACATCGCCGGCGCAAAGGCCGTCGGCATGAAGACCGTCTGGGTCAACCGCGCTGGCGACCCGCGCGACAACACCGTTGTGCCCGATGCCGAGGTCCGCGACCTCACCGAACTGGAGAAGATCGTGCACCCGTAAACCGCGGTCCGAGGCGGAGCGCCCCGATCCGTCGACGCCCCATACGCAGCCCGAGGGATCCCGGCATAGGAACGCAGAGGCGTCGTCCTCCAAGTCCTTTCCCAAGCCCGTCTCTGCGCCCTTGCGTCTCTGCGCCTTCGCGTTGACCGCCCTGCCCCAAGGAGAACAACCATGGCCCTACAAACGAAACAAGCTCCCGCCGAGAACGCCGCCCGCGTCACCCCGCGCGCCGAAGACTACTCGCAGTGGTACCTCGACGTGATCAAGCGCGGCGACCTGGCCGAGCACTCGCCGGTGCGTGGGTGCATGGTCATCAAACCGCACGGCTACGCCATCTGGGAGAAGATGCAGCGGGAGCTGGATGACCGGTTCAAGGCTACCGGGCACGTCAACGCCTACTTCCCGCTGTTCATCCCGTTGTCGTACCTGGCAAAGGAAGAGAAGCACGCGGCCGGCTTCGCCAAGGAGTGCGCGGTGGTGACCCATCACCGGCTGAAGTCGGTGGACGGCGAGGTCGTCGTCGATCCAGAGTCGAAGCTCGAAGAGCCGCTGATCATCCGCCCCACCAGTGAGACGATCATCTGGGCGCAGTACAAGAACTGGATCCAGAGCTACCGCGACCTGCCCCTCCTCATCAACCAATGGGCAAACGTCTGCCGCTGGGAACTGCGGCCCCGGCTGTTCCTGCGGACGGCGGAGTTTCTCTGGCAGGAGGGGCACACGGCGCACGCCAGCGAGGAGGAAGCCCTCGAAGAGACGCACCGCATGCTGGACGTGTACGCCGACTTCGCGGAGAACGTGGCGGCCGTGCCCGTCCTCCGCGGCCGGAAAACGCCGGGCGAGCGCTTCGCCGGCGCGCTCGACACGCTCTGCATCGAAGGCATGATGCAGGACGGCCGCGCCCTGCAAATGGGCACCAGCCACTACCTGGGCCAGAACTTCGCCAAGAGCAGCGACGTGCAGTTCCTCAACCGGGAGGGCGCGCTCGAGTACGTCTACGCTACGAGCTGGGGCGTCTCCACGCGGCTCATCGGCGCGTTGATCATGACCCATTCCGACGACACCGGGCTGGTGCTGCCGCCTAAGCTGGCGCCGATCCACGTGGTCATTGTGCCGATTTTCAGGTCGCCCGAGGAGCAGGCGCGCACCTGCGAGGAAGCGGCCAAGGTGGCGGCCGAGCTGAGCGGCCAGGGGCTGGCCGTCAAGGTAGACGACCGCGACTGGATCATGCCCGGCGCCAAGTTCTACGAATGGGAGACGAAGGGCGTGCCCGTCCGGATCGAGGTCGGCCCCAAGGACCTCGAGAAGGGCTCGCTGTGCGTGGCGCGCCGGTTCGTGATCGAGCAGGAGGGCGAAACGGAGAAAGACCTCCGCAAGCGCAAGAAGTCGTTCCCGCCCCGCGCCGAGGCCATTAAGTCGATCAAGCCGCTGCTGGAGGCAATGCAGGCCGAGTTGCTCGAACGCGCCCGCCTCTTCCGCGAGAAGCGGACCCGCGTCATTGACACCCTCGAAGACTTCGAGCAGTTCTTCGCCGGCGAAGGCGGCTTCGCCTGGGTGCACTGGGCCGGCGACGCTGAGCATGAAGACGAAATGGCCACGCGCTTTGAGACAAGCGTCCGCTGCCTCCCGTTCGAAGACCAACTCCCCGAAGCAGCCCGCGGCGAAGGGCAGTGCATTCTTACCTGCAAGCCGTCGGCGCAGCGGGTGGTCATGGCGAAGGCGTACTGATTGCCGGGAGCCCGCGTTCGGAACCGGAACGTGGGCGGCAACCGGGTGGTGGCGCGGACTTCCTTGAAAATAAGGATCTCACCTCGTATAGTTCACGGAAATGAGCGCTCCTTCCTGCCACATCTCCCGCCCATTCTTTGCCTCCGAGCTTGAGCGCGCCCTGCGCGCAGCCCCGGTCGTAGCGATCCTCGGGCCGCGTTAGTGCGGGAAGACGACGCTGGCGCGGGACTACTTGGCGAGTGTCGCTGATGCCACCTACCTGGATCTCGAGAACCCAACGGACGAAGCTCGACTGGACCGGCCGCAGCTTACCCTCTCGGGTCTGCGTGGGTTGGTGGTGATCGACGAGGTCCAGCGCCGGCCGGAGCTGTTCCCGCTGCTACGCGTGCTCGCCGACCGCGAGGATGCTCCGGCGCAGTTCCTCCTCCTCGGCAGTGCGTCCCCGGAACTGGTAAAGGACGCCTCGGAGTCCCTGGCCGGGCGGGTTCGCTTTCTGGACCTCGGCGGGTTTGACGCCACCGAGGTCGGTTTCGAGCACTGGCAGAGGCTGTGGCTGCGCGGCGGCTTTCCCCGTTCGTTCCTGAGTGCCGACGACGCGGAGAGCGCCGACTGGCGCAACGACTTCGTCCGCACGTTCCTCACCCGCGACCTCCCGCAACTCGGCGTCACCATCCCCGCTCAGCAGTTGCGCCGCTTCTGGACCATGGTCGCCCACTATCACGGCCGGACCTGGAACGCCGCCGAGATCGCCGGCTCCCTGGGCGTCAACTACAAGACCGCCACTATC
This sequence comes from Armatimonadetes bacterium CG06_land_8_20_14_3_00_66_21, assembly GCA_002779825.1. GTDB lineage: Bacteria > Armatimonadota > Abditibacteriia > CG2-30-66-41 > CG2-30-66-41 > CG2-30-66-41. The sequence continues at coordinate 1,002 of PEVN01000108.1, read as the reverse complement.
TATCTTGACCTCCTGACCGGCGCGTTCATGGTTCGGCAGCTTCAGGCGTGGACGGAGAACGTCGGCAAACGCGTCCGCAAGGCACCCAAGGTGTACCTGCGCGACAGCGGATTGCTCCACTCCCTCCTCGGAATCGACACCCTCCCCCAACTCCAGTCCCACCCCAAGCTCGGCGCCTCCCGGGAAGGCTTCGCCCCGGAGCACCTCCTCCGGCTGCTTCGGATCCGCGACTCGGAAGCATTCTACTGGGCAACCCACGCTGGCGCGGAAGTGGACCTTTTCGTGGTGAAGGGCGCACGCCGGTACGGCTTTGAGTTCAAGTACGCCGACGCCCCGCGGGCGACGAAGTCGCTGCACGTCGCACTGCAGGATCTGTCGCTGGAGAGGCTGTTCGTGGTCTATCCGGGAAGCACGGACTACCCGCTGGATGAGCGTATTGAGGTGGTTGGGTTTGCCGGTGTGGGGCGAGTGGGGGAGGTGATGTGACGGAAATGCGGAGAGGCAGACCAAGACCGGCGGGCCGGCACGCTGACCCGTCGGCACATGTGCGTCTTGGTCTGCCTCTCGGCTTCCAGACGCCTGGTCACCTCCGCCGACAGATACACCTCGCCGCAAGCCCGGCACCTCTTCGAGCACGAATAGCTCGTCGCCCCAGCGCTCCTCAACCGCCGTGTGCGTCGGCTCCGTGAGGCCCCCGCAGTCAGCGCACTCACTCAGTTCGAGTCCGTCGCCCAAGTCGCTCTCCTCCTCCGCGTGCGATGGCCCAGCCACCTCACGGGGTCAAACCAGTGGACGGTCACGATGAACACCTTGTGGCGGCCCACAGCCACGCTCACATAGAGCGGGGTGCGCTCTCTGACATAGCCGAGGAACAGGCACTTCGGCAGAGGTGTGGCACCAATGTAGCACGTCGAACAAGCGGTGTCAACTTCCGGGGACTGCGTGCTACCAGAGGCTGAACGCCCGCACCGCCCTCACCGCCCGCCTTGTCCCCTCGACGGC
>PEVN01000399.1:5494-8617 GCA_002779825.1 Armatimonadetes bacterium CG06_land_8_20_14_3_00_66_21 | reverse complement strand
CACGGGGTCGAGACGGCGCCCTCGATCTTCAGCGGGAAGGCGATCAGTCGCGCCCGGTCGACGGGCACCGCGTCGAGGTTCACCACCGGCGCCAGCAGCAGCTTCACCTCGGCGAAAAACCGGCGCCAGGGGAACTCGGGCGCGCGGACGCTATCGAATCTCGGCAGGTCAGAACCAAGCAGCGCGGGGCGTTGGTCGATCAGCCAGTTGGCGGCGTCTCGGGATAGGTACGGACTCCCTTCCACGAAGTCGGGTTCGCGCCAACGTCGATCCCAGCCAGTGCGCACAAGCACGGCGTCGCCGGGCCGGATGGGCGGCGCCGCGCGCTCCACCTCTTCGCGGGAGATCCGCTCGCCCGGTTGCACGTCTTGCAGCCGGATGAGGACGCAGTCCAACCAGAACGCCTCCAGGGGCAACTCCGCAACCGGCGTTGCCTCCCGGTCAATATGCGCCGCGGTCTCGATGTACGTTCCGGTCTGACCGCCGATCGCGAACCTCTGGCAGTACAGCGCCGCGCCCGGTTCCGCAAAGTCCGGCAGCGCACATTCCTCGATGCGGGCGCCCGGGTATTGGGGGCAGTACTGCCACATTCCAGTGTAGATCGGGCCGGTGAGGTCGGTGAGCTTCATGAGGGTGGCGAGTCCGAACCGTAGCCGTGAGCGCCAGCAAATGGCCAGCACTTCAGCTATTCACCGCCGCCGCCGCCGTCCCTTCCGCCGTCCACCAAACCACAGTTCCGGCAAATGTATTGCAATTTCCGCGACGCGTCCGGTCTCCGGGGACAGACCAAAGCGTTGACGTTTTCGGTGTCGAGTCGAAGCACTCGAATCAGGTTCTGTGTTTGGCGTTGTGGTGGCAGAGCAACCGTGCGTTCTGCTCCGGCTCGACACCGGTTCTCTCCCCGAACGTTCCCTCGCCCGGCAAGCTGCGCGATCCTCCGCTTCCTCACGGCGCGGCAGCCCATTCCGCCCACAGGAGTGCACTCCATGCAGTACCGACCCTATGGCAATCAAGGCATTCAGCTCTCGGCCCTTGGCTTCGGCTGCATGCGCCTACCGATGGAGGACGGCCACGTGCTGGAAGAGCCGTCCATCGAGATGATCCGCCATGCCATCGACAGCGGCGTCAACTACGTCGACTCCGCCTACGGCTACTGCGGGAGCGAGAGCGAGATCGTCCTCGGCAAGGCGCTGCAGGACGGCTACCGCGAGAAGGTTTACCTCGCCACCAAGAACCCCAAGTACGACCAGGACGGCAGCATTTGGCGGGCGGCTCTGGACGACCAGCTCCAGCGACTCCAGACCGACTACATCGACTTCTACCACCAGCACGGGCTGAACTGGAAAGCCTACCAGGACCTGAAGCCGGTTAAGGGCGGCCCCTTCGATCAGTTCCAGCGCGCCTTGGATGAAGGACTCATCAAGCACCGCGTCTTCTCCTTCCACGACAAGGCAGAGAACCTGTTCCCCTTGGTGGACACCGGCGAGTTCGACGGCGTGCTGCTGCAGTACAACCTCCTGGACCGCAGCAACGAGGCCGGGCTGGCCTACGCGGCCGGGAAGGGCATGGGGGTAGTCGTCATGGGTCCCGTCGGTGGCGGCCGGTTGGGTCAGCCTTCGGCGGAGATCGCCAAGCTCATCCCCGGCGGCGTGAAGAGCACCGCCGAAGCAGCGATCCGGTTCGTGCTCGCCAACCCAAACGTTACCTGCGCGCTCTCGGGCATGACCAAACTACCCGACGTGGTCGAGAACCTTCAGACCGCCTCCCGCGAAGAGGCGCTCTCCGCCGCCGAGAAAGCGCACCTGCAGACGATGATGGAGGAGAACAAGAAGCTGGCCGAACTCTACTGCACCGGCTGCGACTACTGCCTGCCCTGCCCCAACAACGTGGCCATCTCCGAGAACTTCCGCATCATGAACTACCACCGCGTCTACGGCCTGACCGACCACGCCAAGGAGCAGTATCGCCGCCTGGAGCGCAAGCGAGTCAGCAAAGAGGAGCGCGTGGACGCCCGCGCCGTCGTCTGCGTCGAGTGCGGCGAGTGCATAGAGAAGTGCCCCCAGAACATCCCTATCATCGACCAATTGAAGGAAGTCCACGCCACGCTGGGCGCCTGATCGGCCCGGTCAGTCCCCTCGGTCCGCCGCCCCCGGCCCTGCCCACGCGATCCCCGAAGGAGCAAAGCCAAATGCCCGACCGCAGCAAGGTCACCCTCGCAACACTCATCGCGAAGATGGAATCCGGCACACCGATCACTATGATCACGTGCTACGACTACCCCATGGCCTACTTGGTCGACCAAGCCGGGGTCGACATGGTCCTGGTGGGGGACAGCCTCGGGATGACGGTCCTCGGGTACGACAGCACCCTTCCCGTTACCCAGGACGTGATGATTCCCCACGTGCAGGCCGTCCGCCGCGGCAGCCCCAACTCCTGGCTCATCGGCGACATGCCCTACATGACCTACCAGCCCTCCGTCGAAACCGCCATCCGCTGCGCCGGCCGGTACCTCGCGGAGACCGGCTGCGACGCGGTGAAGCTCGAAGGCGGCGCCGAAATGGCGGATCGGATCGACGCCTTGGTGAAGTGCGGCATCCCGACCATGGGTCACCTCGGCCTGACCCCACAAAGCGCCGGCGCACTGGGCGGCTTCAAGCTCCAGGGCAAAAGCGCCGCCCAAGCAAAGAAGATCCTCGACGACGCGAAGGCGCTGGAAGACGCCGGCTGCTTCAGCATCCTCCTGGAATTGGTCCCCGACCGCGTCTGCGAGCTCATCACCGACCGCGCGTCCATCCCGATCATCAGCCTCGGTTCCGGCCCCCGCGCCCACGGCCAGTTGCTCATCTTCCACGACATGTTCGCGCTCTACCCCAAGTTCAAGCCCCGCATGGCCAAGGTCTTCGCCGACGCCGGCCAGGTCATCGCCGACGGGCTGAAGCGGTACGTGGAGGAAGTCGCCACCCAGCAGTTCCCCGAGCGAGAACACTGGTTTGGGATGAAGGACGAGGAGTTCGGGGAGTTGCAGAAGCTGCTGGCGGAATGAGCGGCGCCGTCTCCTTGCGTTAGCCCAGATCGACTAGCTCGGGGCAGGTCTCCGACCGCCCCGAAACGCTTGACCGGAAG
>PEVN01000399.1:0-5483 GCA_002779825.1 Armatimonadetes bacterium CG06_land_8_20_14_3_00_66_21 | reverse complement strand
TCCACGGGATTCGAGGAGACCTGTCGGTCCGGGGAGCGGCGGGGTCAGGAGACCCTCGCCGAGCACATTCGCGCTAAGTACGGTTGTAGTATTAGCCCAGATCGACAGGCTAGCAAAGCCCGTTGCAGAGCGTCCTGTCCACGGCCGCCGGGCCGCCGGGGAAGCCCTCCACGGGCCTGCCGGAGCCACTCCCTCCTCCAGTTCTGCACTTCCCGCTCTCCCTGCCTGCCGAACACCTTCAGTGCTGCTGTCGGTTCCCTCTCCCACCTTTTCGGAACTTCTGAGGTTGACGCCAGCCGGGAATTGCGGTCTAATAGGGTCGCCGTGCCGCCATTCATTGCTGGGGACTCGCCAGCAATGAACAGCGGCCTCGCCGAGTTCGGGCGGTTGGTCCAAGCAGGCGGCACGGGGAGGCGTCGGCATGATATACGTCGTCGGCAAGCGGTGCGTTGGCTCGGGAGCGGCGCGCCGAATAGCGATGGACGTACCCTCGCGGCAACGGTGGTTGTTGCCGTGTCTTTGGTTGCGTGCTGCGCGCTTGCGACCGCGCAGCAGCGGCTCACCGTCGGGACGCTGACCGCGGGCGGCGGCGAGAGCAGCAGCATCGACAACCAAGTAAAGCTGTTCGGCTCTTTCGGCCAGCCCTTCGCCGGCTACTCTCAAGGGCCGAGCGTGGTCTGGGGTGGGTTCGCCTACGCCGCGTTCCCGCCGCCGCCCGGCATTCCGCGGCAGATTCACCTCGAAGCGGACCCGGCTTCGGTCGTGGTCAGCGGCTCCACCTCCGTCACCCTCCGCGCCGAGATCCGGGACCTGCACGACAACGTGGTCTCGGCCGCCACCGACCTGCTGACGTTCACCAAAGACTCCGGCGTCGGCACGCTGGGCACGCCGAATCCGGTCACAGCCGCCAACGGGCGAGCGTTGGTCACGCTGACTTCCGACACGGTCGGCGTTGCGACGATCACCTGCACGGGCTCGGGACTCCTGAACGGCGCTGTCACCGTCCACTTCACCGGCCCGGCAGCGAAGCTGTGGGTGGACGCCGACCCGCGCGTGCTGATGGCGGACGGCAAGGCGAAGTGCCTCGTGCAAGCGCAGGTGCAGGACGCCAACGGGTACCCGGTGCCCGGAACGCCAACGTCGGTCACCTTCGCCACCGACGTTGGCACGCTCGTCGGGCCGAACCCCGTGACCACCGTGGACGGCGTAGCGACCATCGAACTGCAGGCTGCGTCCGTCGAGGGCACCGCAACAGTCACCGCCACGGCAGACGGGCTCACCGCCGGCACTGCTACCGTCGGCTTTGTCATCCCCGTCATCAGCATCGCCGATACTCATCGCGCCCGCCCCGGGCGGTTGGTGGCGATCCCGCTGCTGGTCCGCGGGCCGCTGCCCATTGCCGGCGTGCAGGCGACTGTCGAGTTCGACTCCACGCTGCTTTCGTTCCAGCGGGCCTCCAAGGGCGCGTTGATTGAGGGCGATCCGGACTGGCAGGTCGTGGCGCACCCGCCGTCGCCCGGCAAGCTGGTCGTCCTGCTGACTTCCGGGCTGGCGCTGAAGCCTCTCACCGTGCCCGCTGACGAGCCGCTGGCGAACCTGCTGTTCCGCGTCAGCGACATGGCGGCCAACGGCACCGAAGCGCGCTTCACCTTCACCGACGTGACCAAGCTGGTGGACGATCGCGGCGACGCGCTGCCCTGCACGCGCGAAGACGGTCTCCTGACCGTGGACGCCGCGGCCCCCGAGCTGAAGGTGACCGGCTGCGAGGCGACTACCAGCACGGTCACGGTGCAGTTCTCCGGCCCCGCCGACCCGGCCGATGCTGGGCAAACCAACCGCTACCGGATCGAGTGCCCTCCCGACACTCCGGTCGGCGGTCCCGCATACGTCCTGTACGACCAATCCTCCCACCGCGCGACCCTTGGCGGGTTGGCCCTCCCCTCCGACCAAGACTGCAAAGTGATCGTCCTCGGCATCCGCGACCCGTTGGGCAACGCCATCCCGGACGACGACGTGTCCAACGTAGCGACCGACACGGTGGAGGGCGCTTCCGCGCAGACCACCCTCTCTGCCGGCTGGAACCTGGTCGGCATGCCGCTGGAACCGACCAACCCGTCCAGCGCCGCCGTGTTCGGAGACGACCTCAACCCCCTGCCTCTGGTCTGCTATGGCTGGAGCGGCGGGAGCTACCAGGCGAATCCGCTCTGGCACGCCGGTGGCGGCGGTTGGTTGCTGGTGCCCCCCAACGGCGCATCCGTCAACTGCGCCGGCACGGCGCCCCGTCTCGACCAGGATTTCGCCCTGCCGCTCCGAACTGGTTGGAACATCGGCAGCAGCCCCTTCACCACGCACAGCGTTCGCCTGATTGATTGTCGCGTCCGCTACAAGGGAGAGACGAGGACGCTGCTGGACGCCCCCGACTGGGTTGCCGCGCTCTGCTACGCCTGCGACACCCCGGCGGGTGACTACCGCCTCGAGCAGGGCGCCGCCGCAATCCTCGACCCGTGGGAAGGCAACTGGCTGCTTGCCCAGGTCGACTGCGACCTGCTCGTCCCTCCCGTGCCTCCTCCGCTTTCTCGTGGCGCAGGTTTCCAACCTGCGGACAATAGTGCAGCCGTGCGCAAGGGCCGCAGGTCAGAGACCTACGCTACGGGTGCGGGCGACTGGTCGATCACTCTCGCCGCCTCCTGTCGCCAATCCCGCGACACCCTCACCGCCGCCGTCTCCCGCCAGGCCACCGACGGCTTTGACGGCTTCTCCGTAGACCTGCCCAAGCCCCCGCCCTCCCCCGGCAACGTGCAGATGGTCTTCCACCGCCCCGGCTGGGCAAAGATCGGCGACCTCGCCCTCGACGCCTACGCCACCGACACCCGCAGCTCCGCCGCCAATCGCCTCGTCTGGGACTTCGACGTTCACTCCACCGACCAATCCGCAACCCCAAATCTGAAATCTGAGATCCCAAATCTGCAATCCGAAATCACCCTCACCTGGCCGGACCTCTCCGCCGTCCCCAACCGCTACCACCTGGCCCTCCTCGACACCCAGACCGGCTCGCGCCGCTACCTCCGCACCCTGAGCGGCTACACCTTCCGCCTGCCTGCCCGCGCGACCTGCCGCTTCCAGCTCGTCGCCGACGCCGGCTCCTCCGCCGCGCTCCGCGTCACCGGCATCGCCGCCGCCCCCAGCCGCGGCGGCGCCTACGTCGTCAGCTACCAGCTCAGCCGCGAAGCCAACGTCAGGCTTCAGCTTCGCACCCCGACCGGCCGCGCGCTCCTCAACCAAGCCGCCCCCACCCGCTCCCGAGCCGGCACCAACGCCCTGACCCTCCAACCCGGCAACCTCCCTCGCGGCCTGTACCTGCTCGACCTCATCGCCTCGACCGAGGAAGGCCAGGCGGCGAAGGGGGTGGGCGTTGTTCAGCTACGCTAACGCTCAGGTGACCGGTGACAGGTGGTGGGCCACAGGCGGTGCGTCCACGCACGTGCCGCTCCGCCCGGCGTGCCCACTGCGCTACGTCCCGGAGGGACAGGATGAGAATAGCCCAGCGGATTCATCCCTGGGGAACTGGGCGGCGCGTAGAGATTCAGTCCTGAAGGGACGATTGAGCACCACGACGGGCACGCTCAGCCGTCCCTTCAGGACTGGGCGTCTGTCCGCCGCCGGGGTCCCAGGGATGAATCCGCTGGGCTATTGTCAGATGTCCCTTCAGGACAGGTCAGCCCGCACACTCTACCCGGACTCCGGCAGACTGAGCTGCTTCGTCCGGTCACAACACCTCCACCGGCGTCTCCGTCACGAAGACCACTTCCTGGTCGAACCACTGCGCCGACTTCCAGATGAGCTTCTGCTCTTCGAGGAAGCTCCGCGCCGAGTTGATATCCTCGGCGAAGACCGCGAAGATCGTCATGCGCTCCGTCTGCGTGTACCCGAACCCGCTCCAAGATCCCTGGACCGGTCCTTCGGGCTCGCCCACCTCGGTCATGCCGCCGAAGCGCTCCATCAGCGGGCGCCGAACGCCCGCGAACTTGCTCTCCTCGACGGGCGTGCCATCGTTATACCGGAAGGGCAGGAAGATGCTGTACCACGCGCCGTGTGTCATTTGGCTGCGGCTCTTGCCTGCTCCCACGCCCTTTTCTCCGCAGGTGACCGCATCCAGATCGGCAACCCCTCCCGGGCATCCCTGCGTTCCATGCGGACACCTGCCGCCGCCAAGGCGTCGTACAGCGCGTCGCTCACGACGAAGACGTCATTGGGAGCAGCGGTGTACCCGCATCGTGTCTCCCGGAAGACCCGCTCCGCCTTCAATTCGTCAGCTCTCGGGATGTGAACCGTTTTCATGAACATGCACCTCGACAAGACTGAAAACGATTGTAGGAGCGCAGCCCCCCGACTGTCAAGGCACGCACCCCGGGCCGCCGCAACGCGCCTTCACCCCCTCACCCCGTCAGCCCTGCTCCGCGCCTTTGCCCCTTCGCCCCTTGGCGTTCACGGCCGCCGACCACTTTCCGGGGCAGGGGGTGGAGCAATGACGATAGCCAGGTTGGCAGTCCGAGCCCAAGCTGCCATAAACGTCTCCCGGGGACACGCGAGCGGCGCCTGGTCTTTCGCCGGGTCGTTCAGGTACACCGAGTCCGCCGTCAGTCCCACCACGACGACGGCGTGCGGGTCATCGGTCTGCCAGTGTGGCAACTCCCGCGTCCAGACGAGGGCGATGACAGGCAGATTCCCTTCAAGGCTTGCCTCGACCCGTGCCAAGGCAAGTGGCTCGCGGTCCGCGTGGAACCCCCACCGGCGCAACGCCCACACGTTTGCCGAGCGCGTTCCCAAGGGCGTCGTCTCGAGCAAGTTGCTGATCTCGCCCTCTGACCGCGGGAACCCGTGGAACTCGAGCACCATGCGCACACAGGCGGGGAGGCAGGTCCAGAGCGTCTCCTGCTTACGGTGTGGCACTGGCAGCAAACCGCTCGGCATTGCGCCTCAGTTCCTCCAGCGCTCTCGGCGACACGAGTACTTCGCCCGTCTCGGCGTCCACTTCCACCTGCCCCACCGGTCCCATGGGTTCGTGACCCAGCCAATGCAGGCGAACCGGAACGCGCCAGTGCAGCCGCTCGCCTACCACCAACTCCGGTTCCCCTGCTCCCAACCGGTCACCGAGGCTCTCGATCAGCAGTACGTTCACGCGCTGCTGGGCGACCAACGACGAGATGTTCAGCCGCGCCTGTACGCGGATCGTGATGTCCACCGAAGCGCCAACGGGAAACGCCGGGCTCTGTACGGCAACAGGCATTGGGCTCTGCTCCTTTCCGACCGAGATGGTGGCAGTATAGCACCGCGCCGGCACCCCCCGCAACCGCGCGCCCGTCCTCCCCATCGCCCAATCTCCCTTCCCGCCCCTCAATCTGAAATCTGCAATCGCCCAATCTGAAAGCAACCGGAGGTCTCCCATGCCCACCCTCGCCCCCCAAACCCGCAATCTGCAATCT
>PEVN01000113.1:2060-3287 GCA_002779825.1 Armatimonadetes bacterium CG06_land_8_20_14_3_00_66_21 | reverse complement strand
TCCCGTGGATTCGCAGCCCTTTGAGACCTTCCGGTCAAGCGTTTCGGGGCGGTCGGAGACCTGCCCCGAGCTAAGTACGGTTGTAGTATTAGCCGGGCGCCCGGGAGGTCCCCTTCGTCCACTGCTCATGCGGCGACTTCGCCGTCGTCTTGAACGGCAGGTCTACACGCCGCCCCGTCCGCGCCGATTCGTAGGCGGCGAACAGGATCTCCAGCACCGCGCGCCCGTCCTCGCCCGTCTCGAGCGGCTGCTCGTCTTTCTGCACGCAGTCCACGAAGTGCTGCATCTCCTGTGGGAAGCCGTAGTTCCACAGCTCCTCGAACATGGTGAACGACCAGCCCTTGGTGCTGCCGGCCTTCTCGACAGCGTAGCCATAGCCGGTCTCGCTGTAGGTGAGGAGGGAGTTGCCGTGCAGCACGTCGGCATAGGCGACGCCGGCAGAGCCGTGCACCTCGGCGCGGTCGTCCATGCCGCCCTTCTTCGCCCAACTCTCCTCGGCGACGCAGGTCACATCGCCCTCGAACTTGACGATCAGGACGCTGTTGTCATCGCCTCGGGTCTTGTCGCCGTGGACGTAGGTGCCCATATCCGCGTACACGCTGACCGCCCTCGGCTTGCCCAGCATCCAGCGGAAGAACTCGATGGCGTGGCAGCCCATGTCGAACATCACCCCGCCGCCGGAACGGTCCACGTCCCAGAACCAGGCGCTGTGCGGGCCGTCGTGCTTCTCGCTCTGCTTGACCATGTAGACCCGCCCGAGCGCGCCTTCGTCGACAAGCTGCTTCAGCCGGACGTACTTGGGCGTGAAGCACAGCTCCTCGGCGTACATCAGCTTGACGCCCCGTTCCCGACATGCCCCGAGCATCCGGTCGGCTTCGGCGAGGTTCATGGCGAAGGGCTTCTCGCAGACCACGTGCTTGCCCGCGCTTGCACAGTCGAGGACCGCCTGCGCGTGCAGGGAGTTGGGCAGCCCCAACACGACCAAGTCCAAGTCGTCCCGCTCCAGCATCTTCATGTAGTCGGTGAAGACGTGCGGAATGCCATGCGTTTCGGCAAACGCCTTCACATGCTTGCGCGTGGGCGAGGCAACCGCAACGACCTCGGCGTTGGGCACGCGCCTGAACGCCTCCGCGTGGATGGTGGAGATGAACTGCGAACCGATGAGACCGACCTTGACCTGATCCATGGCAGAACCTCCTGGGCCGCACCACTCCGGCGCCAAGTGCG
>PEVN01000113.1:0-2043 GCA_002779825.1 Armatimonadetes bacterium CG06_land_8_20_14_3_00_66_21 | reverse complement strand
CCACTCCGGCGCCAAGTGCGTTGCGCAGGGCAATCGCACAAAAACCGTGATAGGCAGATTCGGGTCCTGAAAGGACCAAATGAGAGTAGCCCCTCGAACCCCAGGGGTTCGAGGGGCTACTCTCAAGCTGCCCTTTCAGGGCGAAGGCCATGCGCTCTCCCGATTTGATGCGATTGCCCTGGTGCGTTGCGTAGACCGGTGAGAAGACTGACGCGCAGACGTTCGTGCTCGAGGTTGGGTCTCGGTAGGGAGCAGGAATGGCTCAGAGTAGCCTCACCGTTGCCTGTTCCATCAGCACCTTCTCCTGGTTCCCGTGGGCCTGCAGGCGCTCTTGCAGGTCGCGGAAGTAGGCGGGCGTCTCCTCGCTCTGGGACGCGTAGACCACGAACTGCACGTGCTTGTCCCGCACCGTGGCTCCTGTCTCGTCCCGCCACGTGCCTTCGAGCAGCGGATGGGTCACCCCTGCCGTGTAGGTGCAACCGCCGAAGTCATCGGTGAGCAGTTCCTGCAGGTCGGTGAGGTCTTCGTCCCTGAAGACCTGGCGCCCGCGGGAAAGGACGGGGGAACAGGACGGCAAGGCGGTACGCTACGCCTGCCAGTTCCAGTGACAGCCGAACGTGCTCTGGGGGAACGGGAACGTCCAAGAAACGCTGCGGGTTGGTTTCGGGGCGCAAAGCAGGACCCTTTCTCGGACGAGGTTAGAGGACTGGGACGGCCTCATCTTCGGTGACGTCCGCCTGACGCAGAGCCGTGCTCGGCGAGGGTCTCCTGACCCCGCCGCTCCCGGACCGACAGGTCTCCAAAGCCCTTTGAGACCTTCCGGTCGGGCGTTTCGGGGCGGTCGGAGACCTGCCCCGAGCTAAGTACGGTTGTAGTATTAGAGGACTGGGACGGCCTCATCTTCGGTGACGTCCGCCTGACGCAGAGCCTCCAACTCGCCCTCCAAGAGCAACATCCGCCGCCCCGGGTAGCAGCGGATCTCCCGCGTGATGCCCAAGTCGACCATAGCCCGCAGCGCCCGGCCCATCATCGACCGGTCGAAGGTGACGAGAAACTCCCTCCGACCGGTCAGGTTGCGCGTCGCGAGTAGTGCCGCGGTCATGGTCGAAACTACCTTCCCGTTGTTCGTTCGCCTACTGAGTGTGCCCCGCGATTGAGAGGCGGTCAAGTGGTGACGTGAGGGGAAGCTCACGGTGTTGCCGCTCCCAAGGCGCCCGCCCAAAGCAACGAGGCGGGCGGCCTCTGTACTACTAACCCCCAGAATCTCGTTTTCCTGCGAAGATTCCCGGCAACGACACGGCGAGGCATTGTTCTGAAAGGCCTGATTCCTCACTTCCTGAGTTCCAGATTGATCCCGTCCTTCGCGAACGGACGCCGTTCGTCCGCCCTGAATCTGGAACTCAGGAACTCCAGAACTGCGGCGCTGCCGCGATGGGTTCTCCGTGTCTCTGTGGTGAGGCTGATAGTCAGCGAGGTTGCGTTCCGGTAGGAAGCCTCGACGCTTCGCTTGGGTACTGCGCCGGACCATAGCGCGGCGCTCATGTCGTAGCCCGAGGCGGGGAGCCGCCGGGTGAGTGCCACGGCGGCCCCGCGCTCGATCTCTCACTCACGCTGTCGGCGGGCTTCCTTTGGACCGCGGCTTCGGCTTGGCTGGTTCGGGGATCGTCCTGTACTCAGACGACCGGGTTCCTTTGGCGATGGCGACTTGCCGGCGGTAGTTCGCGCGCTCCGCGTCTGCTTGCTTGAGCAGAGCGTCGCGGGCAGCCTTCTTCTCGTTGGCCACTTCCAGCGCGGTGTCGTACTCCTGGACTGCCGCCGCAATCTGGTCGCGCAATGCGGCGAGGTCCGCCAACTTCCGATCGCCAACCGCGAACGACTCGCCCATCCGCTCGCGCCAATGCGCAACCATCCGGTCCAGCACGTCCGTGGCTTCGGTGATATTCGCTCTGGCCATGTTGTCACCTCCTTTCGTCGTGACGTTGACCAAACACCCGCGGTTGACGCCGTTCAGGTTCGCTCTGGGATCGAGCGCCTCCTGGATGG
>PEVN01000207.1:33306-48125 GCA_002779825.1 Armatimonadetes bacterium CG06_land_8_20_14_3_00_66_21 | reverse complement strand
GGAGAAACCCGCAGGCGTGGACCGGGTACTCGGGAAGCCGCCGACGTTGGCTGTCTTCAGAGCTGCGGTGGCGAGGCTGACGGAGCCTGAGGCGGGTGACTGAGGCGAGGGTGACGAGATACAATGTTCGTCGCCTTTACCAACCGGGTGTCCCGCGGGCACCCAGACTGGACCTCCCGATGAAGCTCCTGATAGTCATCTACGACAGCGGCATCGAAGAAGACATCGTCGCTCTAACCAAAGAACTGGCCCTGCCGGGCTGGACCAAAGCCTTCGGCGCCCAGGGGCACGGTGGTACGGGGACCAAGCTGGGCGACCCCATCTGGCCGGGGACGAACAACACCCTCTACGTCGGGTTGCCCGACGAGCGCGTCGCCGAGGTGTGCGCAGCGCTCGAGGCACTGAAGGCCACCTTCCGGCGGAACCCGGGCATCACGGTCTTTGTGCTGCCGTTGGAGGAGGGCACCACGTCGGCGGCGAACAATCGTCCACCGTCAGCATCAAGCAACGGGAACGCGCAAGGGACCTGAACCTGGGGCGACAGCGTTCAAGAGCCGGCACGGCCTGACACGCCGGGCGTCCGGCTCCCGATATCGCGCCGGGCAATCCCGTGGCGGGTCGTTCTCCGCGCAGTCGCCTTCCGCCGCTTGGCACACACTCTCTGAGGAGTACGAATGGACGAGGATCGCCGAATCGGGCAGTTGCTTCTGGACAGTGGCGACGTCAACGAGACCGAACTGCAGAAAGGGCTATCCGCCCAGAGCAGCAACGGGCACTTGTTGGGCGAGCTGCTGGTCGAGCACGGCGCTTGCTCCCGGGAAGCGGTCCTCATGGCGCTGGCCGACCAGTTGAAGATACGCTACGTCGAGATTCGCGAACGCGACCTCGACGACTCGGTGATCGCCTTGGTCCGCCCCGACCTCGCTTTCCGCCACCAGGCGCTGCCGCTGTGCTTCGAGGGCGAGGCGCTGGTGGTCGCCCTGGCCAACCCGTTCAATTTCTCCGCGTTGGACGACATCCAGGTGGTCACCGGCCGGTCTGTCATCGCGGCGCTGGCCTCTCCCGACGATATCCGCCGCTTCGTCGAAGAGCGCTACATGCATCGCATGATGGAAGACGAGGCGGACGAGGACGTTCGGGTGCTCGAGGAGGCCGAGGAGGAGATCGGCGACCTCCAGCGTCTCGCCAAAGAGTCTGTCGTCATCAAGATTGTCAACATGATCCTGCGGCAGGCCGTGCAGGACCGGGCCAGCGACATTCACATCGAGCCCTTCGAGCGGGGGCTGCGGGTCCGCTACCGGGTAGATGGCGTGCTGCACGAGGTCGCTGCACCGCCCAAGCGGCTGCAGGCGGCGGTCGTCTCCCGCGTCAAAATCATGGCCGACCTGGACATCGCCGAGCGCCGGTTGCCTCAGGATGGCCGCATCAAGATCAGCGTGTCCGGCAAGGAAGTCGACCTCCGCGTCTCCACAGTCCCCACTGTCTACGGCGAGACAGTCGTCATGCGCCTCCTGGAGCGCTCCAGCGTGCTCTTCGGGTTGGAGCAGTTGGGCATGCCCGCGAAGGCGGAGGGGCCATGGAGCAAGCTCATCGCCATCCCCCACGGGATCCTCCTGGTCACGGGACCCACCGGCAGCGGCAAGAGCACGACCCTGTACGCTTCGCTGCGCAAGACTTACTCCACCGAGAAGAAGATCATCACCATCGAGGACCCGGTGGAAATCCGGATCGACGGCATCAACCAGATCCAGGTTCGACCGGAGATCGGGCTGACCTTCGCCTCCGGCTTGCGCCACATCGTCCGGCAGGACCCGGATGTTATCATGGTCGGCGAGATCCGCGACGGGGAGACGGCCGAGATCGCCATCCAGTCGGCGCTGACCGGTCACCTGGTGTTCAGCACCCTGCACACGAACAACTCCGCCGGGGCGGTGACCCGCCTGCTGGAAATGGGGGTAGAGCCCTACTTAGCGGCGTCGTCCATTGAGGGGGTCCTGGCGCAGCGCCTGGTTCGCGTGCTCTGCCCGACGTGTCGCCCGAAGGAGTTCCCGCCGCTAACTTACTCCGACAGCGGCGTCCCGCGCGGCGGGGCCACCCCGGTGGGCTGCGACCACTGCAAGTACACCGGCTACTACGGCCGAACCGGGGTTTACGAGTTGCTCGAGATGGACCAGCAGATCCGGGACATGATCGGCGAGCGGCGCGCCATGGGCGATATCGAGGAGTACTGCATGTCCAAAGGGATGGACACGCTGATTCAAGGCGGTCTCGCAAAAGTCAAAGAGGGGATCACCACCGTCGAAGAAGTCACCCGCGTCACCCGGGAAGAGGAAGGGCAAGCGATCCTGATGGACGACGACCTCGTCCGCGACCCGCAATTTGTGGCAACGTGACCAGTGACCGCCGACCGAACATGCCGACCTTTGACTACATCGCTATCGACACCACCGGCGCCCGCGTCACCGGCCGACTGACGGACACGGACGAGCAGGCGGCGACGCAACGGCTTCGGGAGAGCGGGAGCTTCCCCACGGCGATCCGCCTGGCGGGTGAGGGCCCGCTGAGCGCCCCGCGCTTGGCGACCAGAGTCAAGTCGGCCGATCTCACCATCTTCAGCCGTCAGTTGGCCAACCTCGTCAAGGGTGGGCTGCCGCTGCTGCGGGCGTTCTCAGCGCTCATCGAGCACACCGACAACCCGAACCTGCGCCAAGTCCTCACGGAGGTGCGCAGCGAGATCCAGAGCGGTACGACGCTCTCCGACGCGTTGGCCGGCCACCCGGGCGCGTTCCCGCCGCTATACGTGAACATGGTTCGGGCCGGGGAGGAGAGCGGCGACCTCCAGGGAGTCCTCGCATGGCTGGCCAGCCTGCTGGAGCGCGACAACATCCAGCGAAGCCAGATTCGATCTGCGCTCGCCTACCCGTTGCTGCTGCTCACTGTCGGTTCGGCAGCCGTCACCTGTCTGCTGATCTTCCTGATTCCGCGGTTTGTGGACATCTTCGCCGAGTTGGAACAGGCGCTGCCGCTGCCCACCCAAATCCTGCTGAATGTGTCGTCGGGGCTGGCGAAGTGGTGGTGGGCTATCGGCGGCGGAATCGCGCTGCTGTGGACGGCGGCCAAGCAGTACGTCGGCTCGCCTTCCGGGAGGCTGGCGTGGGACAGGTTCCGGTTGCGGCTGCCTCTCCTCGGCCCCCTCACCCGCAAGATTGTCGTCGCCCGGCTGAGCCGAACCCTGTCCACACTGCTGCGCGGCGGCGTCCCGATCCTGTCGGCCATGGAAGTCGTCCGCGAGGTGTTGGGGAACGAAGTGCTGGCCCGCGGCGTGGACGAAGTGCGACTCAAAGTCAAGGAGGGAGAGAGCATCGCCGGGCCGCTGGCGCAGGAAGGCGTGTTCCCCCCCCTGCTGACGCACATGATCGCCCTGGGCGAAGAGACCGGCGACCTGCCCGGCGTTTTGGATACCGTCGCCAACTCCTACGATGTCGAGGTCGAGAACGAGATGAAGGCGGTCATCTCGCTCATCGAGCCGCTGATTATCCTCGTCATGGGCACCCTCATCGCTTTCATCATCCTGGCGATGCTGTTGCCTATTTTCCAGATGAACGTGTTCCAGGCAGGATGAGAGGATTTTGGATCTGCGATTCTTGGATTTCGGATTTTTCGGGCTGGACACCTCGCGTTGCGTCGCACGCGCGTCAGACGGCCCGCCCCGGGGCCCCGCCAATCGCGAAGCGAGAATCGCAAATCGCAAATCGCAAATCCAGACAGAGAGGTGTTGCCATGAGGCGGAGACTGAGACGACGGAATGAGCGTGGTTTGACTCTGATCGAGTTGATGGTCGTGATGGCCATCCTGGTGATGCTGGCTGCGGTGATCACGACGCAGGTCGTGAAGCGCGTGGAAGACGCCAAGGTGGCTGTGGCCCATGCAGACATCCAGTCCATGGAGACCGCGCTGGACCTGTATCACGTGCACAATGGCACGTACCCGTCCAGCCAGCAGGGGCTGCAAGCGCTGGTCGAGAAGCCCACCTCCGAACCCGAAGCCAAGAACTGGGACGGCCCCTACCTGAAGAAGGGCGTCGTGCCCACCGACCCCTGGGACCGCGGCTACGTGTATACGGAGCCGGGCGAGCACAACACAGACAGCTTTGACCTTTACTCGTTGGGGCGCGACGGAGTCGAGGGCGGCGAAGGGAAAGACGCCGACATTGTCAACTGGGACACGTCACAGCGCTGACCGGCGCCTGCGGCCCCGGCGGGCCACCCTCGGCTTGACACTGATTGAGCTGATGGTGGTCATGGTGATCATGGTCCTGATGACCGGGGTCACCGCCCCGTCCATGGTGACTGCCTACCGCGAGGCGCGGATCCGCTCGGCCACCAGGCAGGTGCTCGCTCGCTTGAACTACGGGAGGTCTCGTGCCGTAACCTCCCGGACGACGACGCGCTTCAACGCGAGGCGGTCAGAAGACACCGGCAAGACACCAATCGCTGTCTGGGTGACGGTCCAGGAGGAAGGCGATCCGGACACCGCCTCGACAGCCCCGGCAGAGCCCTCGTTCGCGGAGGATAGCACTCCGTCCGGCCGCCTTCGGGAGCTGCCGGCTGGGGTGACGCTCGGCCTCCTCAAGCGAGAGAGCCAGGAGTCTGCGCTCTCCAACGTCGCCCCCGAACAGGAGACAGAAGGCGTTGACACCGTCACGTTTTGGCGCAACGGTCAGACCGAAGACGCCCGGCTCGTCCTGAGCGACCCGAAGGGCAAGAAGCGGTGCGTCCGCCTCGAAGCGCTCACCGGCCGGACGAGGCTGCTGACCGAAGAAGAGCTGGCGGACGATGCGCTGGTTCAGGAGTATCTGAGGGAATAGCCACCTTGGGTGGGCCATTCCGGATTTCGGATTTCGGGACTCAGCTTGTGCTTCCCGCCAACTATGCGCACTCCACTAACATCCGTTCCTCGACTCGGCCGCGCCAAGGGGTGTCGCGGCTTCACGCTGTTGGAGCTGCTGGTGGCGTTTGTGATCCTCTCCTTCGGCATCGTGGGGATACTCCGGGCTGTCTCGAGCGGGTTGCTGTCGGCCCGTGACGCCGGAGACTACACAACCGCCGCGACGCTGGCCGAGATGCAGTTGGCGCAGTTGCGCTGGGATGAGAACCTGCAAGCGGGAGGCGAGAGCGAAGGTGACTTCGGCGACCTCTACCCCCACTACAAGTGGACCGCCGTGATGGAGCCGGTCGAGCTGCCGGACGTGGCGGAGTCTGGTCTCCAGCGCGTTGAGTTGACTGTCGCCTGGGCGCACGGTCGTCGCGAGCACCACCTGACTGTGGAGACGTGCCTTCGCGAGGGTGACTTTGTATCCGCGTCTCAGGAGGCACCGCAGTGAGACGGCGGCGCCACCAGAACGCCGGCTTCACGCTCATCGAGTTGATGGTCGCCCTGGCGATCTTCGGGCTGCTGTTGACAGCAGTCTACGGCGCCTTCCGGGCGGCGCTGCGTGCCATGGGGCAGGTCGACGCCCAATCAGAGTCATCGCAACTGACGAGGGGGCTGCTGACGCAGGTGACCAGCGATCTGGCAAACCTGTACCCCCTTCAGCTCCCAGCGACCGAGGAGACGGCAGCCGCAGCCGAAGCTGCACCGGCATCCGAGGAGGACGCCCAGGCGGCGCCGCAAGAGCGGTCCGCGTTCCAGCAGGAGGACGCCAGAGACGACCGGAAGGGCGTTGACCTCGACACACTGTCCTTCGTCGCCGTCGCGTTGGACCCGGCGGCGACCCAATCCGCAAGCCTCGACTTGGCGGAGATCACCTATTACGTCGACACCGACGACACCACCCCCGAGAAGGGGTTGGTACGGACCGTGAATGCCCTGCCCGGGCTGGCCGCCGAACCGGTCGAGCCGACGGTGACGGAGATCTCGCCCGCCGTCGTCTCCCTGAACTTCCGCTTCTGGGACGAGACCAACAGCGAGTGGCTGGACGTGTGGGAGACCACCGACGCGCTTCCGCCGCTGATCGAGGTGACC
This sequence comes from Armatimonadetes bacterium CG06_land_8_20_14_3_00_66_21, assembly GCA_002779825.1. Lineage (GTDB taxonomy): Bacteria > Armatimonadota > Abditibacteriia > CG2-30-66-41 > CG2-30-66-41 > CG2-30-66-41. The sequence continues at coordinate 42,101 of PEVN01000207.1, read as the reverse complement.
CTCGGTCTCACCCAGGGAGACGGCAAGGAGCCGAAGTTGGTCCAGGCAATCCTCGAGCCACGCTCGGAAGGACTCCTGCCCCAGCTCACCGGGAAGAGCAGCAAGGCGGCTGCCACCGGTCAGGAAGCCGGGCAGCAGCAAGCGGGACAGCAGCCCGGCGAGTCCGGGCAGACGCCGCCTGCCTCTTCGTTCCAGTTACCGGGAGGGACCGGCGGCGGGCCGGCCTTGCCCGGCGGTCTCTCCCTGCCCAGCGCCCCTTCGTCGGGGACCGGCAGAAGCAGCAAGCGCCCATGAAGAATCGTTCTGGCAAACAGAAAGGGATCGCGCTGGTGGTGACCATCTGGGTGATGGTCATCCTGGCGGTGATGCTGCTGGGGTTCTCGTCGGTCGTGCGCACCGACGTGGCGCTATCCGGGAACTACGCGAACGACGCCGAGGCACTGCACTTGGCCGAGACGGGTGTTCGCCGAGCGCTCCTCCAGCTTGAGCGGCTGGAGACCCCGTACGTGAGCACCGACGAAGAGTGGGCGGCGATGGATTCGGACACCGACGAACTGACCCTCACGACCGGCCGCTACGAAGTTCGTATCTACGACGAGTCCGGCAAACTGAACCTGAATGTGGCCGACGAGAACATGCTCACCCAACTTCTCGGTGACCCATTGCTGGTCGATCCGCTCTTGGACTGGCGCGACGAGGATGCCGAGGTCCGGGAGCAAGGCGCCGAGGACGAGTACTACCTTGGTCTGACGCCCCCCTACTACTGCCGGAACGGCCAGTTCGAGACTCTGGCCGAACTGCTGCTGGTCAAGGGCTTCACCCGGGAGCTGTTCTACGGGCAGAACTACGCCACCGAGCAGCGGGCGGGGCTCAAGTCGCTGATGGACGCGGCGGGCGTGCAGGAGGAGCCGCAGAGCGACATCCCGAAGGGGCTGGTGGACCTGCTTACGCTCTACGGCTTGGACACGAACACCGATGCGCAGGGACAGCCGCGAGTCAACCTGCGCACCGCCTCGCAGGACGAGCTGAAAGAGCGCTTGGAGGACGTGCTGTCCGAGCAGGAGATCCAAGCGATTCTCAGCTACCGAGGCACCGGGGGCGGACAAGGAAATCAGCAATCGACGCAGCCCGCCGCCGGCACGGGACAGACCCCCGACGGCGGCGCGCTTCCCGGCACCGGAGGAGGCCTTCCCGGCACGGGTGGCCTGCCCGGCACCGGAGGCTTGCCCGGCTCTGGCAACCTGCCTGGCGCCAGCGGGGCCGCAGCCTCGTCGCGAAGCCGTCAAGCGCCAACCGGCGGCCTACCTAGCCTCCCCGGTCTCCAAGGCCAGACGGGACAGGGCCAAGCGGGCGCGGCGCCAGGAAGCACCGGCGCGGCGGGCCAGGGGGGCGCCGGCGGAGCCCAGGAGTCCACCAAGTTCCAGAAGCTCGGGGAGATCCTCAGCGTGCCTGGATTGGAGCGCGAGAAGGTTGCCCAGATCCTGGACCGAATAACCGTTACCGACGAAGCGACGACTCGGGGGCGGATCAACGTCAACACGGCACCCATAGAGGTGCTGATGTGTCTGCCGCTCATGACCGAGGAGACCGCCCAAGACCTCGTGTCGCACCGAGAGTCTGCCGGGCCGTTCACCCAGCTCGGCGACGTGCTTGCGGTCGAGTCCCTCACCAGCGCGATGTTCATGGAGCTGGCGGACTACTTGACGGTTCGCTCCTATGCGTTCCGGGTCGTGGCGGACGGGCTCATCACCGGCACCTCCATCCGCAGGCGGATCGAGTGCGTCGTCGTCGTGGAGGAACAGGCGGCCCAGCAAACCGGCGCCGAGACAGAGGGCGGCGCCGCGCAGTTGCCCGAGCAGCCCTCGGGGCAGACGCCAGGCCTGCCACTGGTGCCTCTCGCCGGCGCCGCCGGCACTCGGTCCCGACAGGCACCGATGGCGGGGGGTGCGCCGGGCAGCCCGCTGACGCCGCAATCGCCCCAGGCGCCCGCAGCAACGGAACAGCAACCGGCCGAGCCGCCGACGCGCACCGTCCGGATCGTGTATTGGCGCCAATGAGCGGCTGTGCGTGTCGCCCTTCAGCCCTGCGTGGGGCGCGTTGTGCTCCGCGCGAAGAGGAATCACAGATGAGCTTCGTCCGCAAACACTATCTGGGGATCGACCTCGGCGAGAGCGAGGTCAAGGCGGTGCTGCTCCGCAAGAGGGCCCGAGGCTGGAGCGTCGAGGCGGTGTCCCGGTTCCCGGTGGCGACAGAGGACGCGGGGAGCCGAGCGGCCTCCTGGCAGGAGGCGCTCCGGCGGCTCGCCCGCAGCAACCAGCTTCGGGCGCCGATCACCACGGTGGGCATGCCGTCTCAGCAGTCGACGCTGAAGGTCATCGAGCTGCCGGCCACGGACCGCCGCGCTCTGGAGCAGCTCCTCCGATACGAAGCGCACCAGCATATCCCGTTCCGCGCCGACAACGCCGAGATCGACTTCGCAGTCCTGGGCGGCCGCGCGGCTACCGGTCGCCGCCCCACCGACGACACCCAGCGGGTGGCGCTGGCAGCCTGCGACAAGGGCGCCCTCAACACCTACCGCTCCGCACTGCGCACGGGCGGTCTGCGCCCCCGAGTGGTCGATGTGGGCCTGCTGGGCGCGGCGAACTGCTTCGCGTCCCGGCCGGCCGCGTTGGAGGTGTCTGAGCCCGACGGCGTCCTGATCGCGGACCTCGGCCGGGACCGGACACTCGCCGTCGTCCTGCAGCACGGGGCCTTCCATTCCTACCGAGTGGTGCCCTTCGGGGGGCGCGCCCTGACAGAGGCGCTCGCTGAGGATTTCGGAGTCTCCCCTGCGGAGGCCGAGGGGCTGAAGCACCGCCACGGCGTCACCCCACCCGCAGACCACGCGGCGAGCGGTGGCACCCCCCACACGAGCCAGTGGGTGGACCGCCTTGCCGCGGAACTGCAGGTGACCATCCAGGCGTACCGGGCTGACGCCCGGCCCGGACAGCTCAACCGGATCCTGCTCACCGGCGGCGGCGCCCTGGCAGAGGGACTGTCGGAGGCGCTCTCCCGCCGACTGCGGCTGGAGGTGTTCGTGCCGCCCCCCTGGGCCGGCTTCGAGGTCGGCAGCGGCGTGCCTACCGACGACGCTGCCCTGTTCGCCTGCGCCACCGGGCTGGCCCTGCGAGGCGACCGCGCACTCGTGGACGTGAATCTTACCGCTCAGCTCTCCCGGCAGGCGCGCGCCGCCCGCCAAGCGCGCACCCGGCGACTCGCCGCCGGAGCGGTTGCCGGAATCGCGCTGGTCGCGCTGGGAGCCCACTTCCAGGGCCAACTCCAAGCTCGGCGCGAGCAGTTGGCCTCCTTGGAGAGTGCGCTCCTTCAGTACCCCGCGGTGGCGGCGGACGTGGGCTCCGGCGACCAGACCCGCGCGCTGGAGATGGCGCGCCGCGCCGCCGAGGCGCGGTACAACGGGCGCCTGTGGCTCGAGCTGCTGCGGCAGCTCTCCGCCGATCTTCCGGAAGGCGTCTGGTTTGAGGAAGCGCACTTCGACGCCAACGGGACGGTCTCCATCCGCGGGTCGGCACAGACGAGCGCCCAAGCCACCAACGCGCTCTCCGCCGTCCGCCGAATCCCCGAATTCCACGATGCCCGGCTGACCTACGCCAACACGGTGGAGCGCGACAAGGTGCAGCTCACCCAGTTCCAGATTGTCTGTACTGTGGCCACAGAAGGGGGCGTTGCCTCGTGAGATTCTCCAGGCGCGAGCGGAAGATCGTCCTGGCCGGCGTGGGGGCTGCCGCTCTGGTCGGTCTGTTCCTCAAGTTCGTCGATCCGGCTTGGACCGAATGGAACCGGTTGCAGCAGGAGCTCACCGCGCAGCAGCGAGAACTCGACCGGCGCAAAGCGGCCACGAACCAGCCGGACTACACCGAGTTGGCGAGCCAGGTTCGCCCGCAGTTCGGAGCACTCCTGGACAGCGACAGCGAAGCCGCCCACGTGGGCGCGAAGATGCAGGCCATGGAGCGGATCTGCCAGATCAGCGGGCTCCAGATTGGCAGCTATCACCCCCTGGCCCCGTCCATTGCCGACGACCACTGGCGCCGGCATTCTGTGAAGGTGACGGTTGAAGGCAACGTGGCTGCGCTGACCGATGCGCTGTTCCGGATCAGCAACGACGCACAGATGCTCTTGGACGTCCAGCGCCTCGACATCCGGCACAAGTCCGATCGAGAGGCAGACCTGAGCTGCGACTTGTTGCTGGCGACCTATTCCTACAGCGAAGCGCCTTTGCGGCAGAAGCGGCGGCAGACCGCCGCGCCGCGACTGGGTGAATGAGGTAATCCGCCGCGCGGATGAGGTAACCCGAATGAAGTTCACGAAACGCGACCTCGGAGTGATTGGCGGGTTCGCCGTCGTGCTGGCTGTTGCGTGCTATGGGTACGTCAAGAAGCAGTCAACCCCCGCAACTGGGACAGCCCTCCGGGCGCGACCGACGACAGCCGGCGACGCCACTACTCCAGCCGCGGGCGCGGCAGCAGCAGACCGCGGCGCCCCGGAGGCCAAGCCGGTGGCACTGCCGGCGCGCGAGTACCAGGAGTTCGCCGTCGTCCCGGAGCGCAATCTGTTCAAGCCGCTGGTTCAGAACGACCAGAGAACGCCGCCGACTCCGTCGGTCCCACCGCCTCCCAAGGCGCCTCCCGCCGGGCCCCTCCCGCCAACAGGCGCGGCGCCGCCGCAAACCCCGGAGACCATCGCCGTCACCGGGTGCATCACGGTGGGAGACGTGCAGGTTGCCCTCGTGGAGAACGTCACGACCAAGGAGACCTTGATGGCGCGCGTGGGCACGGAGGCGTTCGGATACCACGTTGCCTCGGTTGACGAGACCGGGGCCGTCCTCCGCAAGGATGGTCAGGATCGGTACTTCGCCTTCGGCGAGAACAAGCCCGCCCAAAAGGCAGAGCCGAAGACGGAAGAGAAAAAGGACCAGCCCAGCCCTCCCGCCCCAACCACTCCCCCCCCAAGCACCGCCCCCCCTCCGCCCTCGGCCCCGGGCGGGTTCGACTTCCGCAACATGACTTCTGGGCAGCGCGACGAGTTCCGCCGGCAGTGGGAGGAGCGGCGCCGCAGCGGCGGCCGCGGTGGCTAGGCGGGACCCGTTCCACCCGGGGGAACCGCGTTCTCGAAGGAGCACACGAAGATGAAAGCAACACCGCTCATAGCACTGCTGATGGCCTGCTGCGTAGGGACTGCGCTGCCGCGAGCCTCCGCAGAGGAGCAAGCTGCGCCGGCCGCGGCGGCGGCTCCCGAGGCGCCCGCTGCCGCTGCGCCGGTGGTGCCGGCAGCGCCCGCTCCTGAAGGTCCTCGGCCTGAGGACGAGCCCGGCCGCGTTCAACAACGCGGCGACGAGACCTTGATCGATATGAGCTTCGACAAGGCCGACCTCGTCACCGTGCTGCGGATGCTCGGCCGGCTTGCGAAGGCCACCATCGCCATCGACGCCGAGTTGACAGGTCAGGTCACCATCGCGTCGACAGGGCGGATCCCGCTACGCGAAGCGTTCGAGATCGTCAATTCTGTGCTACAGGTCAAGGGCTACACCATGGTGGGCCGGCTTGGAGACGGTGTGATCAAAGTGCTCCCCGAGAAGGAAGCCGCAACCTCCGGCGTCACGGTGGCGACGGGCAAACGCGCGGAGGACATCCCCGAGCACGACACGTTCCTCACGCAGATCGTCCCGGTGGAGTTCATCGACGCGCAGCGGATTGCCCAGGAACTCAAGCCCCTGGTGGCCGCGGACACCGGTTCCCTGGTTGCCAGCAGCTCGACCAACCACCTGATCATCACCGACACTGCGAGCAATGTGAAACGCATTGTGAGCATCGTGAGCGAACTGGACAAGGACCAGACCAACGTCCTGAGTGTGGAGGTGATCAAGCTCCAGTACGCTGACGCGCAGAGCACGGCGACCCTCCTCACCCAACTCTTTGAGCAACCACGGACCGGACAAGTCCGACTCGATCCCAACCAGCGAGGCGGAGGTAGTCCTCCCGGCGTCCCTCCCGGCGTCCCAGGCAGGGCGTCACCCACCGTGCCGGGGCTGATGCAGGCGAAAGAGGAGTTCAAGATCCAGGCCGACCAGCGGACGAACTCGATCATTGCCTCGGCCTCGAAAGAGCGGATCGAGCAGATCCAGCAGATCGTCAAAGCCATCGATGTGAATCTCGAACCGGACGTCAGAGTCCAGGTCTTCGAGCTGAAGTTCGCCGATGCCTCAACCGTCGCCCAGGAGATCAACCAGATCCTGGAGCAGCCGCAGGGGGGCGCGACCAGCAGCCGCTTCCAGTTCCCCTGGAGTCGATCGTACGACTCCGGCCGCAACCAGACGCGGGTTCAGGGGCTGACGGGGCTGAAAGAGAACATCATCGTCCCCGATGTGCGCAACAACGCGCTGGTTGCCACGGGCACGCCCGAGAACCTCCTCCAGGTCGGCGAGTTGGTCGCGAAGCTCGACGTGAACGCGCCGCTCACGGACATGATGCGGATCTATCCGCTGGAGAACGCCAATGCCGAGGATGTCGAGAACACGCTGGAGCGCGCCTTCGGGGGGCAGAATCGGTCGCGCGGGTTCTTCAGCTTCCTGTTCGGCAGAAGTAGCGGGCAGTCCGGAGCGGCGTTGGACATTCTACAGGACATCAGCGTGGAGAGCGACGAGGCGACCAACTCGCTGGTCGTGACCGCTCCCCCGCAGGCGCACACTCTGGTGGAGGAGATGGTCCGCCAACTGGACAAGCCCAAGCAGCAGGTGTTCATCGAGGTCGCGATCGTTGATGTCACGTTGGACAACACCACCCGGTTAGGCGTTGAATGGTCCTGGAAGACCGAAGGACAGCCGCAGGACACCATTGGCACCGACTTCCAGATCAAGAACTCGCAGGACTTCGCGGAGGGCATGCGCTACACCGTGGTCGGCAAGGAGCTGAACGCGGTGCTGGATGCCCTGATGGAGAAGCACGACGTGCGCGTGCTGTCGACGCCCCACGTCACCACCACCGACAACGTCCGGGCGACGGTGGAGATTGGCACTCGCTACCCGTACGTGAAGAGCATCTCGCAGAACGCCACCGGGCAGATCCCCGTCTTCGACTGGTATGACATCACCGTCAACCTGCAGGTCACCCCCCGGATCAAGACCTCCCTCGGCGCTGACGACGACGACGCTGGTGAGAACAAACGGGCGGACCGGTACATCCAAATGCAGATCCAGCAGAGCTTGGCTGAGCTTCAAGGTCAGGTGCAGCAGTTGGGCTTCACCAGCCCCATCGTCGGATCCCGGACGGCGAACACCACAGTGTCCGTAGCAGACGGGCAGACCATCGTCATCGGCGGGATGATCCGTGAGTCCACAAACAAGGTCCACAAGAAGGTCCCGTTCCTGGGCGACTTGCCGATAGTCGGCTCCCTGTTCCGCAGCACCGACGACAAGGTGAGTAACACGGAGTTGCTGGTCTTCCTGACGCCGCATGTCCTGAAGAACGACCGGGATATCCAAGCACTGACCGACCAGGCGCGCACGCGCACCTCCACGCTGGGGAAACACGGGACCCTCACCGACGCCGACGTGAAGGTCGGCAATGCGGTAGCCGGCACGGACGCGACTCTCCCGACGCCGGCTCCGCAGCCGCAACCAGCAAAGCCCGCAGGCGAGTGAGGGCCGAGCAATACGGTCTACTGACGCGCGAAGGGCGCCGGCATGATGCCGGCGCCCTTTTCACTGGTCCTCTCCGGGGCCCGGCGGTCAGCCCTTCCCGCCGGTCATGCCTTCCACCTCGCGTTGGCTGATCTGCCCGACCAGGGGCCGCCCGTCGAGGAACCGCAGGATTTCGTCGACGGCGAACCGCCCCAGCAGCTTGCGCCCGTTCGCCACCGCGCCGGCAATGTGCGGCGTCAGGAGGCAGTTGGGCAGCGAGTAGAATGGACTGCCCTCGGCGGGCGGCTCGGGGTAGGTCACGTCGAGACAGGCGCAGAGCCGGCCCGTCTGCAACTCCTCAATCAGCGCGGCTTCGTCCACCGTCGCACCCCGCCCCGTGTTGAGGAACACCGCGCCGTCGGGCATGCTCTGGAACAGCTCCCGGGTGAACAGCCCCACGGTCTTCTCGGTCCACGGGACGCAGTTGTGGATCACCGTCGAGGTGGCACACAACTCCTCCAGAGAAACGCGCGTGACGCCGTGCTCCTTCAGGACGGACTCGTCCACGAAGGGATCGCTCACCACCACGTCCAGCCCGTTGAACGACTCCAGCAGCCTGGCGAGATGCCGCCCGACGCGCCCAAATCCGGCGATGCCGACGCGCAGGTTGCACAACTCCCGCGAGTTGTGGGTTCCACGCGCCTCGCGCCAGGGCACGCCGGCGTGGAGGTCCCGGTTCACGGCGACGACCTGCTTGAGCGCCATAACCGTCATCCCCAGCGCGAACTCGGCGACGCCTCTGGCAAGCACGTCGTTGGCGGTGCTCATCAGGACGCCGCGGTCAAACACCGCCGGTGTCGCCATCGTCGCCATGCTGCCCGCCGAGTGGACCCACAGCTTCAGGTCGGGCGCCGGCGACAGCACGGCTTCCGTGAGTGCGCCGGTGCCCCAGCCGGTGAGGACCACCTGCGCCCCCGCCATCACCTCCGCGGCTTCCACGGCGTCCCACTTGGACGACTGCACGTAGGCGACTTGACAGCAGCGCTCCAGTCGCGCCCAGTCAGTTGGCTCAAAGCAATCTTCTCGGGTCTTGGGTGGGGCGACGACGGCAATTTGAACATAG
>PEVN01000207.1:19332-33269 GCA_002779825.1 Armatimonadetes bacterium CG06_land_8_20_14_3_00_66_21 | reverse complement strand
CACTTGCCGGGGTGTTCAAGCGAAACGCGAACATGGGCGATTCCTATGAGAATGTAGCGCGAGATGGCATCTCGCGCGCGAACTCGCCGAGTTCGACGCGACTTGCCAAGTCGCGCTACGTTTTCCCTCGTCGGGGTGCAGCCGAAGCTGCCTGAATGATTCCTGCCTACCCTCCCTCTTCCAACATCCTCGCCAACAGCCCGCCGGTGGGTTCCGTCTGAGTCGCTTCAGGCGGGGGCGCCGCGGCCCCGCTGGAGGCGGGCCGGGCGCGGCCGCTGTTGACGAACCACTGCAGCTCCGAAATGGTCTCGCGGGCGGTGTGCGCCAGGGGCACCGTCTGCCCGGCGCAGGCGAGAATATCGTCGGTGAGGAGGTCGCGGCTCTGGGCGACGGCGCGGAAGTTCGCGTCCTTCACCGCCTGCTCGATCTCGGCGCCGCTGAAGTCCCGGGTGTGCTCGGCCAAGCGTGGAAGGTCGAAGTGGCTCAGCGGCAGCGGCGTCTTCTTCGGCAGGTGCACCTCGAAGATCTCCTGCCGTTCCTGCGCGGTGGGGAGGTCCACGAAGAAGATCTCGTCGAAGCGGCCCTTGCGCAGCAGTTCCGGGCAAGTCTTCGCCAGGGTGCGGATGTTGTTGGCGGTCGCCGCGATGAACACCGGCGCCGTCTTCTCCTGCCTCCACGTCAGGAACCTGCCGAAGACCCGCGCGGTGACGCCCGAGTCCAACTCGCCGGAGGCGCCCACACCGGCGAAGCCCTTCTCGATCTCGTCCACCCACAGGACGCACGGCGCCATGGACTCGCTCATCCGGATCATGTCCCGCATGATCGCCTCCGACCCGCCCACGATGCCGGTGAACAGCGCGCCCACGTCGAGGCGCAACAGCGGCTGGCGCCACAGGCGCGCCACCGCCTTCGCCGCCAGGCTCTTGCCCGTGCCGGCGATCCCGCACAGCAACACGCCCTTGGGGCTTTCCAGCCCCTGCTGCCGGGCCCGGTCGCTGAAGGCGACCGAGCGCTCCTGCAGCCATTTCTTCAGCAGGTCCAGCCCGCCGATGTCCTTCAGCGTTTCCGTCGCCGTGTAGAACTCCAGCACCTCGGTCCGGCGCACGATCTGCTTCTTCTCCTCCAGCACCTCGTCAATGGCCCGCTCGTCCAAGGCTTTGCCGTAGCGCACCCGCGCCTTCCGCAGCGCCTGGGCGATGTTGGTCAGCGTCAGCCCCTGGCACGCTTTCACCAGCGCCTCCTTGCTCCCCTCCTCCATGTGCGCCGAGGCCAACACGGACCCCATTTCACCCTTGATCTCCTCGTACCCGGGCAGGGCGAACTCCAGCAACTGCACGTCCTTGGTCAGTTTGTCCGGCACGTTCAGGCGCGGGGAAAGGATCACCGCCGTTTTCGGGCACGTCCGCAGGGCCCGGACCACGTTGCGAAGCTGCCGCGCCACCGCCGGGTCGCTCAGGTAGTCGTCCAGGTCTCTCAGCACGAACACCGCCGGCTGCTCCGCCGGCGCCCACAACACCTCCGCTAACGCCGCCAGCGGGTCGTTGCGCGCGGTCCCCCCGGCGCGTAGCCCTGCACGAAGTCCCACACCCGCTCCTCGCTGATTCGATACACCATCCATTTGCGGCTCTGCATCCTGGACACCTCGTGAAACGGCACTTCGCTCACTCCTGTCTTCCTCAACTCTAATTCCGGTCTGCAGAGGTGTAACGGAGGTCTTGTCAGAAACTGTAACGGATGTCCTGTCATCATACACGGTCAGCGCGCACCCGTAGGATAAAGCTCCTCGCGCCTTGCGGGCGCGCGCTTTGTCGCCCTTGCCCTTGACCCTGCGCCGAAGCAGCGACAAAGCTGGAGCTTTATCCTACGACAGACCGCCGCTACTCACCACTCACCACCTCGCGACAGGTCAGAGACCCATCCTACGAAATCGCCCCGAAACTGACCGCGCCGCGTCGGTCAGCGCGCACCCGTAGGACAGGTTGCCAAACCTGTCGCGTTGACAGGTCAGCGACCTATCCTACCGAGGCAAAGAGGGAAGGACCTAAAGAGGTAAGGAAGGTACCGGAAGGTCTTGGGCGCAACGAAAACCCCTGCCGGCGAGCCTGAGGTCGGGGACGAAGTCGCGGCGGTAGGCGCAGCGCAACCAGCCGAGGGTGCAGTCGACGAACCACGAGCCGCCCCGCAACACCCGCCCAGTACCGAACTCCGGGCCGCGCGGGTTCTGTTCGGGAACCCCCGGGGTTCCAGGCGACCGCTTGTAGTAGCCGTCGTCATACCAGTCCGCGCACCACTCCCAGACGTTGCCGATCAGGTCGTGGCAGCCGTAGGGGCTGACGCCTTGCGGGTGACTGCCCACCGGCGCGGTCGTATCCGACCACTGGCACTTGTGCTGGTAGTCGCAGTGGGCGGCCTGGCCGTTCCACTGATTCCCCCACGGCCAGATCCGCCCATCCGTTCCCCGCGCCGCCTTCTCCCACTGCGCCTCCGTCGGCAGCTTCTTCCCCGCCCACTCGCTGTACGCCGCGGAGTCGTGCCAGGTCCCGTCGACGACGGGATGAGCGTCCTGGCAGAACGCACGGTACTGCCCTACAGTCACCGGACAGACATCCGTGTAGTAGGCGTCCAAGCGCACGCGGTGCTGAGGTTTCTCAGCGCTTGAGGCGTTGGAGTCAGCGTCCGTGCTGCCCATCCGGAACTCCCCCCGCCGGCACGAGCGCCATCTCGGCGTTGTCCTTGAGCCAGCGAATGCGCCGCGGCAGGCCGGAGGCTTCGTCGAAGCCTTCGCCCACCGGCTCGGCGCCCTCCGGCAGGACGCCGTAGCGCCACTGGTCTCCCACCGCCACAATCACCGGCGAGCGGTCGGCGTCCTCGCGAATGAGAGTGGGGGCGCGATCGGTTCGGTTGTCAGATAGCATCAGCTTGCCTCCGGCGAAACGGGACGCGCACGAACGGCGTCCGTTCGAGGACGAACGCGGAGCAACGCGGAAACGGCTATGTCTCGGGCACCCATGACAGGGCTGCCTGGCTCCTCGGCTCGTGGGCGATTGTACCGCCTCGCGGTGCCTCTCGAAAGTCGGGCGGAGTTATTGACACGTTCCCGCTCGGCGCGGAGGGATGGCGAGGGCGGCGGCGAATGCATTGGGGGGCGCTTCGCAAGACGGACCTGATCGGAAAGGGAGTTCGGAGATGATCACCAGCCTGTGCCTTTCCCTCTGCCTGGCGGCCGGTGCCGGCCGAGCCGAGCCGGTGGGCCGTGTCACCAACGGCAGCTTCGAGGAAGTCGGCCCCCTTGGCGTTCCGCTGGACTGGAGTGCGGTACTCGGCGACGTGGCCAATCGAGCCGAAGTGTGCGAGGAGGCGCGCACCGGGAGGTATTCGCTGCGTCTTCTGCGCGCCGTTGACAAGGGCGAGGTCGGCTTCAACCGCGCGTGGACGGCGAACAACGGCCAGCAGGCGAAGATGCTCTCGCAGTTGAAGGGCGGTCTCGTCTTCCGCTACAAGGCGGTGGCCAGCCGCGGCTCGCACCTGATGTTCTACGCGATCCCCATGAACGAGACTCCGCTGGAGGGTACTGGCGCGCAGCGGGCCACGTTTGAGGTCCCCGCCGAGCACGTTGGCGACGGCCAGTGGCACAAGGCGGTGCTGGCGTACGACTTCACCGACAACAAGCAAGTGAAATGGGTCCACGTGTCCGGCCGCCTGGTCGGCGGGACGGGCGAGATGCTGGTGGATGACGTCGAGTACCTCGACTCCGTCGGGCCGCTCCCGAAGATTCTGCGGACCGACTTGCGCGAGTCTGCCGGTGGAACCCTCACGCTCACCGCCCGCTTCGAGAACGCCGGCGACGCAGCGGGCGACCTCGACTTGGCACTGGAACTGCCGGAAGGGCTGTCGATTCGCGGCGACGCGCCTTCGGCGCTGGCTGACCTCGAGGTCAAGGGCCGCAGGAACGTGGCATGGCAGCTTGGCGGAAACCGTGACGCCGTCGGGAGCGTCCGCCTGATCGCCCGCGCGGGAGACAACGAGGTGATTAGCCGACTCCCGCTCCGCCCCGAGCTGACGGCAACGGCCCTGAAGCCCGATAGCCTGCTCCTGTCTCGCTTTCACGCGACCAACGTCACCTGCATTCTCGAGAACACCGGGCACGCAAACCTGCACAGTGTCGCGGTGGCGCTGACCCTCGATCCGGCGCTTGGCGTCGACGGCGGCGGCGCCCCCAACCGAGCAGTCGACCTCATTGCGCCCGGTGCCACGGCGACCGTGAGCTGGCCCGTCAAGGCACTGGCGGAGTCGGCCGGCGCGGCACTCTCGGCGCAAGTCTCGGCCGAGGGCTGCCCTCTCCAGACAACGACCAACGAGATCGTCGTGACTGCCGCCGAAGGGGAGGGGGAGCCATGGCCGGCCCCGGCCGGCAAGGCGACCGCGGCCGTTGTCAAGGCGGGGGCGGTCCTGGAGAACGCTCGCCTGCGCGCCGAGTTCCCGCGCAGCTCCGCCGGCTTCGGGGCGTGCCGCCTGTTCGCAAAGACTGGCGACGACTGGCGCCAAGTGGGTGTCGTCACGCGGCTGGGGAAGGCGGTCTACCTGACCAACAAGGGGGAGCGCCAGGTGCTGTTGTTCGGCGGCGCCGGCAAGTTGGCGAACGAGGCAGGGAAGTCCGAGCTGACGTTGACCTCGCGCCTGCGGGATGCCGACGGAGCCACGTGGGACTTGGTCCAGACGTGGACGGTGACCGAGGAGGCGGATACCTTCGCGGTCTCAACGCGGCTGCACGTGAACCGGCCGCGCAAGCTGACCGCCTTCGAGACGCTCCTGCTGTACGCTGGCGCCGGTTCGTTCGGCGACGCGAAGAGCGACGCCCTGTTCCCCGGGCTGGAGTGGCTGGTCAACGAGGAGGTAAGCTCCAACGACCTGGACTTCGCCCCCGCTCACCCTGACCGCGTGCGCTATGTACCCCACGTCAACAAGATCACCATTCCGCTCATGAGCGTCCACGAGGGCAGCACTACCGTGGGACTGCTGTGGGACGCCTACCAAAAGTGGGACGGCCGCAACGACCGCCCCGGCGCTGTCTTCTGCTCGCCCGACTATAAGGAGGGTCGCGTCGGTCATCTCATGGGGTTCGTCTTGCCCACCTGCCCCAACTGGTTGGACGAGAACACGCGGGAAGCGGCACGCCCCTACGAGTTCGTTCCCAAGGGAGCCCTGACCATCGACGCGCACGTGTACTTGGACGGCTCCGCCCGGGACTCGCTGTCGGCGATGGACCGTTGGTTTGCACTATACGGCGTCCCGGACCCCCTGACCCCGCCCCGCGGCACCTGGCAGAAGGAGATCGACTTCAGCGCGCGCGCCTATCTCGAGTCGCTGTGGGTGCCGGAGAAGAAGGGCTGGTACAGCAGCCGCGGCGGGCCAAAGGTCATGGAGAGCATCGCGCCCCACGGGCCCTACCTGTATGACGTGCTGATGGCGGAACGCCTGACCGCCGACGCGCAGTTGGAGGGCCGCCTGCGCCGACTCGCCGAGGAAGTCCAGGCAACCGGGGCGGCGCCGGCGATTGAGGACTACGGGATCACCTATGGGGACCCCGTGGCCTCCCTGGACGGCGCCGCGGCTGCGGTCGCCGGTCTGCTGGCCTCGCAGCGCGAAGACGGCTCGTGGCGGTTCGACGCCAAGACGCCCCGAGTCGGTGTGTTCGAGGGGATGGACTACACACTTCTCGGCACCCACGAAGCTGCCGAGGTGGGCACCTGCGCCCAGACGGCCTATACCGTGCTGCGGTTCGCTCGCGTCACCGGCGACGCGCAGGCGCTCGCGGGCGGCGAGAAGGCCCTGGCGTTCATGGACCGATTCCCTGTGCCCCGGGCAGCGCAGGTCTGGGAGGTGCCCGTGCACACCCCCGATCTCCTCGCCGCCGCCGATGCCTGCGAGGCGTACCTGACAGGCTATGAATGCACCGGAAACGGAGTGTACCTCGCCAGTGCCGTTAAGTGGGCCCGAGCCGGCCTGCCGTTCCTGTACATGTGGGACACCCCGGAGTACCCCTTCCTGCGGTACGCGTCGATTCCCGTCTTCGGCGCCACCTGGCTCGAGGGGAGCTGGATCGGTCGGCCGGTGCAGTGGAACGGCCTGCGGCATGCCTATGCGTTGCTCCGCCTGGCCGAGTATGACCCCAGCTTCCCCTGGGAGGAGGTTGCCCGTGGGCTTACCGTGAGCGCGCTGTTCCAGCAGTCCACCAACGCCAGCGATATCGCCCTGTGGCCCGACAACATCAGCGCCCTGAACGCAGAGAAGTGCGGCTGGATCTTCGCCCCCCACCAGATCCTGCGGAACGTGTACCGGCTTCTCGGCAGCGACCAGGACCCGTGGACGCGGACGGCGGTTGTCGGCGAGGGGAAGGTCCGGCTGACTTCCCGCGGCGTGCTGAACTCCGTGACGGTCACCGACGACACCGTGGCGCTCAGCATTCGCCCACCGACCAAGGAATCGTGCTGGCTGCTCGTGGCCGGCACGGCTCAGCCCAAGTCGATTCGGCTCAATGGCAGCCTGCTAACGCAGACCGACCCGCCGGGGCTGCCGGACCACCCCTGCTATCGCTACGACCCCGCCCACGGCGCCCTGCTGATCCGGTTGCCGGCGGGTCAGGAGGCGAAGCTCCTGCTCACGGGAGTGGAGCCACTTGCCGTCCCCTACCTCCCCGAGCAGGTAACGGAGATTCGCTTTGGGCCCTGGGAATCCACCCAAGGGTGGGTGAGCCAGCACGACCTGACCCCCTTGCGCGTGGAAGGCAGCAAGCTGGTGACCGAGGTCACTGGCGGGGACCCGTACCTGGTGCGGCCGTTCGTGGCAGTCAAGGGCGCCGAGGCGGATGTGATCGAGATCACCATGCAGGCGGCCGGTGGGAGCGGCGGCCAGTTCTACTGGACGACGACCGCCTCGCCAGGCTTCGCCGAAGACAAGGTGCTGCTCTTTCCCCTGGTCCCCGGCGACCGAATGCAGACCTACCGGGTGCACGTCGGCACGCACCCGCTCTGGCGCGATCAGCAGATTACGTCCATTCGCCTCGACCCCGGCAACGGCGCCGCCCAGGGCCGTGTTGAGATCGAGCACGTCACGCTACTCAAGCTGGGCGAGTGACGGGTGTCCAGGCACTGTCTGCGCGGGGGCGTTTCGACGATCGGCGCGCGTATGGCTCGCCGCACGGGCCGTGCCGAAGGGGCGCAACAGAACGGCAATTCAGCCTTCGCGCGACGGCAGCGCAGACGTTTAGGAATCGCACAACTCGGCAATAACTACCCTTGATTCAGAGGGTGGGCCTACTTGCCCACTGAGCGTTTTCTTTCGCTCAGACGGATGTGCAAATGCCGAGAAGTGAGCGACAATCCAGCCCGGGGAGGGCAGCAACTCGCGGCTTCACGCTGGTGGAGTTGCTGGTCGTCTTGTCCATCATCGGCGTGCTGGCTTCGATCATCTTCCCGGTGCTCGCCCGGGCGAAAGACCGCGCGTACCTGACCCAATGCACCTCCAACGCCCGCCAGATCGGGATTGCGGTCAAGCTCTACATGCAGGACTACGACGACTACTTCCCCTACGCCCGAACCGTCGACAGCGGCGGGTCGCTGGCGGAGGCACCGACGTTGAAGACGGTGCTGGAATCGTATGTAGAGAACAGCCAGATCTGGCAGTGCCCGAGCTGGCTCGCAGAGCATGGCGCCTTGCTGGCACCCAGCCGCTCGATGTGGCGCTCCTACGACTCCACCTACGGGTACAACGCCTTCCCGGACTGGCCGGACTCGCTGTGCGGCAAGTCGCTCAGCGCGGTCCCCAACCCCGCCGCGGTCCCGGAGGTATGGTGCGCCTCGGGCAGCGCACACTCGGGCATCAACGCCGAGGAGTGGGCCGCGGGAGCCTCCGGTGCTGTCAACGTCTGCTATGTCGATGGGCATGTGAAGCTCTATCGGGGCACCCTGGTCGAGTTCACCAACCAAGTTCGCCAGAAGACAGGCAAGTGAGGCCAGTGCTGCCGGCTGCGCGTCGCCGAACTCTGGGACTACGGGCCGCGACGCCGATTGCTTGGTTACTGGTCGGCTCGCTTGCCGGGTGTCGTTCTGCGTCCCCCCCCTCCCCTGCCGCCCCAATACTGCCGCCGCCGCAAGAGAAGGGCAACTCTGCGTTCAAGGGGCAGCCTTCCGCAGTAGAGCAGCCGTCTCCCGCGGGCGAGCCGCAGTTGATCGTAATACCACCCGAGGGGGGCGAGCTGTACGGCCCGGTCTGGTCACCGGCGAGCGATCAGGTGGCGTTCTGCTCCTTCGTGGACGATCCCGCACACTCGGTTGCCCACGCCTCCGTAAGCCTCTACACGCCCAAGGAGCGCAAGCTGCTTGCACTGCTGACGCGTACCGGCGAACCGAAGACGTTCCACCGGGTTGAGTACGTCGCCTGGTCGCCAACCGGCGACCGGTTGGTCGTGAGCGAGTTGGTCGGGCTGTACGAGAGCGAGGGCGACTTGGTCGGCTGGGTCATGCCCGCCTCGGGGAGGAAACCGCTCGAACTGCCCGGCGACACGGAAGTGCCCGCTTGGTCTCCCGACGGGAAGCAGTTGGCGCGGCTCCGCCTCGATCAGACCGGCGAGGAGCCTCGCCACTACCTCGACGTGGTGCCCGCGGACGCCCGCTCAGAGGACCAGTCTCACCTCGTGGTCCGGCCGGGCGAGTTCGAGTTCATCGACGACCTCGCGTGGAGTCCGGATGGGCGCGAGCTCCTCTGCCTCGCCTCCCGCAAGACCAGGGCCGTTGTCGCGCTCGCCGACATCGGGGACGGGCCGGCCGAGCCTCGTATCGTTGCGGATCTCGGTCAGAACTTCGGCTTCGGCACCCGAATCGTTTGGAGCAGCGATGGGAAGCGCGCCATCCTCGCCGACAACACCGAGTTGCTGTTCATAGACGTCCGCTCCGAAAAGGTGGAGCGCCGGCAGTTCCCCGGCGAAGTCGTAGGCTATTCGGCCGATGCCGAGGTAACGGCGTTCCTGGTTGAGGACCGCCTGAACGTCGTCCTCCGCGGCAACGAGAGCCCGCAGATGCTGCTGGAACTGGACAACGTCGAGGACAAACCTGTCGACGTTGCCTTTGCCCCGGATCTCTCCAAGCTGGTCATCTGCGCGGACGGCAAGCTCTGGCTCCACGAGTTCGCCAAGGGATAGGGACTGGCCGCCGCTGGCGGACCCCTGCGGATTCAGATTTCAGCTTCCGGATTGCAGACCGGAGGACCGTCGCCAGAGGGGAGAGAGGCGGCGGTCTGTCCTTCCGCGCGGGTCATTGGGCGAGTCCGGAGTGCGACCCCTTCCCCCGCCTTGCAGACCTGAGTCGCACCGACTCTCCGGAGAGAACGCAAGCAATCCCGATGCCAGGGCTGGCCGGGGAACACTGTAGCATGGTGGTCTTCCCAGCATGATTGCGTTAGAATTGGCGACGTGCGCAAGGCATGGTGAGCCGCCAAGCGCCGCCCGCAGACTGCTCGTGCAGGGAGAGAGCACGTGAAGATCAAGTTCTGGGGAGTGCGTGGATCGCTGCCAGTCCCCGGTCCAGACACCGTGCGCTACGGAGGCAACACCTCCTGCGTCGAGGTGCGTTCCGGCGACGAGGTGCTCATCATCGACGGTGGCTCGGGGCTGAGGGGGCTCGGCGAGGCGCTCATGGCGGAATGCGCAGCGAAGGGCGGCGCCCCGCTTGTCTGCCACATGCTCTTCGGGCACGCGCACTGGGACCACATCCAGGGGTTCCCCTTCTTCGTCCCCGGGTACGTCGCCGGGAATATCATCCACCTCTACACCGCCGAGGGTCACACCCGCCGCTTGGACGAAGTCCTGAAGGGACAGCAGGAGTTCACCTACTTCCCGGTCCGGTTCTCGGATATGTCGGCGACAATCGTTCCCCACGACATTGGCAGCGCTCCCCTCCAAATCGGTGAGTTGGTCGTGCTCAACACACCACTGAACCATCCGGGCGGGTGCTTGGGATACCGGTTCCAGGAGGGGGAGCGCGCGGCGGTCTACCTCTGCGATCACGAGCCCCATCTGCGCGTGCTGCAGTCCCCCCAAGTCCGGCTGCGCCTGGCCGACGAGGGAACCTCCCTGCAGCAGGCCCGCAAACGCGCGGAAGCAGATGATCGGCGCATCGTCGACTTCGCCCGTGGCGCAGAGCTGATGATCGCCGACGCCGCCTACACCGAAGAAGAGTACCCGGCGAAAGTCGGCTACGGACACTCAACCATCGACGAGGTCATCGACCGGGCGATGCGTGCCAACGTGAAGACTGTCGCCCTCACCCACCACGACATGTCCCACTCAGATGAGAAGTTAGACCGCCTCGGCGAACGGGCGCAACAACTCCTCGACCAGGCCGGTGCCGAGACCAAGTGCGTAGTGGCGCACGAGGGGCTTGAGATCGAGCTGTAGGGCCGACCCGCGGGATTGGGTGACGGGTGACGGGTGACTGGTGACTGGTGATTGGTGACTGGTGACTCATCACTACCAACTGCCCGGCGATTCCACGCCCCGCGTGCGTTCACCGTGCCACTCTCCGGTACACCCGCTCCAGCGTGTCTGTGACCAAGTCCCAGTCGTATGCCTGCTGCGCCCTCAGCCGCGCCAATCGGCCGTAGCGGGCCACCACATCGGGCCGGTCGAGCAGGAACTGCAACTGGCGCTTCAGGTCGGACAGGTCGTTTTCGGAGTAGGCTCTACCCGCTTCACCGAGGGTCTCTCGGTTCTCCGCGATGCCGTTCACCAGAGCGCAGCAGCCTTGCCCCATGGCAGTCAGCAACGCCGGCGAGGTGCCCTCCAGACCCGACGCTGTCACGTAGAGATAGGCGCTAGCAAACAAGTGGAGCGCCTCGTCACCGTAGACGTAGCCGAGGAAGCAGACCCGTGGGTCACGGTTCCGTTTGAGGGCAGCCACGTAGTCCCTGCTGAAAGGGTCGTCACCGACGATTGCCAACTGGAGGTCGGTCTCCACAGCCTCGAAGGCCGCCACAAGCTGGTGGACGTTCTTCTCTGGCGTCAGCCGGCCCACGAACAGCACGTAGCCTCTTGGTCGCAGCCCGAACCTGTCCAGCGGAGAGGGACCTCGCGGAGCGTCGGTGAAGGTGCCGTAAGGAGCGTACTCGCCCGGCCGGCCGTAGCGGCTCGCATAGTAGTCCGAGACCACCTGCGAATCGACAATCAGCTCGCCCGCAAGCGAAGCGGCGAGCCGCTCGCACAGCCGCATGTACGCCTTTGCGCCCGTGCCCCACTTCGCCCGCCGCCACTCCATGCCGTCGACCGAGACGACACACGGCACCCGGGCCGCTCGCAGGAGCGCCAGCAGCGGCGCGTTCCCCACAATGTACACATGCGCGACGTTGGGTCGCTCCCGGACGCATTTTGCGACAGCCAGCGCCGTCTGGGTGAGGGTGGCCAAGTGCTTGGTGCGAACCGACGGGTTGTAGCGCAGGTGCACGCCCCGGTGCTGCGCCGGAGCCGTCCCACCGAGAGGGCGCGGGCAGAACACCTCCACCCGGTGTCCGCGCCGGGCGAGGCGCGTCGCCGTCTCCTCGACGCACGTCTCGAAGCCGCCGTATCGAGCCGGGATACCGTAGGTGCCACAGATCGCGATCCGCAACGGGCGATCCATCAGTACCCCCATTCGTGCAGGTAGCCTCTGAGCGCTTCACGCCACGGTCGCAGCAGCGGGAGACCGGCTCTGGCCAACTCGGTGGTGAGCAGCACCTCGGAGTCGGGTCGCCGCGCGGGCAGCGGGAAGTCTGTAGAAGGGACGGGATGGACCGATACGTCGGCGCCGGTCAGCTCGGTCAGCGCCCGTGCCAACTCGAACCGCGTGCAGGAACCGCGGTTTGCCGCGTGGTACGTCCCGAACCGCCCGGACTCCGTTAGCTTGCGGAGGGTCTCGGCGAGGTCGCGGGCATAGGTCGGCGACCCGCGCTTGTCGTCCACAACCCGCAGCTCCCGGCCGGTCTTCATCAATTCCAGCAGCTTGCCGACAAACTTCTTCTCAGTGTCGGCGCCGCCTCCCATCAACCAACTGGTGCGCACGATGTAGTGCTTGGCCACTGTCGCGCGGACAACCTCCTCCCCCGCCAGTTTCGTTCTCCCGTACACGTTGACCGGTCCCGTCGCGTCCGTCTCCACGTAGCCCGAGGGCTTCGTGCCCGGGAACACCTGGGCGGTGCTGACGTAGAGCATCGCGCAGTCCGCTTCGGCGCAGGCTCCGGCGACGTTCCGCGTCGCGGTCACGTTCACCCGCTCCGCCAGTTCCGGCTGCCGTTCGCACTGATCGACGTCCGTGAGGGCGGCGAGATGCAGGAACAGCTCCGGCCGATGTGCAGCCACAAACTTGCGGACCGCCACGGCATCGGTCACGTCGAGTTCGGGGAGGTCTGTCTTCAGGATTCCGTCGCCGTCGAGGTAGGTGCCCAGCATCCCGCGGGCACCACTAACTACGATCAATGCGAAGCACCGCCTGTGGAGTGGCTCTCAATCACGCAAGCGAGCGGTAGAGCCGCTCGAGTCGGGCATAGTGTACCTCAGGCGAGTATCTGGTGCGCGCGACCTGCCGCGCCTCGTGTCCCATGCCCGCAGCCGCTTCCGGGCGCGCAACGAGGCGGCGCAGACATTCCGCCAACGCCTTCGCGTCTCCCGGCGGGAAGAGCAGACCCGTGTGCCCGTGCCGCACTTGCTCAGGCAGCCCACCGACGTCGGCCGCCACCACACAACGACCTGCGGCGAACGCCTCCAACACGGTGAGCGAGCAGTTCTCGTACCACTCGCTGGGGACCACCACAGCCACAAAGTCGCTGTACAGCTCCGCCAGCCGGGCACGCGACACGCTCCCCAGAAAGCGGACGTTCTGCGGCGCCAGCGCCTCCAACTGCGCGCGGAGCGGTCCTTCCCCCGCCACCACCAACTCCGCCTCGGGCACCAGCTTCGTCGCCCGCAGGAGCGTGCCGAGTCCCTTCTCGGGAACCAGCCTGCCCGCGTACAGGAACCTCCGGCCCGACGCCGTGCCGAGCGCTGCGTGCTGTTCGGCCAAGCGGACAAAGTTGGGCACACAGTGCAGCAGTGGCTCCGGCAAGCCCCCAGCGACAGCCTTCGCGCGCATAAATGCACTGGGGCAGACGTACGCGCGCACGCTGTTGGCGACGAGGTTCGTCCCCCTCAGGGCGCAGTTCTGCAACGCTGCCACTGCGCTCGCCGTAGCGGACCCTTCCACGCACCGGTACCGAACGCAGTTGTAGAAACGCCTTCCCGCGCACCGCTCACAGAGAGTCCCGTGCCGCAACATCGAGAGCTGCGGGCAGAGGAGCTTGTAGTCATGGAGCGTGTGCACCGCGGGGACGCCAGCGTCTCGCGCGGCCGCAAACACCGATGCCGACAAGTGGTACGCGTAGTTGTGGACATGCACCAACTCCGGGCGCACAACCGCAATCACCTTGCGCAGCAGACGGTACGCTTCCATCGAATAGACCGCGCGCAGCGCGGCACCCAACGCCGCCCCATACCGGCGCCTTCGCAGAATGCTCTGCAGTTCCCGGTAGCTCACGAAGTGCTCGGCAAACGGCGTCGTCAGGTTGCCTGGGTGGCGCGCCGCGAACGGAACCACCTCGTGCCCGCGCGACCGTAACAGCCACTCGGAATCCAGCGCCGCAGCATACGCCCCGCCGCGGTCGTGGTAGAACTCGGTGCAAAGGAGGACGCGCATGAGCAGGGCGGGCCAATCGGATTCCGGAGGCGATGCGTCACAGCCGCGGCGGCACGACAGGACGCGCGAGTGCCCACGGCGGCAATTCAGTGTATCAGTCCGTTTCCATGGCAGCAAGCGGCGCCTGGCCAACACCCCGTCCTCCCGCGGCGCTTGTACCGTCGTCGTCTCTCCGGTACAGCCTTG
>PEVN01000207.1:0-19297 GCA_002779825.1 Armatimonadetes bacterium CG06_land_8_20_14_3_00_66_21 | reverse complement strand
TCCCGTGGATTCGCAGCCCTTTGAGACCTTCCGGTCAAGCGTTTCGGGGCGGTCGGAGACCTGCCCCGAGCTAAGTACGGTTGTAGTATTAACCTGAACCTGGATGAGCTGCGGCAGCGCGTCGAGCGCTCTCGACCCGAACTGGACAAGGCCCGCGCTGCGCATCGGCGGATCGTGGAGCGCCTGGATCAAGAGTCGCGGCGGGTGAGCGACCTGGTGCTGGGCGACACCGGCACAGACTGGCTGCGGCTGACGGCAATCCTCCAGAGCGAGGTGCAATCGCAGATCGACGAGTGCACCTGGGAGCAGCTTCAGCAGTCGGCCGAGTTGATCCCGATCTTCGTGCGGGAGATTGTGAACGACGAGGTTCGCGGCAATCTGGAGCAGATCGCGCACCGCCTGGGCCGCTTGCGGGCGGAGGTCCTCCAGGATTGCCAGGAGGCCATCCGGACGATGAACTCGAACCTCGCCTTCGAGTTCCAGGACCTGGGCGAGTTGGCCGAGGATGAGTTTGAGTTCAAGCTGCACCCCGACCTGTTCCGGGCCAACCTGAAGCAGATCAGCACCCTGACCATCGGCTCCACGTTGGCACTGGCGTTGGCCACCGGCTTCCTCTTCGGCGGGATCGGGGCGCTGGTGATGTTCGGCGGCGGCGTGTTGGCCGGCACGAAGCTCAACAATGTGTTCCGCAGCCGCGCCCGCGAGCAGATCAAGCGGGAGATCGAGGAGCCGGTCGGGGAACTGGTGGACCGGATCCAGGCGAACGTACGGGCGGAAGTCCACACGAACCTGTGCGACTTTGAGGTGGCCGTCGACCACAGCTTGGAGCGCACGATCAGCGGCGTGGAAGAATCGCTCTCGCGCCTGGCGGCTGACATGGAGTCGGCGGAGCGCACTGCGCCTCAACGCCGACAGGAGTTGGAGGCTGACCGCCAGGAGTTGCTCGATATCGAGGGGCTACTGCAGCAGGCGTCGTTCTTCTCTGTGTAGCGCCGCTCAGGCTCAGGCCCGCGGGTGCGTCCGGTCGTACACCTTCTTCAGTCGTTCCCGACTCACGTGGGTGTAGATCTGCGTGGACGACAGGCTCCTGTGGCCCAGCAACTCCTGCACGGTGCGGAGGTCGGCTCCTCCTTCGAGCAGGTGGGTCGCGAACGTGTGGCGGAGCATGTGGGGCGTGATCCGCTCCCCAAGGCCGCACTGGTTGAGGTACTTGGTCAGCATCCGGCCGACGCTCCGAGCCTCGAGCCGCCCGCCGAAGCGATTGACGAACAGCGCCTCCTCCGGCCCGACCTTGGCGCTCTGCGCCTCCGCTGTCAGCGTCACCCGCGCGCCGGAAACATACTGTCCCAGCGCCTCCAATGCCAGCTCCCCCAGCAAGACAATCCGCTCGCGGTCCCCTTTTCCCAGGACCCGTACCTCACCGCGGACGAAGTCGACGTCCGCCAGGTCGATCCCGACCAACTCCGACACGCGGATGCCGGTGGCGTAGAGCGTCTCGAGAATCGCACGGTCTCGAACGCCCAGCGGCTCGTCGAGGTGCGGCGCGTTGAGCAGCGCCTCCAGGTCGCTGTTCGACACCATCCGCGGCAGCCGCCCCTCGACCTTCGGCGCCCTCACATGCGCCACCGGGCTGACCTCGATGACCTCCTGCCGCAGCAGGTACTTGAAGAATGACTTGAGCGAAGACAGCTTGCGCGAGACGGATCGGCGCGAGTACCCTCGCTTACTCATGTCGCCGAGGTAGCGCCGCACGCAGAGGTAGTCCACCGCGCCCCACTCGCTCCGGCCGGCCAGCAACCGGTGCTCCTCGACGAAGTCCACGAACTGGATCAGGTCGCGAGAGTAGCTGCGGACGGTGTGTGGCGAAGCGTTCCGCACCTGAACCAAGTAGTTGGTGAAGTTGTCGATGTGTTGGAGCATGGCGGTACCCGGAGGGAACCCGTGGCGCCCACAGGCCTCACGCGTGCAGCCTTGGCTGCACCCATGCAGGTGAAGGCGCGAGCCAATCCGAGCCGCGACCGTGAGGGAGCGCGTGAGCCATCGGCATCGCAAACCAAGTCAGCCTGTCACGCGCTCCCTCACGGTCGCGGCCCGGATTGACAACGCATTCTCGTAGGAGGCAGCGAGGAGTCCCCGGTCTCGTCACCCCGTCAACTCCTCCTCAACGAACTTGTCCAGAGCGTCCAGTGCCCGCTTGGCCAGCGCCTCATACTTCTCTTTCTTCTTCAGCCGGTTTCCCTCCGTTGCCAGCGGCGGGAGCAGGCCGAAGTTGGCGTTCATCGGCTGGAAGTCCTTGGTCTCGGCGGCGGCGACGTACTGGGCCAACGCGCCCAAGACGGTCTCGCGCGGGAACTGCAGACACGGCAGCCCTCGGGCAAGGCAGGCGGCGTTGATCCCTGCCACCAGCCCGGAACCAGTAGACTCGACGTAGCCCTCTACGCCCGTCAACTGCCCCGCGAAGAGCAAGTCCGGCCGCTTCCGGCACTGCAGCGTGGGAGACAGCACTCTGGGGCCGTTGAGGTACGTGTTGCGGTGCACCACACCGTACCGCACAAACTCCGCCTCGCGCAGCGCCGGGATCAGCCGGAACACCTTTCGCTGCTCGGACCACAGGAGCCGCGTCTGGCAGCCCACCAAGTTGTAGCGCGTCTTCTCTTCATTCTCCGCGCGCAACTGAACCACGGCGAAGGGCCGCTCTCCGGTGCGTGGATCCACCAGCCCCACCGGCTTGAGCGGTCCGAAGGCAAGTGTCTGGCGGCCGCGTTGCGCCAGTTCCTCGACAGGCAGACACCCCTCGAAGAACGCCTTCTTCTCGAAGTCCCGCAACGGCACGCGCCGGGCAGCGATCAGCGCCTTGCGGAACCGGTCGTACTCGGCCTCGGTCAGCGTGCAGTTGAGGTAAGCGCCTTCGCCGTGCTCGTACCGCGAAGCCTCAAACAGACGCTCCGGGTCGAGGGAGTCGGTCTCGACAATGGGCGACACCGCATCGTAGAAGTGCAGGAAGCCAGCAGTCACCAGAGCAGCCAGGGCGTCGCTCAGGCGCGCAGACGTAAGGGGACCGCTGGCGACAATGACCGGTCCCTCCGGCGGGATCTCGGTCACCTCTTCCCGGATGAGGGTCACCTCGGGCAGCGCCGCCAACTCCTCAGTCACCCGCTGCGCGAACCGGTCGCGATCCACCGCCAGTGCCGACCCCGCCGGCACCCGAGTGGCGTCGGCGCAGCGCATCACCAGGGAGTCGAGTCGGCGCAGCTCTGCCTTCAACACCCCCCCCCCGCGACTCAACTCCTCGGACTTCAGCGAGTTACTGCAGACCAGCTCCGCCAGCCAGCCTGTCTGATGAACGGGCGTGCTGCGCTCCGGCCGCATCTCGTACAGCCGCACCGGCACGCCCCGCCGCGCCACTTGATAGGCCGCCTCGGAGCCTGCGAGTCCGCCGCCGATGATGGTTGCCTGTTTGATAGTCCTCACTCCGTTGCAGGTTCGTGGCGCGACTCGGGCGCGCCTGTCTCGCGTGGTCGCAGCGACACATCGCCCGCCATGAAGGCGCGCGTCTCTCCGCTGGCCAGCCGCAGGATCAACTCGCCGCCGGCCGCGATCTCCTCGGCAGTCCCCTGGAGGGACTGCTTCCCAAGCTCCACCGAAACAGGGCGGCCGAGGCAAACCTCCAGCGCCCGGCACTCGGCCAGTAATCGCGCCACGTGCCCTGAGGAGAACTGCCCGTACACTGTCTCCATCTCGCGCAACAGGGCGCAGACCAGCGGCGCCCGAGGAACCGGCCGGCCAGCCGCCTGGTTGAGAGAGGTGGCGGTGCGCCGGACCTGCGCAGGCAGGTCTTCAGCGGACAGTGAGAGGTTGATGCCGATGCCGACAACCGCGGAGCGCACTTGCTCAAGATCCGCGTCGGCCTCTAACAGGATGCCGGCGACCTTGCGGCCGTCCACCCACACGTCGTTGGGCCACTTGGTGCTGACAGTCAGTGAAGTGGACTCGCGGATCGCTCGCGCCGTCGCCAGAGCCATCAGGAGCGACAACTGGCCCAGTGCCGCTGGCGCCGCTCTGGGCCGCAGCACTACAGAAACGTAGACCCCTTTCCCGGCCGGAGACGCCCAAGCCCGGCCGCGTCGGCCGCGGCCGCCGGTCTGCGTGTCGGCAGCGACGACAGCGCCCTCCGGGCAGCCAGCCATCGCCCACGCCTTCGCTTCGTCGTTGGTCGAGCCCACTTCGGCCAACACGCGCAAGGCGCGGCCAAAGGACTCTGTCTCCAGCCGGCAGAGGATCTCCTCTTTGGACAGCACGTCCGGGCGTTGCGGCAGCCGGTACCCTTTGCCGGTTATGGCTTCGAGCTCGTACCCCTGGCCTTTGAGGGCCGCCATGTGGCGCCAGATTGCAGGGCGGGAGATGCCCAACTCGGCGGCCAGAGACTGACCGGAGACAAACTCGGTCGGGCTGTCCAGCAAAGCGCGCAGGACGCGTTCTCGCGTAGTCATCAGGGCAGGCATACTCCCGATATCGTGATCCGCATGCTCAGGTCGAGCGCGATCACGGAATGGGTCAGTTCACCGACGGAAATCAGGTCTACTCCGGTCTCCGCCACGGCCCGCACCGACCCCAGCGACACATTGCCCGACGCCTCGACCACCGCCCGGTCGGCCACCAACTTCACCGCCTCGCGCATCTCAGCCAGCGGCAGGTTGTCCAGCATGAGGATATCCACCCGCGCGTCGAGCGCCTCGCGCACGTCGGCCAGCGACTCGCACTCGACCTCGACCTTGGCAGTGTGAGGAATGCGCCTCCGCGCCTCCTCAACTGCCGCGGAGATTCCGCCGCCGGCGAGGACGTGGTTTTCTTTGATCAGCACGGCGTCGAACAGCCCCAACCGGTGGTTCGTCCCGCCTCCCGCCCGGACGGCGTACTTGTCCAGCACCCGCAATCCCGGCACCGTCTTGCGGGTGTCGCAGACCCGGGCGCCGGTACCGGCCACGGCTTCCACGAACTGCCGCGTGCGCGTTGCTGTCCCGGACAGGCGCTGGAGGAAGTTGAGTGCCGTTCGCTCCCCCATCAGCAGTGCCCGAGCCGGGCCCCGCACAGTAGCCACCACGTCGCCCGGCGCCACGCCTTGCCCTTCGGTCACGTTCGCCTCCATCGAGACTTCGTCGTCCAAGGCGTGGAATGTGCGCTCGACCATGAACAGCCCCGCAACCACGCCCGCGGCCTTCGCAGTGATCGTCGCCGTCGCTCGATGATCGGCAGGCACGATGGAATCGGTAGTGAGGTCGCCGGAACCAAGATCCTCCTGCAGGGCGCGCTCGATGAGTTCTTTGGTCACGGCTGGGTGTGGCAGCACGGTGGGCCTCCGTCTGAACAGTGGCTTGCATTATAGCCTCCTTTGCATCGCGTTCCTGAAGTGGGTCCCCGAAAGGAGACCGGTCAACGGGTGGCGTACTGACGCAACCAAGGGGGAACGGACAGATGGAACTGCAACGCTTCGTCTATGCCGCCACGGTCAAACGGGTCGTCGATGGCGACACCGCCGACCTCGTGGTCGACTTGGGCTTCCACACTTCGCAGGAGATGCGGGTGCGGCTCCTGGGCATCAATGCCCCCGAGACGTATGGCGTGCCCCACGACTCGGATGAGTACCAGGCCGGGAAGCGCGCCGCCGACTACCTGCGCGAGCGCGTCGAGGGCAAGGAAGTCGTGCTTCGCACCGAGAAAGATCGCACGGGGAAGTACGGCCGGTACCTGGCGACTCTGTACCTGGGCGAGACCGACGTCAACGAGGAGCTTGTGGAGAAGGGACTGGTGAAGCGCGCCACGTACTGACCATGCCCACGGGGCAACGCGCGAATGGAGCAACTACGATGACCGCTGCTGAGCGATTCCTGGCGTGCATGCGCTACCAATCAGTCGACCGACCGGTGCTACAGGAGTGGGGGCCCTGGCCCACCACGCTGCGCCGCTGGC
This sequence comes from Armatimonadetes bacterium CG06_land_8_20_14_3_00_66_21, assembly GCA_002779825.1. GTDB lineage: Bacteria > Armatimonadota > Abditibacteriia > CG2-30-66-41 > CG2-30-66-41 > CG2-30-66-41. Next base: position 13,330 of record PEVN01000207.1, on the reverse strand, counting down.
AAGGCGAAGGGCTCGGCGCGGGGAACCTGCCGCCTCAGTTCGCCGAGTGCGACCTGCAGACTCGGGCGGGAATCGACCTCTGGTTTCAGCCCCCCTTCGAGGCGAAGGTGCTCAGCGAAAACGAGACCTCACGCGTCGAGATCATCGACCGGGGCATCGTCCAGCGGGTGTGGAAGACCAACAGCGAGACCTCCATGCCGGAGTTCCTGGAGCACCCGGTGAAGACGCGAGCCGACTGGGACGCGCTCAAACCCCGGCTCGACCCCGACGCGTCCGGGCGCTTCCCTGCCGACTGGGATGAGCGTTGTCGGCAGTGGCGCGAGCAGGGAACGGTAGTCATCTTCCAGGGGCCGCGCGCTCCCAGCCTGTTTGGTTTCGTCCGTGAGTTGATGGGGGCCGAACGGGCGCTCTGCGCCATGCTCGACGAGCCGGGCATGGTCCACGAGATGATGGACACGGTCACGGAGCTGACGCTCGGGGTACTGCGAACAGTGCTTCCGCAGAGGGTCATTACGGTTCTGCACTTCTGGGAAGATATGTGCTACAAAGCCGGGCCGCTCCTCTCGCCGGCGATGTTCCGCGAGTTCATGATCCCGCGGTACCAGCGCGTCACCGACTACGCGCGATCCCAGGGGATCGACGTCATCTTCGTGGACAGTGACGGCAACGTGGAGCAACTCCTCCCGTTGTGGCTCGAAGCGGGCGTCAACGGCGTGTACCCGATGGAAGTCGCCGCCGGGATGGACGTGGTCGACCTGCGCAAACGCTACGGCCGCGACCTGCTCATGACCGGCGGCCTCGACAAACGGGTGTTGACCAAGGACAAAGCAGCCATCGATGCGGAACTGGAGCGCAAGGTCCCGCTGGCGCACGAAGGCGGCTACGTGCCGACCATCGACCACGCGATCCCGTTCGACGTGCCCTACGACAACTTCGCCTACTACTGGGAACGGAAGAAGGAGTTGCTGGGGATCGGCTGACGGCTGTTGGCCACGGGCGGACCGGGGAAAGGCGCCCTCAGACGCTTGGTCGCAGCCCTTCCCCCGCGTGCTTGTCGGGAAGTCACTGCTTTGGTACTGTAGTGTCAGAGGTGCCGCCATGAGCACACAGGCAATCGCCAGAGACACCCAATGGCCCGACTTCGAGCATACGAAGCTGAAGTGGGTGCAGGAGCACGCGGAGGAACTCGGCACCAAGTACCCGAACCAGTGGGTCTGCATCGTGGACGGAGCGGTGACGGCGGCTGGCACGTGCGACGAAGCCCACGACGAGGCCCAGAAACACGACTGGCGACGCGCCGTGGTCATGCTCGTCGATACCGAGGGGTACATCTACCATGAAGCGGGTTGAGCTTGCCGTTGTCGCCTTGCCGGCATCGCCAAGCCTCAAGGACGTCCTCCCCGACGCAAAAGCCACTCGCGTGGTTGCCGGAGTCCTCTTTCCGGCAACCAATGGCGAGCCGTTCTCCGATTTCGCCTACGTGGACACTGGGGCGCCGATGAGCGTCGTGCCTCAGCGGATCTGGCAGAACTGCTCGGTCGAGATCACCGCTGAGCACGAGGTCAAGGGTCTGGCACTGCCGACCACGCGCGGAATTCCTGCTTACGTTGGGCGAATCGGGTTCTCGCTTCTCGACAACGGACGAGCGGTCGTCCACCTCCGCCCCCTCGTCTATCTCGCCCGGTCGAATAGTGTCCCACTGCTGCTCGGCATTCATGAGGTCCTGGCCCGGTTCCGGCTTGAGGTGGACTTCCCTCGAAGAACTGCTTGCCTTCTCGAACCCAATCCCGCCTCTGGGTGACCACTGAATTGCCATGCTACACCTCGACTTCGAACCCGACCTCGACGGTAAGATCTGGCGCGAAGAGCTGAACGGCTTCCTGCCGGACAAGCTGCTTGACTTCCACAGTCATCTCTACGGCCCCGGCGTCATTCCACCGCGGGACCCGAATGTGGTTGAGCCAACGCAGACGGCGCCGCGAACGACGGATGAGTTCACCGGCGAGGATCTCGACAACGTGTGGGCGACGCTGTTCCCGGGGAAGCAGTGCAGCGCGCTCCTGTTCGGCACGGTGGGTGCCGACGCCGACCTGCGGCTGAACAACAAGTACGTGGCACAGGTGGCGGCCGCGCGGAACTCCTGGGGATTGTGCGTGCCGATCCTGCCGGCGACCCAGGAAGAGCTCCTCGAGCAGGCGCGCGCCGGCGGCTTCCTCGGCTACAAGCCGTACTGGACGCTGGTGCCGAACATCCCGAAGGATGACGTGACCCTCGAGGATATGCTGCCCGCGGAAGTGCGGCAGGCGGCGGACGCGCTGGGCGGCATCCTCATGTTGCACCTCCCCCGCGCCGGGCGGCTTGCCGACCCCAAGAATGTCGCCGGGATCATCCGCCTTTGTCGAGAGTGCCCGCGGGCGAAGATCGTCCTGGCGCACCTGGGCCGGGCGTATATGCTGACCGCGCTGGAGCGGCTGGACGAGCTCTTGGCGGCAGACCTCGACAACCTCTACTGGGACTTCAGCAACGTCCAGAACTGGGAGGTCTTCGAAGTGTTCTTCCGCAAGGTCGACCACCGCCGCCTGTTCTATGGCCTCGACCTCCCGGTGGCGGCGCTGAAGGGCAAGCTCGTGATCGTCAACGAGCAGAACCTCTTCTTCACCAAGCACCCCGACCCGTTCAGCATCCACAACCCCACCGGCGCCTACCGCATCCGCTGCACCTTCTACGCCTACGAGATCATCCGCGAATGCAAGAAAGCCCTGGGCAAGCTGGGCATGACCGCGGATAGCATTGTGGAAGGACTGTTCTGGCGGAATGGGCGGGAGGTGATTGGGGAAGTGACGGCTGGAGTAGAGCGGCAGTCACGGACCGAGGTTGCCGCCGCCCCCAGCCTTGGCCCGGGTCCCTCGGTGCGCCGCGGCTAGAGCTGCAGCAGTATTCGCAGACGGTCCTCGACAGCGCGCATCACATCCTCGCTCACTTCGCCCCAACGTTCCGATAGGCGGTCCTTGCTGATCGACCCAACGTCCTCACACTTGACGAAGCTGACGGCTGCGACGACGCCCTCTGGCGGCGAGACCTCGACGTGCCAGCGCACCTTCTTCCGCGCTGTCGTCAGCGGGAGGATGACGGCAAGATCGGCTGGACCGCGGTTGAACGTGTCCGTGGAGACCACGAGAATTGGCCGTTCGCCCGCCTGTTCTCGGCCTCGCACTGGGTCGAGCTCGGCGCGCCACACCTCACCCCGGGCAGGACTCACCCTCTCTACTCCTCCTCCAGTCCATCCAGCAACGTCACCTCCCATGAAGCGCGTTCTGCGAGTTCTTCGGCCCACGCCTCCTTGTCTCGCCGAAGCCGTGCGTAGTCCGCATTGCACTGTGCGAGAAATCGCTCGCGGCGGTAACGCTCGACGGCGTCCGTCAGGACCGACCGGAGCGACTGCTTTCCGGAAGCTGCGAGTTCTTTCAGAGCGCTGTGCGTTTCACTGCTGATTCGAACCGTGACGGTGCTCATTGCGCTGTTCCCTCACATTCTGGTGTGCAGATTTGTGTCCATATCAATGTACAGCAATCGGCCTGGAGTGAGGAGTTGCCCCCCCGTCACCCGAAACCCAGCGCGAGCTGCTCGCCAGGCACTCGCGGCGGTGCGTCGTCGCCCCGGGCAAGGCTGGGCAGTTCGTAGTTCCTCACAAACAACTCCGCGCCGACCTTCGAGAGGTTGTCCCTGCTGCAGTTGTTCATCCCGTACTGCAGCTTCCACGGCCGGAGATTCGCCCAGGAGTACAAGTCGCGGATCGCGGGGCAATCGTCGTAGGTCATCAGGAATCGGTGTCGTGTGCCCTTGAGCACTGCGGCGAGTCGCTCGTGATCGAACTCGTGCAAGCCGCCTGACCGACCGTACAGCCGCTGTGCCGTGTAGTACGGCGGGTCCAGGAAGACGAACACGTCCTCGCCCGACGCCTGGATGACCTCGGCGAAGTCCAAGCTGGTCACTGCAACGTCCGTCAGGGCCGCCGGCATTGGCGCCAGTCGTGCAATCGAGGAGGCGGTGAACCGCCGCGCCGCCGCCTGCTTCGAGAACCCGCCTGCCCGAGTGGTCCCGGAGAACGTGACCCGGTTGAAGAAGAAGAACAGCAGCGCCTGTCGATACGGGTCGTCCGTCGCTTCGTCCCGGCTGCGCAGGAAATACTCCTTGGTCTCTTCCGGGCCGGCGAAGCTCGCGCGGAGCGTTTCCAGCTCGGTCTGAAGACGCGCACAGGTCGGCGGGTCCTTGACGGCCTGCCAGAAGTGGAACAGGTCGGGGAAGAGGTCGTTGATCCAGAAGCGTTCCGCGACCCCAAGACTGCGGGCTGCCAGGAAGACCGATCCGCCGCCGACCATCGGTTCGCGGTATTCGCTGGCGCCCTGCGGCAAGAGCGGCACGATCTGCTTGAGGGCCTTCTGCTTGCCGCCGGGGTAGCGGAGCGGGGACTTGTAGTGTGTGCGTGTGCTCGGCATACGTCAACGAGTGTACCAAACGGCAGGTGGAGCAGACTCGGCCCGTCGCGCCCCCGTCAATCAGCAGGTGGCAGTCCGGGCTCCCCAACCAGTTCTCGTAGATACACTCGCCCGCGCCTCAGCGCCCCCTCCACCTCCGGCTCCTCCAACTCCAGCGTCAGCGGCCCGTTGTAGCCGATCTCCGTCAGCGTTCCCATGAGCCGCGGGTAGTCCAGGCAGCCGGTGCCGCAGAGGCGGTGGTCGCGCCAGTCGCGTTGGCGCACGTCGTGCAGGTGGGTATGGAACAGTTTCGGGCCGAGCAGTCGGCAGAGCGTTTCCAGGTTGTCGTTGTACAGCCGGACGCCGTCGGCCGTGCCGCGCAGTTCGTTGGGCACGGTCCAGGCGACGTGACCGACGTCGAGGCACGCACCGAAGTGCGGGTGGGCCACTTCGTGCACGAGTCGCGCGAACTGCTCGACCGTCGGCGGGTACATCGTCTCGACGCACACCCGCACGCCGTGGGAGGCGCCCACGTCCGCCAGCTCGCGGAAGGTGGTGACCATCTCGGTCCAAGTCTCCTCCAGCGAGTAGAAGGGCTTGGTGTTGGCGTGAAGCACGGTCGCCGTGCCGCCCAGGGCGCTTGTGCCGACGATGCAGCCTTCGAGCTGCCGCCGGGTCTCGGCACGGATGCCGGGGTTGAAGGCGAAGAGCCGGACCTCGATGAACGGAGCGTGGCTGGTGACGAAGGAGAACGCCGACAGCTTCTCGCGAAGGGCAGTTAGGTCAACGGCCGTGGCATCATGCAGCCACCTGCCCGGCAAGTCGCCCTGGCTGTGCCGGGCACCCTCGAAGGCAAGCAACTCGATGCCGGGGAACCCGGTTCGGGTGAGGAGGGCGACCGCGTCGTCCAAGGTGTGATTCGGTGCGCAGGCAGTGCTGGCTGCTATCTGGTTTGGGTTCATCTGGGTGAGTCAGGACACGTCGGGGGCCGTGCAGACGCCGTGAAGTCCGCGACCTGCCTCCGCTCCTGCACCTCCGTTGTCGAGGTTGGCTACCCGTGGCTGTTCTCCTGCAACTGCCGAGTCGGGGCTGTTATAATGGGCACCGCCCATGACGCACAAGGAACGAATGCTGGCGGCAATCCAGGGGCGCCCGACGGACAGGATTCCGTGGGCCCCGCGGCTTGACCTCTGGTACAACGCCAACAAGCGGGCGGGCACGCTGCCGTCGCGGTACCGGAACGCCACGCTGACTGAGCTGGTCGACGATTTGGGGGTGGGCTTCCACGCAGTGGTGCCCGACTTCCGGGGCCTGCGCCGGCCGGAAGACGACGCGGGTCGGCCCCTGGGGGTCTACAACCTCCCGGCGATGCCCTACCGGACGCAGTTCGAGAACGTCCGGCGAACGGTCCGTCAGGAAGGTGACCGCAAGCTCGTCGAGTACGCGACCCCTGCCGGCAACCTGAGGACGGTCACGCTCCACGATGAGCGGATGCGCGCGGCCGGCATCACCATCACCCACGTCGAGGAGTACGCGTTCAAGTCGGCGGAAGACTACGGCGCGCTGGGCTACCTGTTCGAGAACGCCCGAGTCTTCCCCCACTACGGCGGCTATCAGGCGTTCGCCGATCGAGTCGGAGAGCGCGGTCTCGCCGTCGGGTTCGTCAGCGCCGCCGCCTCGCCGACTCACTTGCTGCAGCGGGAGATCCTGCCCCTCGAGCGGTTCTTCCTGGAGACGTACGACCATCCCGACGAGTTGCGCCAACTCACGCAGCAGATGCAGCCCTACTGGGATCAGGTGCTTGAGGTCGCTGCCCAAGCTCCGGCCGAAGTGCTATTCTTCGGGGCGAACTACGACGGCAGCGTGCAGTACCCGCCGTTCTTCGCGGAGCACATCCAGCCGGGTCTGGCGGCGTTCGCGGACAAGCTGCACGCCAACGGGAAGTACCTGCTGACCCACACCGATGGCGAGAACACCGGGCTCCTTCAGCACTACGTGGAGTCGCGGTTCGACATCGCCGACTCGGTCTGCCCGGCGCCGATGACGAAGCTGACGTTCGGCGAAGTCCGAGAGGCGTTCGCCGGACGAATCACCATCATGGGCGGGATTCCGGCGGTGGTTCTGCTCAAGGGGTCGATGGCAGACCGCGACTTCGAGCGGTTCCTCGACAGCTTCTTCGAACAACTGGGCGCCGGCGATCACCTCATCCTTGGCATCTCCGACACGACGCCACCGGCCGCGGAGTTTGAGCGGATTCTGCGGATCGGTCAGCGGGTCGAGGAGTTCGGGCCGGTCTCATGACCTCGGTCGTCGACCAGCTCAAGTCCCGCGCGCTTGACCTCGGCTTCGACGCGGTCGGGATCGCCCCGGCCGAGTACGGCGAACACGCCGGGCACTTCCGCGACTGGCTTGCGGCCGGTCGGCATGGCGAGATGGGCTACCTGGCCCGTACTGCTGAGGAGCGCACGCATCCGGACCGGGTACTGCCCGGCGCGAAGTCGGTCGTCTGTGTCGCCTTGGCCTACTGCGTCGGCGCATTCCCGCGACGGCGCGAGCGCGATCCACTTGTCGGCCGGATCAGTCGATACGCACTGAACGAGGACTACCACGACGCGATGGCGGCGCCGCTGACAGAACTGGCGATGTACGTGCGCGAACTGACCGGCGGGAACACGAAGACCTGCATCGACACCGGGCCCGTGCTGGAGAAGGCGCTGGCGGAGCGGGCCGGAATCGGCTGGATCGGCCGCAACACGTGCCTGGTCGCCCGGAGGTTGGGGACGTGGCTATTCCTGGGCGAGGTTCTCACCGACGTGGAACTCCCGGCCGACCAACCGCACGCCAACTATTGCAGCACTTGCCAAGCGTGCCTGAAAGCTTGCCCGACAGGGGCCCTGGTTGCCACCAACGAACTCGACGCCCGGCGCTGCCTCTCGTACCTGACCATCGAGTTGAAGGGCGCCCTCCCCCGGGAATTGCGCCCGCTGGTCGGCAACCGCGTCTACGGGTGCGACACCTGCCAGGACTGCTGCCCGTGGAACCTCACCCCCAACAGATCGGGGCACGCAGCGTTCCACCCACGACAGGAGCTGCTGACGCCGGAGCTGACAGAGCTGCTCGCGCTGTCACCCGAGGAGTTCCGGCAGCGCTTCCGCGGCAGCCCGATTCTGCGAATCAAGCGGAAGCGGCTTCTACGGAACGTCGCGGTGGCGCTGGGCAACAGCGGCGACCGCGGCGTAGTGCCAGCCCTGGCCGCTGCACTGACGGACGACGAGCCACTCGTCCGCAAGCATGTAGCTTGGGCGCTTGGCAGGCTTGGTGGAGAAGAGGCAACTGGGGCGCTGCGCGGCCGGATGGCCGCAGAGCCGGACCCGGACGTTCGCGAGGAACTGGCTCTGGCGATGCAGGACCCGCCGACCGACCGCTGACTCTCCGACGACTGGAGCTCGCCAATGGCAGACACAACCATGGACCAGCCCGCCTGTGACGAACTCGGCCGCGGCGTCTCCGTGTTGGCGACCGGGCTGCTGGATCAGGACGCACTGTGGGAGGTTGTGGCCGCTGAGCACCCGGAGTTGGACGCCGAGAGTGAGGGGGAAGAACCGCCGGCGCAGGACTTCGACAGTGCCGACCCGTTCGTTCACTTGCAGTGCCCCGTGCTGGTCGAGAACCAGCTCTTCCACGACGAGCCGCCGCAGGTCCGCAAGGCGCTCCGCGCACTCCGGGAGAAGCCAGCCATAGAGAACCGTAGAGCGGCGCTGCTAGCCCGCTCCTGCCCGGCGATCCTGCCGCATTTCTTCGACTGAGGAGGGGAGCTTGACCGGGCAGGCTGCCCCGCTCTGCGTTGTGTCCGGAGGAGAGACCTCATGACTCTGAAATGCACGCACCAACCCGCAGTCCCCGGACTGAGAGACCTGCGCGAGTTCGAGAAGGCATTGGCCGGCCGACGCAGCAAATGGGGCAACCTCGGTCAGCACTTCGACCGACGCCAACCGATCGTCGTCGCTCGCGCGCCGGGCCGGCTGGACTGCATGGGCGGGATCGCCGACTACAGCGGCTCGCTGGTCTGCGAATTGCCCTTGGCGGAAGCGGCCCTGGTGGCCGTGCAGAAGCGCGAGGATGACCGGCTAATCGTCCACAGCGCCAACGCCGCCAGCGAGGGATTGGCCGCTACAGTTGAGCTGTCGTCGGCCGAGCTCCGAAGGCGCAAACGGTTCAAGCCCTACGACGCGCTCCAGCGGCAACTCGCCACAGACCCGTCGGCGGCGTGGGCGGCATACCTCGTGGGCGCGTTCCCCGTGCTCCAGACGGAGGGCGCAACGGCGGGCTTCGCCGGCGGCGCCAACATCGCCGTGGCCAGCGACGTCCCGTTGGGAGCGGGCGTGTCGTCCTCGGCCGCCATCGAGGTGGCGGCGATGCGGGCGGTGTGCGGCGCGTACGACATCGAGCTGGAGGGGCTGGAGCTGGCGCGGCTCTGCCAGCTCGTCGAGAACCGCCTCGTCGGCGCGCCCTGCGGCATCATGGACCAGATGACCTCCGCCCTCGGCGCGAACGACTCGCTACTCGTGATCCTGTGCCAGCCGCACCGCGTCCTCGCCAACCTGCAGATCCCGCCAGGCTGGAAGTTCTTCGGGATCAACTCGAAAGTGAAGCACGCCGTCGGCGGCTCGAAGTACACCGACACCCGCACTGCGGCGTTCATGGGGCACAAGATCGTCGCCGCCCAGATGCAGCGAGCGCGCGTGACGCCGGCCGAGTACGTGCCCCTTGGGGACTACCTGTGCAACCTCTCGCCTCGCGAGTTCGGTGCGCTCTATCGGGACCTGCTCCCCACGAAGATGACAGGCGCTGAGTTCCTCAAGCGATACGGCGACACGGTCGACCCGATCACCTCGCCCGACCCCGCCAAGACGTACCAAGTCCGCACCCGCACCGAGCATCCGATCTTCGAGAACGCCCGCGTCCAGCAGTTCATCCAGGACCTCGGCATCTCGTACCGGACGCTGTCCACCGTTTTCGCCAAGGACGCCGGCGAGCTGATGTACGGCTCCCATTGGAGCTACGGCAACCGCTGCGGCATGGGCTCACCCGAGACCGACGTGATCGTCAAGCTGGTCAAGGAGCGCGGCGGCAACCTGCTCGGCGCCAAGATCACCGGCGGCGGCAGCGGCGGCACCGTTGCCGTCTTGGGGCTCGGGAACTGCGAGAAAGACGTCGAGTGGGTGGCGAAGCAGTACCTGAAGAAGACGGGCGTCACGCCCGACGTATTCGTCGGTTCGTCACCAGGGGCGGTGCAGTTCGGCGTCGCGAAGTACAGGCTGACGTAGATCACAACGCAGAGACGCGAAGACGCAGAGATGAGGGACAGTAGAGGTGACCGGACACAGGCATGGGCTGACAGACCAGCACCCGGACCGCCCCCCCAAGACCCTCTCTGCGCCTCTGCGACTCCGCGTCTCTGCGTTGAAACGAGCGCCCCGTGCTCGCCCACTACTCACCACTCACTCCCGAGGTGACCCCATGCGCGCAGTAATCCTATCCGCCGGCTACGGCACCCGGATGCGGCCGCTGACCTACTACCTCAACAAGGGCATGATCCCGCTGGCGGGCAAGCCGCTGCTGGAGCATGTCATCAACAAGCTGCGCAAGCAGGGCTTCACGCGGCTGACCGTGGCGGTGTCGCACCTGCACGAGCAGGTCGAGCACTACTTCGGCGACGGCTCCCGATGGGGCGTCGAGCTGGACTACTCCATCTCAACGGAGCCGCTGGGCACCGCCGGCGAGCTGTGGAACCTGCGGGACAAGCTTGCCGATGAGGCCCACTTCCTCGTCCACTATGGCGACATCATGACCAATCTCGACGCTGCCGCGATGGCGAAGCAGCACCTGACGGAGCAGGCAGCAGCTACCGTCGGCTTCGTGACCAACGTCCGCATCCACACCGGCCTCGGCACCATGGACGGCACCCGCCTCACCAGCTTCGTCGAGAAACCGCCGCTCACCGACCCGTGCCACGCCGCCATGCACATCTACGCCAATGCCGCACTCGAGTACATGGACAAGGGCAAAGACGTGGCGACCAACGTCATCCCCGAGATGATTGCCGCCGGCGAGAAGGTCTGCGGCTTCCTGGACCCCGACGCCTACTGGCACGACGTGGGACGGCTCTCCGACCTAGACGAGGCGATCGAGCTGTTTGAGGGGGGCGAGTTGAGGATGGTGTGACCTGGCGGTTGCCGCAAGAAGGCGCAGAAGACGCAAAGGAGGAGCGACCGAGATCGGCCCTCAGACGTGCCCTTCCCTTGCGCCTCTTGTGCCTCTTTGCGGCAGTTGCGGCTGTCAGTACGTCCCCAGCCTCAGCCCCTCATCCACGAAGAACCGGTACGTCTCGTAGTCGGTCGTCGTCGGGATCGAGTGGTCGGAATGCAGGATGTACCCGTAGCCGTCCTTGAGGGCGGGGATCTTCTCGGCGAGCTCGGCGCGCACGGCGTCAAGGTTGTTGGCGACGAGGTTCCTGGCGTCCATTCCCCCGCACAGCGAGAGCCGGTCGCCGAAGTTCCGCTTGATCCGGAGCGGGTCCATACCTGCCTTCACCTCGATCACCTGAAGACAGTCCATCCCCGCCTCCACGAGCCCGGGAACCAGCGGCTCCACAAAGCCGCACGAGTGGACGATGATCTTCAGCCCCAGTGAGTGGCAGTAATCGAACGTTCGCTGATGGGCGGGCTGGACGATCTCCCGGTACATCGCCGGCGACATGAACGGCCGGTGCTTGAAGCCCATGTCCTCGTAGAACCAGATGCCGTCAGGCTTGCCTTCTTCGGCGAAGAGCATCTCCAACAGGTTGACGGTCAGCTTGGCGTAGGTCGCCGTCATGTCTTTGACCCAGTCCGGATCTTCCGCCATGCCCATGAGCATGTACTCGTGACCGCAGACGGGGTGCATCAGCTCGAACACGTTCACCCCAGCCCAGCAGAAGAACAGCTTCCGGTCGGCGGCGTGCTGCTTGGCGTTGCGGTACGCCTCGAAGTTGACCCGCCGCCGCTCCGGCGTGAGCCTCGGCTTGATCAACTCCTCCCACTTCGGCCGGCTCTTGACGGCGAAGTCCACGTGCTCCGGCGTCGAGTCATGCAGCTTGTGCCGCCGCAGCACGGCGCCGTTGCCGTCCCGCGTCAGGACGGTCTCGTCCGTCTCCTCCAGCACCTCCGGCTGAAAGTCCTGGTCCGCCACCATGCTGAAGCACCAGCAGGAGTGGATGTCCAGCCCGAAGTGCTTCGTCAGGTCCTCCCCCGGGGCAATGTGCCCCTGCTGCTGCCACTTCTGGTGCGTGGCACCCCAGAAGTGCTCGTAGACGCCGATGCGGTCGACGGGCTGGCGGTGGAGGATGTTGTGGATGCGTTCTTGGCTGGTGAGGGTGAGCATGGGTGGCTCCGTTCGGTAGCAGTATGGCGGTCCCAGACGTCTCCGGCACGCGTTCCCGCGAGCGGATTGTAGCCCCGGGACCGCGCTCGCGAAAGGTCAGACCCGAGCCTGAGGGGGTCAACCTCGTCTCCGCAGATCCTGGTGTAGGAAGTAGAGCGCGATCCCTTGCACCGGGAAGACCAGCACGGAATAGAAGAACCAAGTCGCCGTCTCCCCGTACAGCAACCAGAACGGCTTCGGCTGCAGGGTCTGCAAGTACACCTGTTGCGTCCACAAAGAGAGACCTACCTGGAACGCATGCACGAATGACCCAATAGAGAACCCGAGAAGTGGCATGGCAGTTGGACCCGCAATGAGAACCGCGAATATCACGAACGTTTGCACACGGGCGCCCTTCATGCGCTTGCGGGTGACCTCGCGTGCCTTCCCAGGCGAACGTCCCTGAAGGACCACTGCCGGTAGCGCGGGCAGCCGTGTCGCAACGACCCAGGCAGCCGTGGGAGCAGAGAGCATCACTCCGAAGACAAGGCAGGCCAGCATCAGATTCTGCCATGCCGCGACCGGACTCTCCCCGATCCATCGAGCAATGGCCAGACCGGCAATGCACGAGGGGACGCAGTACAAAGCAAGGAGCAGGCCGACGGACAGCAGGAACTTCACGGTCCACCAGTATACCGGAGACGACCTCAATACGCGGGTAACCACTTCCCGTGCCGCCACGCTCCGCCGCTTGTCCATCTCCGCCGCGACGAAGACCACCGCGGCCAACCCGAGCAGCGACACCACGCCGTGTGCGACCCAGCTAAGGGCCTTGGTGACCGCCTGCGCAGTCCGAACGCCCGACCCGCCGGGGGCTCTGATCCAGACCGAGGCCACATACCAAACCAGCGACTTCAGTAGGGGAAACAGAGGGGTCGCCAGCACCGCCGTCACGGCCACGCAATAGAAGACCCCGAAGCTGCGGCGATACAGCGCAAAGGTGCGTCCGGCGATGCTGATGACATCCATTGGCTCCCCCTTCCCGTCCGGTCCAACAGAACCTGAAGTCCACCACGGTCAGCGTTCCTGCCCCGGAGCGGTGGCACCGCTGGGGCCGGTCCGCTGGCGGCAGAACGGCGGCAATCCAATGTCTCGAATCATGTGCCCCGGCACGGTGCCGTGTGGGAACGTCGTCTCGACGCCCAGCCGCTTCAGGATGTTGCGCAGGAAGCTGACGGTGCCGAACTGCCGCGAGTTCGCCTGGTACAGGGCCAGGCGCTGCAAAGCGCGGTGAGAGGCGTACCCCGACTCGGGCAGGGCTTGGTGGAGATCAAGCGCCATCTTCAGCAACTCGACCAACGCGTCCGGGTCTGCCACCTCATCCCGCTTGATCTGCCCCCAGGTTCGATCAAGCGTCGGCGGGTGAAAGGCAAGCTCATAGGCTCGTTGCAGTT
>PEVN01000037.1 GCA_002779825.1 Armatimonadetes bacterium CG06_land_8_20_14_3_00_66_21 | reverse complement strand
CGCGGCTACGCCAAGGAGGCCGACGGCGTCTACGGCAAGGCCAAAGTGACCGTGGACGGTGCCGTAGTCGGCGAAGTCGAGCTTGCCTCCGCTTCGACCGGAGTCTTCGCCGTGGGAACGCTCGACTCCCTGACCGAAGGCAAGCACACCGTCACGGTAGAGTTCACCAACGACATCTGGCAGCCACCGCTGGATCGCAACCTGTATGTGAGCGGGGTGGGGTTCCGCTCTCGGTAACGGCGGCTCCCTGGCTGAGAGGTAGGGACGCGACGGCGGCCCTGTCGCTGCGACACCGCGAGCAGTACAATGGCTGCCACGTCGAGGTGAGGACCGTTCGTGCTCAGCCCAACAGACCGAATCACCGCCCCGGAATTCCGCCGCCGCGTTGCAGCCGTTGTTCGGGTGCGCCAGGTCTGGGTCTTCGGCTCCCGGGCAAGGGGTGACGCGGAACAGGATGCCGACTTGGACGTATTCGTTGAAGTAGAGGACGTCAGCCCAGAGCAACGCCAGCGAATCAGCGACCTCGCGTGGGAGGTCGGGTCCGCGCGAGACCTCGTGATCTCCACGACCGTCAGCACCCGGGCACACCTGGAGGAGGGTCCCATTGGTGCAAGTCCGCTCGTCTTGAACGTGCGTCGAGAGGGAGTGCCGGTGTAATCACCAGTGATCCCGGCACCGACAGGTCCTGACAACAAGGAGAACTCCTGTGCACAACCCAAAGTGGTGCCTTTTCTACGATGTCCACACCCTGCCCGCCTGCCCGGATGTGGGCGAGGGCTTCGACGCCGACGCGTTCACCGACCGGATCAAGGCGTGCGGCGTCGACTATGTGGTCTTCCATGCCCGCTGCAACCTGGGCATGGCCTACTACGACACGAAGGTCGGGATCCGCCATCCGTCACTGAAGTACGACCTGTTCGGCAAGCTGGCGGAGGCGTGCCAGGAGCGCGACATCGCACTAACCGCCTACGTCAACCTGGGGCTGAGCCACGAGGAGGCGCTGCTGAACCGCGGTTGGTGCGTGCTGACCCCCGAAGGCTACACGTACAAGCCGAACCGGCTGGACCACTTCTTCCGGATGATGTGCTACAACACTGAGTACGGCGACCACGCGGTGGAGATGATCCGCGAGATCGTCAGCGGCTACCCCGTCGCCGGGCTGTTCCTCGACTGCATGCACCAAACATCCGTGCGTGGGCGTCGAGTGCATCCGCGAGATGAAGGAGCGCGGGATCGACTGGACGGACGACTACCAGCTCCGCGAGTTCGCCAACCTCTCCCGCGTCCGAATGGCGCAGCGCGTCGCCGAGGCGGCGCAGGCAATCCGACCGGACCTGCTGCTCTACTTCAACGGCGTGGGCTACGAGTACCAGCAAGACCTCGGCACCTACCTGGAGTACGAGTGCCTCCCCACCGGCGGTTGGGGCTACGAAGTGCTGCCGCTGTACGGCCGGTTCCTGCGCACACTGGGCAAACCGGTGCTGAACATGACCGGACGCTTCCATCGGTCGTGGGGCGACTTCGGCGGCATCCGCACTGAAGCCAGCCTGGAGTACGACTGCCTGCACGGTCTGGCGATGGGGATGCGCACCACCGTCGGCGACCACTTCCACCCGCGCGGCGATATCAACCACGCCGTCTTCGACCTGATCGAGCGGGTCTACCGGCGACTGCAGAAGTTGGAGCCATGGCTGGACGGCGCCCAAGCCGAGGCGGAGATTGCGGTGGTGGCACCCGAACCGGGCTTCTGCTACGTTCACCCCGAGTTCAGCGCCAGCCAGACGGCGCTCAAGGGCGCTTCGCGGATCCTCTGCGAGTTGAAGCAGCAGTTCGACGTGGTGTCGTACAAGCGGTCGTGGGAGGGCTACCGGCTGCTGGTCCTGCCCGACCTGGTGACGCTGGACGACGAAGCGACCGCGAAGGTCCGCGCGCACCTGGAGGAAGGCGGCGCCATCTTGTCCACCGGATGGTCGGGCGCGGACCTCGCAAAGCGGGACTTCGTGCTCCCCGAGTGGGGTCTGCGTCTGGAGGGCGAGGATCCCTTTAACCCGGCGTACCTCTTGGTTGGCGACCGACTCACCAAGGGCATGCCCGACATGCCAATCGTGCTCTACGACCGTGGTAGTGCGGTCGCCGCCGAGGACGGCACCGAGGTGCTGGCCGAGATCGGTGCCCCCTACTACAACAAGCATTGGGACGGCGAACATGGGTTCATGTACATGCCGCCTGACAAGCCCACCGGCCGGCCCGCCGTGACGCTGCGGGAATCGGTGGCCCACGTCAGCCACCCGATCTTCACCACCTACTGCAACCACGCTCCAGTGCCGATGCGCCAACTGGTGGCGAACCTGCTCGCGAAGCTGCTGCCGGAGCCGATGGTGCAAACGGAAGGGCTGCCCTCCTTCGGTCGGGTGACGGTCACCAGTCAGCCGAACCGCCGGATGGCGCATGTGCTTGCATACGTGCCCGAGCGACGCGGCACCAGCGTGGACATGGTCGAAGAGCCCATCGAGGTGCGGGAGGTGTCGGTGGCGCTACGCGTTGAGGGACGCCAGCCGAGGCGCGTCTACCTTGCGCCTTCCGGGGAGAACCTGCCGTTCGAGACGGCCGACGACTACGTGCGCGTCCGGGTCCCAGTTGTTCCTGGATATGCGATGGTGGTGTTCGAGGAGGACGCGTGACGGGCCCAGCGCCCTCCGTCTGATCGGTCCGATCCGTCTGATCCGTCCGACCTGCGAGTGACGCGCTGCGCCGAAGCCCGGAACAGGTGCTGTCCTTGTCGCGCAGGCCGGGGGCACGGTCATTGCCGGTCTGTGTGCAACGACAAAGGAGACGGCCGTGCCGGCAGCGAACTCACAGGCAATGACACATCCCCAGACCAACCGTATCGCACCCCAGGCGAGATCCGCTTGTACCCCTGGAGTGGCGAACACGAGGTAAGGAGTCTCGATCATGGCGCAGAAACTGGCAATATCCAAGTCCGAATTCGCAAAGCGGTGGGCGACGCTGCAACAGAAGATGGAGGCCGCCGACCTCGATGTGCTCATCGCTCACGGCGATGAGGCCGATCCGGCAAACGTCCGCTATCTGTCCGACTACTGGCCGCTGTTCGAGACCGGTGGCGTGGCGCTCGGCCGGTCGGGCGCGCCGATTCTGCTGATCGGCCCCGAGAGCGAGACGTTCGCCCGGGACCGCAGCAAGGTGGCGGAGATCCGCAGAATCCTCGAGTACCGCGAGTCGGCGGAACCGGAGTATCCGGGCGTCAAGCTCGACACGTTTGGCAGCGTCTTCCAGGAAGTGGCCGGCGGCGGCGAGGTGAAGCGGATCGGCATCGCCGGTCTGTCGGTCATGCCGGTGACGCTCTACAACGCCATCAAGAAGGCCGCCGGCAAGGCGAAGGTTGTGCGGGCGGACGACCTGCTGGTAGAGAGGCGGCAGATCAAGAGCAATCAGGAGCTAAAGCTGATGCGCGAAGCCTTCCGCATCAGCGAGGTAGCCACCGCCGACGTGCTCGGGAAGATGAAGCCGGGCATGACGGAGCAGGAGATCGTCGGTCTGGCGCAGGCCGCCATGTATGCCAACGGCGCCGAGTATGAAGGTCACCCGACCTACGTGCTCAGCGGCCGCAGCAGCACCCATGCCATTGGGCGCCCCAGCCCCAAGGTTGTGAAGCCGGGCGAGATGATTCAGCTCAACATCGGCGCCTTGGTGAGCGGCTACTCGTCCAGTGTCGGCCGACCCGTCTGCTTCGGGAAGATGCCGAAGAAGATGCGAGAGCTGGTTCAGTTCGGCCTCGACGCCCACTACAAGACCATGGAGTACATGAAGGCCGGCGTGCCCGCCGCCGAGGTGGTCATCAAGTTCGAGGAGTTCGTCAAGGCAACGGGCTACGGCGACTGCCTGCTCTACGGCCCCTGCCACGCCATCGGGCTCATGGAAGTCGAACGGCCGTGGATGGAGTCCAGCTCCGACTACCTGCTGGAAGAGAACATGGTCTTTCAGGTTGACACCTTCCTCTACACGAAGACCTTCGGGCTTCGCTGGGAAGACGGCGCCAGGATCACCAAGTCCGGCGTCGAGCTGTTGTCGGACAAGTTCCTGGAGATCATTGAGCTGTAGCTCCAGCAGCAGTGCCGCCGCGCGGCGGGCCATTCGTCCTTGCCGCAGGAGCTGACCATCATGCACAACCTCACCGTCGTCTTCGGCTTTGACATGGAAACCGACATCGGCAGTTGGTCTCCGTACTACGCGGGGGTGACGCAGGGCACGCCGAAGTTGCTTGACCTCTTGGACCGGCAGCAGGCTACCGCGACGTTTTTCTTCACCGGCGACGCCGCCCGGTTGCACCCGGAGGTGGTGCAGTCGATCGCCCGCGCGGGTCACGAGGTCGGGTGCCACTCGCTCTATCATGAGACCGTCGGTGACCCGCTCTTCGAGATTCCCGGCGTGAAGCCGCTGCTACCCGAGGAAGTGCCCTTCCGCCTGCGCGTCGCGACCGAATGGGTGACGGAAAGCCTGGGCGAGCAGCCGGTCTCCTTCCGCTGCCCGAGGCTGTGGGGCAGCACTGCCGTCGTCAACGCCCTCGACGACCTCGGCTACGTCGCCGACGCCTCCTACCCGTTGTACTTCTACGGAGAGCAGTTGGTGCCCTACCATCCCAGCGCTGAAGACTGGACGAAGCCCGGCGACCTGCGCCTGCTGGAGATCCCAAACTTCGCCGACATGACCGTCGACAGCACGGACGAGTACCACCGCGACCGCGACCAGTGGCCGCTGTTCCGCAACAAGAGCGCCCGCGACTTGATGCGGCACATCGACAACTTCATCGGCTACGTGTCCGAGCGGAGACTGCCGGTGGCGCTGTGCTTCTACTTCCACCCGTGGGAGTTCGTCCCGATGCCGGCGAAGCTGCACTACGGCGAGGGCGCGGTGGAGCCGGACTACTTCCTCATCGAGAACTGCGGCGACTATGCGTTGGAGCAGTTCGCCGCGTTGGTCGCCATGCTGAAGGAGCGCTCGGCGACCTTCACAACCGCGAAGCAGCTTGCGGCGGATTGGGACTGATTGCAGGGACTGACCATGACCTATTGCTGAGGACAACTACCAGCGTCTGCAGCGGATCGCCGCTCGTCAGCGGCGGTCGGTCGCCGACTGCATCCGGGAAGGGATTGCCCTGTTCCTGCGCAAGTCTGAGGCGCAATCCGGCGGGCTGGCTTGAGCCACCTGGGCAAGTAAGCTATCCGGTCAACTGCCGAAGCCGTGCCGCGAGGCACCAACAGGAGCCCTCGTCATGAGCGCCGTCGCAACCCTGGAGATCCCACAAGACATCCGGGACTCCGCCCGGGTCAGCTTGGGCGACTTGAGGACCGAGTTGACCGTCTTCCCATACGGCCAAGGGCGCCTTTCCGTCGGCAAGGCGCGGGAGCTCGCCGGTATGGCCCTGTGGCA
>PEVN01000187.1 GCA_002779825.1 Armatimonadetes bacterium CG06_land_8_20_14_3_00_66_21 | reverse complement strand
GACAGCGGCGGCGCGGCGATGTTGGCGGCGGCGCCCTTCAGGGAGTGGGCCAGGCGCTGGAGCGAGGGGGCGTCGCGCTGTTCTGCCGCGGCGCGCATTCCGGCCGCCGCAGCGTGCGCTTCTAGCGCCACCATGGTCAGCAGTTGGTCGAGGAACTCCTCATCGTCGGCGGTCTGCTCGCGGGCGCGAACGAGGTTGACGGGAGCGGAGACGGCCGGCTCCCGCGGCGTCTCGGGCGCGGGTGGCGTCTCGACCGACTGGGTGTGTTTCTCAAGGGCTGCCAACAGCTCCTTCGGGCTTAGCGGCTTGGACAGGTAGTCGTCCATGCCGGCTTCGAGGCAGCGCTGCCGGTCCTCGCTCATGGCGTGGGCCGTCAGCGCGACAATAGGAATGGCGTGGTTGCGGACGGCGGACTGCGGGGCGCGGATCCGGGCCGTCGCCTCAAGGCCGTCCAGCTCCGGCATCTGTACATCCATCAGGACCAGGTCGAAGTTCTGGGCGGTCAGCAGGGCAAGGGCCTCCTTGCCGTTCCCTGCCAGCACTGCCTCATGGCCCAGCTTGCTGATCAGAGTCTGCATGAACATCTGGTTCACGCGGTTATCCTCGGCCACGAGAATCCGCAGGCGCGCAGCCACCTCCCGGAGCGTGTGCCGGGTCACAACCGTCGCCACCGGCGCGGTCGCCGAAGCGCCGCCCAGCAGGGACTCAAGCGCGCGTCGCAGCTCACTCGACGACACCGGCTTGGTCAGGCAGGCGGCAATGCCGACCTCCTGGCAGCGGGCCAGGTCGCCGCGCATTCCCCCCAAGGAGAGCATCCTGATCGTGGCCGGCGCCAGGTCGGGCGCCTCATGCAGCCGTTCCGCGAGGGTAAAGCCGTCCATCTCCGGCATCATGGCATCCAGGAGCATGAGCCGGTAGGCTTCGTCGGTACCGGCGGTCCGCTCCAGCTCGGCCAGTGCCGCGGAGCCACTGGCGACGGCGACGGCCGGCATGTTCCAGCCTCGCAACGTGTCCTGCAGGATGCGCCGGTTGGTGGAGTTGTCATCCACCACGAGGACGCGGCAGGAAGAGAGGTCCACCGAGGCTGTTTCGCCAATCGCCGGGGTGGCTTCGGCGTTCCGGAACCACGCGGTGAAGCGGCAGACGCTCCCGCGCCCGACTTCGCTCTCCAGGGAGACCGCCCCTCCCATGAGGCCGACAAGCTGGGAGGAGATGGAGAGCCCCAGACCCGTGTCACCGAAGTTCCGGGGGGCGCTGCTGTCGGCCTGAGTGAAGGCGTCGAAGACCAGCGCCTGCTTCTCGGCAGGAATGCCGATGCCGGTGTCGCGCACCTCGAAGGCAAGCTGAGCCCGGTCGGGCGACTCTTCCTCAAGGGTCACGCTCACGCCGACCTCACCCTCCAGGGTGAACTTGAGGGCGTTGCCGATGAGGTTGACGAGAACCTGCCGCAGCCGGCCGGGATCGCCCGAGAGGCTGTCCGGGACCTCGGGCGCGACTTCGTAGAGCAGCTCCAGGCTCTTCTCGGCAGCGCGCAACGCCAGGGACTTGAGGGTATCGCCGACGCACTCGCGGAGGCTGAAGGGCAGAGACAGCAACTCCAGCTTCCCGGCCTCCACCTTGGAGAAGTCGAGGATGTCGTTGATGATCTGCATCAGCGACTCGCCGGACTGCTTGACCAACGCGAGGTACTCGCGCTGTTCCTGTGTCAAGTCGGTGTCGAGCGCCAGGTCGGTCATTCCCAAGATGCCGTTCATCGGGGTGCGGATCTCGTGGCTCATGTTGGCGACGAACTCGCTCTTGGCCCGGCTGGCGGCTTCGGCTCGCTTCTGAGCGTGGACGTACTCGGTTATACCCGCGAAGGTTGGGAACACACCGAAGTCCCGGTGCGACTTCGGCTCCGTCTGGGAGAATACCCTCTGTCCTACGTCTGCTGCACGCCTGCCGGGGAAGTTCCGCGAACTTCCACTTCGGTGTGTTCCCAACCTTCGCGGGTATAGGTCGATCACGTTGAACACAACGCCGTCATATGCCCCGTCGCGGTAGATGGGCTGCATCCGCAAGGCGACCTCGGCCCCACCCAACGGCCGCTGCAGCACGTACGGTGGTGACCCCGGGTGGGCCCGAAACGCCTCGATCTGGCCGCTGACGTTGGCGAGAATCTGGCCGGTGTGGATGTCCTCGATCCGCAGCCCGAGAATCTCGTCTCGGCTCTTCCCCACAAACCGGCAGAAGAAGCATTGACCTCAACCACGACACCGTCGGCGTCGGCGAAGACGACGCCCTCCTCCATACCGGAGATCATGGAGGAGAGCTTGGCCGTCTCGTGCTGGAGCGCCTCCTCTGCCCGCTTGCGCTCGGTGAGGTCCACGAAACTCTCCAGGATGTGGACGCCCGTCCAGGGTCACGCGGGTGACGGTCTTGAGTATGGGGAGTCGTGCGCCATTGGCGGTGAGCAAGACCCGCTCTGTGGCGTCTACCTCCTCGCCTGAGTCCGTCACCGGGCAGCGTCCCTGTTCGGCAGGGCAGATATAGCGGTGGCAGAGCCTGCCCACGATCTCCTCCCGGGGTCCCCCGATCATCTCGGCCGCGGCTCTGTTCACGTCGGTAATCAGGTGTGTCTCTGCGTCGACGATGACAATGCCCGCCTGGATGGACTCCATGATGGTCCGCAGCCGCTGTTCGCCCTCCTGCAACGCTTGCTCCGTCTGAGTCCTTGCCTGCAGTTCTCGGGGAGCCCGGTCATGCAGCCTGGCCTGGGAGCGCAGGATCAGTGCTGTCGCCCCCAAAGCGACGAGCGCGCTGAAGACGATGGTCGAGAGGTGCGACTCCCAAACCGTGATGTCTCGGTGGAAGGTCTGTTTGGCGCACTCGAATACCGTCATCAAGCCCGCGGTGACGGCGCTGGCGAAGATCGCTCTGGCGGCGGTGGAACGGGGCACGGCTTCTCCCTCACTCTGTGGCAGGGCCGCAGGACGGCTCCCGTTGGCCCCTCGTCAGCCCACTCGGCGTGCCGGCCGGCAAGTCGGCAACGAAGCGCCCTTCTGCTCGACCCGCCAGGCCCGGCAGTCAGAGTTACCGGACGCTGGCCTCCCTTGGCGACTGCCTGCTACTCTCCGCCCGTCTTCTCGCCCAACTTCAGCGGCTTCCCGTCGCGGTCGGTGAAGCGGGCGCTGCAGGCCCAGTTGCCGCCGCCGTTGAGGACTTTGAGGAGGAGGGTGTTGCGGCCGGCTTTGAGCGTGACCTCGGCGCTATTCTGGTCGGGCGCCCACGGGCGAGGGTCGTGGCACTCGGCCACCTGTTTGCCGTTGAGCCAGCACACGAAGTCGTCGTCGCTACCGAGTTTGATCACGGCGGGCTGCTCGGCTGGCGAGGTGATTTCGGCGTAGGCGTAGCTGCCGACGTCGTTCTTGCGGGCGAGCGTCGCCTGGAGATCAAGCATCCCGGCGGGGTCGGTCACGGGGGCGTACTTCCACGCGCATACCGTGTCTCCGTCTGCAACCGGTTTGACCGTGTCGACCTCGGCGGCCGGGTCCAGCAGATCGTGGTTCAGCAGCGCCTGCCGGGTGCTCAGCGGGCCGACCACCCACCAGTCGGTGACCAGGCCGCTGACGGCGAGCAGGTCTTTGTTGGTGAGCTGCCGGAGCCGGAGGGGCTCGCCGTTCCGGTCGGTGACGCGTACGCTGCACGCCCAGCCACCGCCGCCGTTGAGCACCTTCACCAGAAGCGTGTTCACGCCTGGATTGAGGGTGACTTCGAGGGTAGTCTGATCGACGCCCCAGGCGCGGTCACCCAGGTACTCGCCCGCCCTGACGCCGTTGAGCCAGCACACGAAGTCGTCGTCGCTGCCGACCTTCAGCAACACCGGTTGCGCTGTCGGCGAGGTGAGTTCTGCATACGCGTAACAGCCCACGTTGTCCTGCTGGGCGACGGCGGCCGTGAGGTCCAGCATGCCCAACGGGTCCTGAACCAAGGCGTATCGCCAGGGGAAGTCCGTCTCTCCGACGGTCAGCTTGCCGACCAAGTCGACGGGCTGCGCAGGATCCAGTACGTCGGCTGCCTTCAGGTCGCCCCGCTTCCCCACTGGGCCGCAGACCCACCAGTTGGCGACGAACCCGGCGTCGGCGGCAAGGTCGACAATGGTGCCGAGGTCTCGCAGCTTGGCGAGGGCCGGGTTGAGCACCGTGCGGTCGGTAGAGTACTTCACCACTTGCAGGAGCAGCTTGGTGGCGCCGGCACGGTCGCCGGCCTCCACCAGCTTCTCGCTGACCGGGAACAACGCCGCGGCCGCTTGGGCGCGCAGGGGACCCGCTTCGAGGTAGGGCAGCAGGTCGGGCAACGATTCCGGGCTGCCCACCTCGCCGAGGCCGTTCAGGGCCAGCTTGCGTTCTTCGTCGGTGGGCGCCAGCTTGAGGGCTTTCCGGTAGATCGCCAGGGCACCGGCTTCGTCGGCGGTCTGCAGCTTGTCGCCCACCTGAATGTAGCTGCGCACCGCCGGCGCCTTGAGCGGCTCGGAACCGTTCTCCGCCAAGTTGGCCAACAGCCCGGCGGTCGACTTGTCGCCCAACCTGCCCAGCGCCTCGACGCCCGCCAGCGCGAGGGCTTCGTCGGGCGACTTCGCGGCAGACAGGAAGGTCAGCAGCAGCCCCGGCTCAGGCGCTCGGCCGAGCACGCGGACCAGCGAAGCCCTCGCAACAGTTGGGCTGTTGTCGAGCCGGGCAACCGCCGGGCCGCGCACGGCGTCTGGCGGCAGCGTGGCCAGGGCGTCTTCCCCCGCCTGCCGAACGCCTTCGTCCTGGTCTGCCAACGCATCCAGCAGGACGGCGGTGACCAGCTTCGGGTCCCGCCGCTTGAGCGCACCCAGCAGGAGCGCGCGCACCTCGGCCGGAGCGCCCGCCAAGCCCTCGAGGATCGCCTGGGTCGCTTCGGCGCCCGGGAGGCGCCCCAACACACTCACGGCGCCATAGCGAACCGCCTCGTTCTGTTTGACCTGCAGGACCAGCGCCGGGGCCGCCGTCGGGTCTGCGAGCCTGCCGATTCCGTCGAGGGCAGCCGACACGACTGCCGCGTCGGGGTCTTTCAGCGCGGCGACCAGCACCGGCGTCGCCTCCGGCCGGCCGCGCAGACCGAGAACATCCAGCAGCTCCACACGGAATTCCGGAGCCGCCTCCGGCAGCCGCAGCGCCACCTCCTTGGCGACCCCTTGCGCGTCCAGGTCGATCAACGCCTGGCGAGCGGCGAGCCGGATTCTCGGTTCCTTGTCGGACAGCGAGGTCAACAGCAGCGAGAGCGAATCAGCGCCACCGGTCCGGGCCAAGCCGAGGAGACCGGCCGCGCGAACGGGCAGCGGCAGGGCGCCTCGCTGCGAGACTCGTCGGTACATCTGCCCCGGGGTGACCTTGTCGCCGGCGTCGAGCAGAGCGTCAGCCAGTCGGAGGTACGCTTCCTGGGCTGCCTGACGTTCCGCCGCGTCGGCCGCCGTCAACTGCGCCAGCAGGAGCGGCTCCGAGTCTGCCGCAGGCAGTCGGGAGAGCGCGAACAGCGCCGTCGCGCGCACCTGACTGGACGGGTCTTTGAGGCACTGTCGAACCCGGTCCAGGGCACCGAGGTCGCCCCGCTCGGCAAGGGCAGTGAGCAGCGCCACCCGCAACTCCGGCGAGGCGCCGTCGAGCGCGTCGGTGAGCACCTGGGTCGCCGCCTTGCCGGGAAGCCGGACAAGGCACCGCCGGGCCGGCTCCTGCAGCTCACCCCTTAGCAGCCAGGGCTTCAGCGCGGCCGCCTGCGCATCGCCGCCCACAAACGACAGCATGAGCAGAAGGTGCTCGCCGAGGGCAGGAGCGCGAGGAACCGCCAGTTGGGTCACCAGCGCGTCGGCAACCTCCTGCCGGGCCGTGTTGCCTGGAGTCGCGGCGAGATGGCAAACCGCCTCCAGCGCGCGCTGTGCCCACAGATCGACGGTGCGGTCCTCGTCACCCCGCAGCGCGCACAGCGCAGGCACGACGGCCGCGCCCAGCGGCGCGAGGGCTTCCACTGCCGCCGTCCGCTCGTCCACGTCCTGGCTCTGGAGCTTCGTCAAGGCGGTCTGCGCCTCCGGGCTCAGCTCCGCCCGGAGCGGCCCGGCAGATAGCAGCGCTGTAGCGAGGAGGAAGGACGCGAGTGTCTTCATCGGATCACCTTCGGTAAGCGGGAAGTTCGCGCCCCGAGCAGTCGCAGCCGCACTGCGGCAGACGGCGCTCAGAGGTGCCAAGGAGCGCGGTAGGGTCGGGAAAGCCACCGGTTCGCCTCGTCGTCGCCAACGAACAGCTCCTTCACCGGATCCCACTTGAGCTTGCGGCCCAGGCGGGCGGAGAGGTTGCCGAGATGGCAGACGCTGACCGATCGGTGCCCGATCTCGACATCGCAGATGGGGCGCTCGCGGGTCTTGAGGCACTCCAGCCAGTTTCCCTTGTGCCCGCCGCGCGGGCGGGGGAGGTGGAGATCGTCGGGCTTGAGTTCCAGGTTGCGCAACTCGGGCGGATCCGTCTCCAGCTCGCCGCGGGTGACGAAAACGGTACCGTCGCTGCCCTCGAACGTCACCCCGCCGCGGTGGCGATTGGAGCAGTTGGACACGATGCCGCTGGCGTAGGTGTACTTCATCTCGAAGTCGGTGAAGGTCTCGAAGATGCCCTCCGCCGGCGACTTGCCCCACCCGTCGATTTCGACGGGGCCGGTGCCGTCGGCGCCGAGCCCCCACTGGGCGATGTCATTCATGTGATGACCCCAGTCGGTCATCATGCCGCCGGAGTAATCCCAGAACCAGCGGAAGCTGCCGAGGCACCGCCTGGGCGTGTAGGGCGCGACGGGGGCCGGGCCCAGCCACTGGTTCCAGTCCAACCCGGCGGGCGGGTCCTGGTTGGGCTCCCACCCGCAGGAGGGCGAACCGCCGATGCCCACCTTCACCGCCTGTAGTTTGCCAATGTAGCCGTTGCGCACGAGTTCGACCGCCTGCCGGAACTCCCCGGAAGAGCGCTGCTGGCTGCCTGTCTGGAACACCCGCCCGTACCGCCGAACAGCCTTGATGAGTTCCTGCCCCTCAGTAATGAACAGTGTGAGCGGCTTCTCGCAGTAGACATCCTTGCCCGCCTGGCACGCGTGAATGCTGACCAGCGTGTGCCAGTGATCGGGCGTGGCCACAACCACGGCGTCAATGTCGGCGCGATCCAACAGCTCCCGGTGGTCGGTGTACGCAGTGCACTTGTCACCCGCGTCTTTCTGCGCCCGCGCGCGGTGCGGCTCGTAGACATCGCACACCCCGGCAATGTCGCAGACATCGCTGCCCAGGTAGGAGCGAAAGTGCCCGTAGCCCCTCCCGCCGACGCCGATGAACCCCATCACTAGGCGGTCGTTGGCGCCGAACGCCCGGCTCGGGACATAGTACGGCGCCGCCACGCCAGCTCCAGCGACAGCGGCCGTTCTGAGGAAACTCCGTCGAGTCATGTCTGTCATCGCGCCGCAATGCCTCCCGCAGAGTGTCATCAGCCCAGTGGACTTACAGTGGACAATACAACCTTTCTACCATTGCGCGGGGAGGGAGGTCGGCGGCGCTGACCACTCGCCCCTCGGCTCCTCGTGTCAATGGAGCGCCGCGATTCATTGACAAAGAGGGGTGGCGTCGCTATACTACTTTGTTCGCGTTTCGCCGGCCCGCTTGAGGTTAGACCGAGGGCGTCGGCCGAATGAACTCCTCGCTACGAGCGGATGGGGTCGCTGGGCCGCCCCCTTTGCGCTACTTGCACCTGTTACCGGAAAGCCCGGTCGCGTGCACGCCAGCGCTTGCGGCGGTTCCCCCCCCCCGTGCGTGTGCGACCGGCACAGCTCCTACCCTTTCCACCCGCGGCGGAGCGACGGAGCGAGACGCGTTCTCGGAGGTGATGGTGGTGATCCTCGACCTCACCGACATCGTGGAGGAGACGGGAAAGCGCTGGGCGATTCCTCTCGACTTCGCTCCGGCCCCGATTCCAGGGGCGCAGTTCGACGGAACGGCTGCCGGCGAGGTTGTCGTGTACAACACCGGCACGGAGTTGGTGTTTGGCGGTCAGGCCACTGCTGTCCTGCAGGGGGTGTGCTCGCGGTGCCTGACTCCGCTCGAGCTTCCCGTCACAGGGGAGATCGAGGCACAGGCGCCGCTCTCCCTTGTGGAGGCGGTGCTCGTTGGCAAGCCCGTTGAAATGGAACTCGACCTGGCCGCCGTGCTCTCTCCCAGCGGCGCCAACTTGGCGGAACTGGTCGGGCAGGCGCTGGTCCTTGCGTTGCCGATGCACGCCGTGTGCTCGGAGGAGTGCCGCGGGCTGTGCGCCGGCTGTGGACAGAACCTGAATACTGAGACGTGCCGATGCGAAGGGGCCAATACCGACCCCCGACTGGGCGCATTGGCTCAATGGCGGCGCGCATAGCCTGCTTGCTCCCAGCAGCCGGAGCGTGTTGCCGGGCGCCCGCAAGCACCTCAACCGACTGGCTCAGCGCCAGGTAAGGAACGAGATTCCATGGCACTACCCAAGAGAAAGATGTCTACGTGCCGCCGCGACCGGCGACGCAGTCACTGGAAGATCACGGCGAAGGCCGCGACCCGTTGCCCGCAGTGCGGAGCAATGACGCACTCCCACCGCGCCTGCGCGGGCTGCGGTCAATACCAGGGACACCAAGTCCTCAAGGTCAAGGAAAAGCACCACAAGTAGGCATCCCAAGCCAAACAGGCGGACCCGACACGCACGACCGGTGAGACAGAACACGCTCTGCCGCGTGCGAAGTGTCGGCGTTGCGGCCAAGTTCCTCCCTTGCCTGAGGCTGGACCGGGGCAGGGCGACCGCGCGCGGTTCAGGCGTTCGGCCGACCGTGGTCCAGCTCGCTCTACAACGGTCGCCTCGAAGAGACACCCCACCAAGATGAGCAGAGTCGCAGTCGATGTCATGGGTTCGGATGCCGGCGTCGGGCCCATTATCGACGGCGCACTGGCCGCAGCGGCAGCGCACCCCAACCTCCACGTCATCCTCGTGGGGCATGAGCGGGAGATCCACGAGCACCTCGAAGAGACCTCTCCCCCCGACCGCGTCTCCGTCGAGCACGCGAGTGATGTCATCCACATGGATGAAGAGCCGCTTGCGGCCCTGCGGCAGAAGCGAGGCTCCTCCGTTGCGGTCGCAGCTCGGCTGGTGCGCGACGGGAAAGCCGACGCCATGGTGTCGCCGGGCAACACCGGCGCAGCCATGGCAGCCGGCACCATGCTCATCGGCCGCCTGAAGGGCGTCGATCGCCCTGCCATCGCTGCCATGCTTCCCAGCCTCGAAGGCAATGTCCTGCTCTTGGACGCCGGCGCCAATGTCAACTGCCGCCCCTCCAACCTCCTCCAGTTCGGGCAGATGGGAAGCGTCTACGCCGAGAAACTGATGGACCGGCCAAAGCCGAGCGTCGGGCTGCTCAGCGTCGGGGAGGAAGAGACCAAAGGCGACCGCATCACCAAAGCAGCCCACAACCTCCTTCGCGACAGCTCGCTCCACTTCGTCGGCAATGTTGAGGGGCGCGACATCGCGTACGGGCTCGCCGACGTGATCGTGTGCGACGGGTTCGTGGGCAATGTGGTGCTCAAGGCGGCGGAGGGCTTTGCCGAGTTCTTTGTGCGCTCCCTGAAGGCGGAACTGACCAGCACCTGGCGCGCCAAGCTCGGAGCGCTCATCCTGCGTCCCGGTCTCAAGCGGTTCGCCAAGCGGCTCGACTACGCCGAGTATGGCGGCGCGCCCCTACTGGGGATCAACGGCGTGTGTATCATCGCCCACGGCAGCTCCAACAGCCGCGCCGTCGCGAACGCGGTTCGCTGTGCTGCGCTCGCCGTAGAGAGCAAGCTGGTCGAGACGCTTCGCGAGTCCATGGTCTCCGAGGCGCTCCAGCCACCTGCGGAATCGCCGGTGGCGGCCGTGGTCGAATCGTGACCGACGCTTCTCGCCGTACCCCTCGCAGGCTAAGATAGAGTCCCCTTGTCGCAGCAGCAGTCACAGACCCGCAGGAGCAACGAATGAGCGAAGTGACGCAACCCAACGGCCCCGGCGTGACGCAGGTTCAATGTGTTCGAGGCGCCCGTGTCGCCTCGGTGGCCTCCGCCGTGCCGGCCCAGATCGTGACCAATCAGGACCTCGAGAAGCGAGTAGACACCACGGATCAGTGGATCCGCGAACGGACCGGCATCGAGGAGCGCCGGATTGCCCCACCCGAGTTCTCCGCCATCGACTTTGCACATGAGGCCGCCGAGAAGGCGCTGGCCCGGGCGCAGGTCTCGGCCGACCAGTTGGACCTGATCGTGGTGGCGACGTTGACCCCCGACCACCCGTTCCCTGCTACCGCCTGCCTCCTGCAGAACAAGCTCGGCGCCAAGTGCGGCGCCTTCGACCTGGAGGCCGGCTGCACCGGCTTCATCTACGCCCTGACCACGGCGGCGCAGTTCATCCAATCGGGCGGGTGCGACACCGTCCTGGTGGTCGGCGTCGACCTGCTCTCGCGAATCACGGACTGGAAGGACCGCACCACGTGCGTCCTCTTCGGCGATGGCGCGGGCGCTGCGGTCATGACCGCCTGCGAGCCGGGCGACGGGTTGCTGGCCTGGGATCTGGGCTCGGACGGGGCGGGCGGCCCGCTCTTGATGGTTCCCGCTGGCGGCTCCAAGCTCCCGATCACCGCGGAAGCCGTCGCCGAGGGCAAGCACTACATCGCCATGAACGGGCGCGAGGTCTTCAAGTTCGCCGTGCGGATCCAAGGGGAGTCGGCGGAGCGCGCGCTGAGCCGGTGCGGGCTGACCGGTGCCGACGTGGACTGCTTCGTGCCCCACCAGGCGAACTTGCGGATCATCGACGCGGCGATGAAGCGTCTCAGCATCCCCCGCGAAAAGGTCTACGTCAACGTCCAGCGGTACGGGAACACGTCGGGCGCCTCCATCCCAATCGCGCTGGACGAGGCGCAGGACGAAGGGTTCGTCTTCCCCGGTGCCACAGTGGTCTGCTGCGGCTTCGGGGCGGGGTTGACGTGGGGTTCTTGCGTGCTCCGCTGGTAAGGCGGCCGCCCCCGACCTGCCTCAGAATCCCAGGTGGTTCCCCCATGATTGCATTCCTCTTCCCCGGACAAGGGTCGCAGACTGTCGGCATGTGTCGCGAGCTGCACGACGCGGAGCCGCTCTTCCGCCAGACAGTCGATGCCGCTGAGGCGCGCCTGCCGTTCGCGCTCTCGCGGCTCTGCTTCGAGGGACCGCAGGAAGAACTGACGCTGACGCTGCACGCGCAGCCCGCGCTGTTGACCTTCGAGGTGGCGTGCTGTAGAGTCCTGCGGCAGCGGGAGGTACTGCCCGCCATTGTCGCCGGTCACAGCCTCGGCGAGTATGCTGCCCTCGTCGCCGCCGAGGTGCTTGGTTTCGAGGACGCACTCGAGTTGGTGGCGCTTCGCGCCCGCCTGATGCACGAAGCCCCCAAAGGCTCGATGGCTGCGGTGCTCGGAGGGGCCCGCGCCGACGTGATTCGGCTGTGCGACGCCGTCAGCGAGTCGGGCGTTTGCCAGCCGGCGAACTTCAACGCGCCGGATCAGACGGTGATCTCAGGCTCACCGGAAGCCATTGCGGAGGCCGTTCGACGGGCCCCCGAGTTCGGCGCGAAGCGCGCAGTGGCACTGCCGGTGAGCGGGGCGTTCCACTCCGAGCTGATGAAAGCTGCCGGCGAGGAGTTGACGGCTGCGCTAGAGAAGGTTACCCTTGCCGAACCGAGGACGCCCGTAGTGCCCAACGCAATCGGCGTGCCGACAACGGCCGTGGCGGATCTCCGGCAGGCGCTGTCGCGGCAGATGACGTCCCACGTTTTGTGGGAGGACACGGTTCGCGCGATGCTCGAAGCTGGTGTCACGATCTTTGTGGAAGTCGGCCCGGGCAAGGTGCTCTCGGGCTTGGTGAAGAAGATCCACCGCGACGCCCAAGTCTGCAACGTACAGGACACGAAGTCCCTGGAGGCGACGGTGGCCGCCTGTCACGCTGACGCATAGACCGACACGAAGTCCGTTGCGTTGCCTCGGACTCGTGAGGAAGAGAGGAAACGAGCTTGCAGCTAGAAGGAAAAATCGCCCTGGTAACCGGCGCCTCCCGAGGCATCGGGGCAGCGATCTCCCTGAGACTGGCCCGCGAGGGTGCCGACCTCGCTCTTTGCGATCTGTTCACCGAGGGCGCCGAGCAGGAAGTCGCGCCAGCGATCCGTGAACTGGGCCGGCGAGCCGAGGTATTCCAGTGTAACGTCGTGGACTCCGAGGCCGCTACGACCACAGTGAAGAAAGTCCAGACAGCCTTTGGCGGTCTCGATATCCTGGTGAACAATGCCGGCATCACCGATGACTCACTCCTGCTCCGCATGTCGGACGAGCAGTGGGACCGGGTGCTCAAAGTGAACCTGACCGGCACGTTCAACTGCACCCGCGCCGTGGCGCGCCTCATGCTGAAGCAGAAGAGCGGCGCCATCATCAGTGTCGCTTCGGTCATCGGCGTGATGGGGAATGCCGGTCAGGCCAACTACGCCGCCTCCAAGGCCGGCATCATCGGTCTCACCAAGTCCATCGCGAAGGAATTCGGCTCGCGGGGCATCCGGGCAAATGCCGTCGCTCCCGGGTACATCGCCACCGAGATGACCGAGAAGCTATCGGCCGAAGCCCGCGACCAAATGCTGAGCCAGGTTCCCTTGAACCGGCCGGGCACCGCGGAGGACGTGGCGGACGTTGTCTGCTTCTTGGCGTCGCCCGCGGCCTCCTACATCACCGGGCAAGTCCTCCACATCGATGGCGGCATGGTGATGTAGGTACCCGGCGCGTGCCATTGCGGCCGCGGCCCCAACTTTGCGTCGCGCGGGGGGTGTTCGCCGCGCGGCTCCGTGTTATCCTGACATTCTGCGCATTGCGCAGAGAGAGAACCAGCACACAGAGACGAATCTCTGCAGGGAGGAACCCAACACAATGGCAGAAGGCATTCTGGACAAAGTCAAAGAGATTGTGATCGACGAACTTAGCGTCGACGCGGATCAGGTGACCGAGGACGCGACCTTCGTCGACGATCTCGGCGCGGACTCGTTGGACGTCGTCGAACTGGTCATGCGGCTCGAGGAGGAGTTCGACATCGAGATCCCCGACGAAGACGCCGAGAAAATCACCACCGTCTCGGAAGCCGTGGTCTACATCAACGCGCGCGTCGAAGACTGACGCCCCACCCCTCCGAACGCCCTCGCCGGTGCGGTCTCCCGTGTTGCGTCATTGAGGACACAGCCGGCCGGTGGACCGCAACGACGAGGCTGTCTTCGCGGCAGCGACGCTGCCGCGAAGACAGCCTCCGCAGGCGTCGATGCCTCAAGCAAAACACACTTTCCACGCACCATGGAACAAGTCGCAATCACCGGAATGGGGTGCGTGAGCCCCCTCGGTCTGAACGTCGAAGACTACTGGCAGGCCCTCTGTGCGGGCACGTCGGGTGCGGGCCCCATCACCCAGTTCGACCCCACCGACTACCCGACGCGGATCGCTGGGGAGGTCAAGGGATTCGACCCGGCGGACTTCATGGACCGCAAGGTGGGTCGCCGCCTGGATCGGTTCATTCAGTTCGCCGTCGCCTCGTCAGGAATGGCGTTGGACGACGCGCGCTTCCCGCTCAACGAGTCGACCCGAGACGGCGTCGCCGTCATCATCGGCTCGGGGATCGGTGGCATCAAGACGTTCGAGCATGAGCACGGCGTGCTGTTGGAGAAGGGTCCTACGCGCGTGTCTCCGTTCCTCGTCCCGATGATGATCGGCGACATGGCGGCAGGGCAAGTCTCCATCGTGTTCGGCGCCCGGGGGGCCAATATCGGCGTCGTCACCGCGTGCGCCAGTGCGGGCCACGCCATCGGTACGGCGGCCATGTACATCCAGAGCGGCCGCGCCCTCGCCGCGCTTGCCGGCGGCACTGAGGCCGCCATCGCGGGTACCGCCGTGGCCGGGTTCTGCAACATGAAGGCCCTGACGCGCCGAAACGACGAGCCCGCAAAGGCCAGCCGGCCGTTCGATGCCGAGCGAGATGGCTTCCTCATGGCCGAGGGAGCGGGGATTGTGATGTTGGAGGCGCTCTCGCACGCTCAGGCTCGGGGGGCACGGATCTACGGCTTGCTGGCTGGATACGGCGCCACCGGCGACGCCCATCACATCGCTGCCATGTCTCCCGATGCCGAAGGCGCCATTCGCGCCATCCGCGAAGCGCTCCGCACCGCCGGGCTACAACCGGAGGACGTAGACTACGTCAACGCCCATGGCACCTCCACGGAGCTGAACGATTCTTCCGAGACTGCCGCCCTCAAAGCAGTGTTCGGTGAGCGGGCAAAGTCCATTCCCGTCAGTTCCACCAAGTCGATGAC
Source organism: Armatimonadetes bacterium CG06_land_8_20_14_3_00_66_21 (assembly GCA_002779825.1). Classification (GTDB taxonomy): domain Bacteria; phylum Armatimonadota; class Abditibacteriia; order CG2-30-66-41; family CG2-30-66-41; genus CG2-30-66-41. Next base: position 5,567 of record PEVN01000187.1, on the reverse strand, counting down.
CGGGCATCTGTTGGGCGCCTCCGGAGCTGTGGAGTTGATCGCCACGCTGAAGGCCATCGAGAAGGGCGTTCTGCCTCCCACGATCAACCTCGAACACCCGGACCCCCTCTGCGACTTGGACTACGTTCCGGATCTCGGGCGCCGGGCCGAGATCCGAGCTGCGCTGTCGAACTCATTCGGGTTTGGCGGTCACAACGCCGTGCTGGCAGTGACCCGCCCGCCGGCATAGCGCCACTCCTGTACTCCCGGACGGTCTTCACCTGATGAGCCCCTCTCCCAATTCCCAGCGGTCACCTGAACGAACGGCGCAGTTGCTGCAGTTCCAGCGCCAGTTAGGGGTGACGTTCCCCAGCACGGAGCTGCTGGACTTGGCACTCACCCATCCCTCCTACCTCGGCGAGGCCCACGAGGAGGACGCCGAATCCAACCAGCGTTTGGAGTTCCTCGGCGACGCCCTGTTGGGGCTTGCCGTCAGCGAGTACCTGTACCACCGCTATACCGAGCTCCCCGAGGGCGAACTGACGAAGATCAAGGCCGCGGTCGTCAGCGAGCCGGCACTGTGCCAGGTGGCCAGGAAGCTGTCGGTCGGCGAGCAGATGCTCATGGGCCGAGGGGAAGATGCCAGCGGGGGCCGCGACCGTGCCTCCGTCCTGGCCGATGCGCTCGAAGCGATCATCGGCGCCATCCTCGTCGACGTCGGCACCGACGCCGCCCGCCAGTTCGTGCTCCGCCACCTGGGAGAGGACATCGAGGTCCAGGGCAGCCACGTTGGCAGCCACGACCACAAGAGCCGGCTCCAGGAACTCACCCAGAGCCGCGCCCAGGGCACGCCTACGTATGAGGTCGTGGGCGAGGAAGGTCCGGACCATAGCAAGACCTTCGTCGTCGAGGTAAGCGTCGCCAGTACGCTCTTGGGGCGGGGCAGAGGCGGCAGCAAGAAAGAGGCGGAGCAAGAGGCCGCCAAGCGGGCGGTCACGGGGCTCGAGGCTGGGCCGTCTCTTTTGGGCCCGAGCCGGCGGCGTGGGTCGCGACGGGGGGCCTGAGCCTCTCCGGTCTCACGGCGGCTGGCACTCCGGGCAGGGCTTGAGGTTCCGGTCGAGGGCTTCTTGGCGGGAGACGGCTTTCTTGTACCGGACGAGTCGGCGGCATTCCTCCCGGTGGTACCAGTTCCCATAGTCACCCAAGTAGACACTTGGCCCGGATGACCTCCGCGGGGGCCGACGGCCTGAGCTGGTAGGGGACGATGTTGAGGGAGCGCCCGCGGGGTACTTAGGTCGCTTGGCCGCGCCCTTGCCGGAGTCCGGAGACCGCTTCGCCAACTCACGGATCGCTCCGGGCAGGAGCTTCACCAAGGTCTTCCGTGGGGGTGACAGCAGAAGGGCGAGTAGCAGAGAGGCGAGGACAATCGCCGTCCCCAACCACATCAGGCGCCACGGGGAGAACAGCCGGGGACTGGGGTCGGGCACGAGGGGGCCCGGCTCCGGTGGAAGGGACTCCGCGCCCGGCGAGGGAGGCGTCTCGGCGCGTGGCGCGGGCGACCGGAGCCGCGCGCCACAGTCCCGGCACAGCAGCGTCGCAGGCGGATTCTCGTAGTCGCAGCGCGGGCAAGTGATCATGGGCTCGCCTGGATTCGTAGGCCGACACGGGTTCGCCCGGCGGCTCTCAGAACCTTCCCTGAGCGTATGCTCCGGTCCAGCCGCAAGCGCCGCTCACTTGCGCAGCGCTTGCACCAGCCCTTCCAGCCTGTCCCACACCGGGCGCACTTGCTCAACCGCGGCGACCGGCAACTCCGCTCCGGTGTACGCCGCCTCGATGTAGAGCCGGGTGACCACGGTGAACTCGTCCTTCACCTCACAGAGTCCTTCGGGAAGTCCGCGGAGGAACTCCAGGGGTGTCTGGTCTTTCCGCCGCTGACACCCCTTCAGCTCGGCATACCGCAGCAGCGCGTGATAGCTGTGCTCAACCACCAGGCTCGGCGAGAGACGCTCGAGCAGCGACCGGTCGGCGAAGGGATTGGTGAGCGGGTCACTGGGCAGCGCTGCGGCCGGGTCGTCGTCGATAGCTTCCCCCCGCTTGAACAGCCGCCTCCAGAACTGCGACAGCCGACCCAACAGCGCGCGCGCAGGTGAGAGCAGATCCAGGCGCAGGTTGACCAGCTTGCGCAGGAAGCGGCCGAACGCCGGGATCAACCGCGCCAGCGCGTAGAGCACAGCGAGCGCCCCGACGGCGATCCCGACCCAGAGCAGCAACCGCAGATCGGGCGGCGGTCCCGCCGGAGAGGGCGGGGGGCTGGCTGCGGGCTGGTCGGCGCCGCTGGCTTCTGGCTCGCTGGACCGCTGCCCTTCGTCCTGGGACCGCGTCTCCTCGCTGCCGGGGCTGTCCGGGGACGGAGTCTCCTGCGTGGCCCCGGGCTCGCCGCTCTTTTCGGTGTCGGGCGTGGCGGGGGGAGCCGTTCCTGGGGTGTCCCGCTGCTCGGTCGGGCTCTCTCGTCCCTGAGCGTTCGGGCTCTGCGCTCGCCTCTCTCCGCTCGGCTGCTGCTGGTCCTCGTTTGGTTCGGCTGGCGACGCGCCCTCCTTGGCACCGGGGTCATCGGCCGAGCGCCGCTGCTCCGCCTCCTCAGCCGTCGGCTCCTCCGCCTTGCCTGCCCCTTTTCCCTCGCCTTTGCCGGGGCGACTTCCTTCGCCCTGGCCGCTGGAGCCGGTCCCTGCCGAGGCGCTTCTGTCCCCAGTGGCGCCCTGTCCAGCGGAGGTTCCGCGAGCCGTGTCGCCCTCCCCAACGCGCCCGTCTCCCTCACCCGACTTGCCAAGCACTCGGCCGCCGTCAGGCGTGCGCACCCCTTCCACTGGCGAGTCCACCGGCAACTCCTGAGGCGAGACGCCGAATCCCTCGTTGACCCGCCGGACGATCAACTCGCCCCCGGAGTCCACCACCCGCGGCATCAGTGCCGCCAGACCGAGAATGGCCGCAGTGGCAGCGGCACTGGCGACCAGCCATGCCGGCGACAGACCGCGATCGAAGGTCGCCCCCCGCCGCCGCACGTAGAGCTTCAGTCCGGAGAGGCTGGTCAGTGCCAGCAAGAGAAGCGTGAAGAGCAAGTAGGCGACCATGTAGCCAAACGCGCGCCGCGCCACCTCCGGTCCCGAGTGCTCTACAGCGGGCTGGCTGAAGGCGAACACGCACAGCGCAGCGATTCCCAACACAATCACCTGCCGGCCCGGATGCCGGCGCCGCCGCTCCCCATTCGCGCTCCGACGCCGAAAGCTGCTCAGCAACCCCTCTTCCGACTCGTCCGCGCGCTCTTCCTCGACGGTGCACTCATCGGTCAGCCGATGAATGGCCCACCACGCCAGCGCCACGATGGACAGCATCAGCAGCGCGCCGCTCGCCTGGCCGCTGCCGGCCAACGCCCCAAACCGCACCACGAACAGCGCCATCACCATCCCCAACGCAATCGCATACGGCGCGGCAACCACCTCGCCGCCGTACTTGGCCCGCAGCCGGGAGATGCACACCACGGCGACCAGGAACCAAGCGAACACATATTTCAGCAGTTGGTTCCCTCCGGCCAGATACGCCGCGCGCAGCTCGATGAGGAAGTACGTAAACGCCGCCACCATCCCCAGGATGCACAGCGGGATCAGCAGGTCGGTGAGGTAATCGAACGCCGCGGTTCCTCCCAGCGGGTTGGCGCGAACGCTCGGCTCCGGCGTTTCCTCGGTCTCGTTGATTTGCTCGCTGGGTTCAGCCATAGCGCTGTGGAGGGGTGCAGCCCGTCGGTAGACGCAGCATAGCGCAACCGCCCTCGCCGCCGCAAGTGCCTGCTGAGGTCGCCGGCATTGACGCACCGACACAAGTTGAATAGACTTCTCCTCAGACCCCAGCGGGATCGGAGGAACAGCAGTGAGAAACGTACGCAGTTCGGTAGCCGTAGGAGTGGGCTGTCTGGTGTTGGTGGGCGCAAGCAGTGTCTTCGCGCAGGACTGGCCACAGTGGCGCGGACCCAACCGGGACGGAGTTGCGACCGGGTTCACCGCACCCGCCGCCTGGCCGGCGGCGCTGACCCAGGGATGGCGCACAAGCGTGGGGACGGGCGATGCGACGCCCGCCCTTGTGGGCGACAAGCTGTACGTCTTCACCCGTCAAGGCGATGACGAGGTCACCACGTGTCTGAACGCAAGTGACAGCCAGCAGGTGTGGCAGGACAAGTATGCGGCGCAGGCCGTGACCGGCGCCGCCAGCCGCCACCCCGGCCCCAGAAGCGCGCCCGCAGTGGCAGACGGAAAAGTCGTGACGCTGGGCGTGGCGGGAGTCGTTTCCTGTCTCGAGGCCGCCACGGGCAAGCTGCTGTGGCGGAAGGACCTCTTCCCCGGCGTGGTGCCGAAGTTCTTCACCTCCTCCTCGCCGCTCATCGTCGACGGAACAGCCATCGCCCAGCTTGGCGGACAGGGGAGCGGAGCGATCGTCGCCTTCGACTTGGCTACCGGCGACACGAAGTGGCAGTGGGCCGGCGATGCGCCGCAGTATGCCTCGCCAGTCCTGCTTACCGTTGGGGGCACGACGCAGGTGGTGACCCTGACAGAGGCGAGCGTGGTCGGGCTCAACGTGGCGGACGGCAAACTGCTGTGGCAACTGCCGTTCGTCCCGGAGGGAAGAGCGTATAACTCCGCCACCCCGATCGTCGACGGACAGACGGTGATCTACACCGGCGCCGGCCGCGGCACCAAGGCAGTGCAGATCAAGCAGCAGGGCGACGGCTTCGCCGCCAAGGAGCTTTGGAGCAACCCCGACCTCGCCTCGCAGTTCAGCACGCCCGTGCTCGCCAACGGCTTCCTCTTCGGACTCTCCAACCGCGGCAACCCCTTCTGCCTCAACGCCAAGACCGGCCAGACCGCTTGGACCAGCGATGCGCTATTCGACCGCGGTAGCTTCGGTCCGATCGTGAACGCGGGCTCCGTCCTCCTAACTCTCCCCAGCAGCTCGGAGCTGATCGCCTTCGCGCCCAGCGACAAGCAATACACGGAGCTGGCCCGGATCAAGGTCGCCGACACGCCGACCTACGCGTTCCCCGTCCTCGCCGGCAACCGCGTGTTTGTGAAGGACCAAGACGCGGTTACGCTGTGGACGCTGCCATAGGCTGACGAGGGTCAGGTCACCCCGCCGCATGGGTCAATGCCCCTCGATCCCGAGTCTGGAATCCATTACTCCGTCCCCTCGACGACCTCACTCGCCGCCTCCCCACCCATCATATCCACCGCCACCACGCGGAACTGCGTGGGCGGCGGGACGGGGAGCGGCGTGCCGGTCCAACTTCCGACGGTGGACTCGGAGAGGGTGGCGAGGGTCTGCCACTCTCCCATGCCGTCAAGCTGCTGCACGGCGAAGTGGTCGAAGGGCGGCTCGGGCAGGTTGTCGAGCCAGCTCCACCCGATGTAGAGGTCGCCGCCGGACTCGTGGATCTCCGCGTGTTGGATTACGGGCGCTTGGAGCGTGCCGGGCGCGCCGCCTTCCTGCGTGATGGGGAGTTCGTTGCTCGCCTGCGACTGCTCCTCCATGTTGTAGACGACGAC
>PEVN01000247.1 GCA_002779825.1 Armatimonadetes bacterium CG06_land_8_20_14_3_00_66_21 | reverse complement strand
TCGTCACTCCGGCGTATGCCTTATCGGCCGGCGCGTACTTGGTGGCGTGCGTGACGAACTCCTGCAGGAGTTCGGGCAGCTTACTGGGGTTGATATAGGGCATGCCTGTAGTCACCTCCTTTCACACCAGCATTTGCTGGAAGGCTATCGCTCCCCGCGCGTCCCAGCCCCCGGACGCGCGTCGGTCGCTCGAAGCGGTTGGGAGATGCCAGCAAACTCCAGGTCGTCCGTCGCCGACAGTGAGTCGGGCGCCATCGGCCCTGCGCTGTCGGCGTCCGACTGCCGGTCGGCGCCAATGAAACCGCGGGAGGAAGCGCCCAACCGTGAGGAGGCAGCTCTCGACCGCGGGGAGGTGATATGGAAACATGAGGAGAAAGCTCACGACCATGGGGAGGCGCCACGAATACACAGGGAGGTGACACGGAAACATGAGGAGGAGCGAACCGACCGTCGGGAGGGCGCACTCGACCGTGAGGAGGAAGCTCGCGACCGTGAGGAGGAGACTCACGACCGACGGGAGGAAAGCCGCGACCGACGGGAGGAAATTCTCGACCGCGGGGAGGAAGAGCGCGACCGCAGTTCCACGGCGCTCGACCAACGGTTGCAGCCTGCCGACCATCCGCACAAGCAAGCGCTGCACCACTCGAAACCGGCCACATCATCTGTCTGAGCTGGACTCCCATCCGAGTGCCTCACCAACCGGGTGATCGGAGACCGGAACGGTGGGCCGTGTTGCCTACAGCCTGCACCGTTCCTTGCGCTAACAGTGCAGCGCATCCGGGCGGCGGTGTCTGTCCGTAATACTGCGGTATTTTCCAGCGACGCGCCTCGAAATCTCTGGGACGGACGCTGTTCGCTATGCTGTGTCGCGGCCGAGAGGGCGCGCATTGTCTTTCGCAGCGCGGTAGTTGTCGTCCAATGGGTCTGAGTTCATTGGCTCCTGGAATGTCCGCGCCGACAGCGTCTTCACCCAAGCCGTCTGCCACGTCCCGGGACTTACTCCTCGAAGACGAGTTCTTACGAGGTCGAGACCTTCCGCAGCCGCCAGTACTTCCTGGACGATCTCTTCGCCAGCATGCCCTGCTACACCCCCGGGGGGGACTATGATGTCATTCCCTGACCCTCGCGAAGGAGACCCGCATGAATTGCCTCTGGATCACCGTGGACAGCTTCCGACAGGACCACGTCAATTGCTACCGGCCGGAAGGCACGGTCGACGCGACGGGGCCCAGTCTGAAGATGCACACCCCGAGCCTCGACAAGCTCGCTGCCGAGGGGGTGCGGTTCAACCGGCTGCGATCAGAAGCGCTGCCGACGGTCCCGTGCCGACGCGGCAGCTACACCGGGCGGCGGGTCTTCCCGTTTGTGGAAGAGCCGACACACAAGGGCATGTACATCCACGCGCCGGGCTGGCGGCCGATTCCGCAGGACGACGTGACAGTTGCGGAGCACCTGAGCGAACAGGGCTATGTCTGCGGGTTGGTGGCCGATGTGTATCACCTGATGAAGCCCTCGCAGAACTTCCACCGTGGGTTCCAGAGCTTCCAGTGGGAGCGCGGGCAGGAGTATGATCAGTGGCAGAGCCAACCGCTTCCCGACGGGTACCTCCAGCGGTACCTCCGACCGGGCACCGAACTCAGCGACGCCCGGTCCCGCGTGCTCACCCAGTACTTGAAGAACCAGATGTTTCGCTGCGGCGAGGAGGACTACCAGTCGCCGCGGACTTTCGGCCGCGCCATTGAGTGGCTGGAGCGCAACCACGCCCACGAGAACTTCTTCCTCTGTATCGAGAGCTTCGACCCGCACGAGCCCTTCGAGACGCCTCAGCGGTACCTTGACCTGTATGACCCCGACTGGGACGGTCCCGAGTTGATCTATGCCAACCTCTACACGCGCGGAGAGCTAACCGACCGAGAGCACTTCAACGTCCGCGCGCGCTATGCCGCGCTCTGCACCCTGGTCGACCACTGGGTCGGCAAGCTGCTGGACACGGTCGACCGGCTTGGGCTGCGTGACAACACCCTCGTCGTCCTGACCTCAGACCACGGGAAGACGCTGGGCGAGTTCGGCGCCTATGGCATGCCGCAGAGCAGCACGGGTCCGTGCCTCAATCCGGTGCCGTGTCTCGTCCGTCACCCCGGCGGCGAGCACGCCGGCACGGTCTGCGACGGCTGGCTCTACAACACCGACCTCGCCTGCACCATGCTGTCTCTTCTCGGTGTGGAGCCGAAGCCGCGGACGGCCGGCCGAGAGCTCTGGTCGGCGCTGTCGGGGAAGGGCGACGGTTTCCGCGAGTTCGCCGTCGTCGGGCATGTGGAGAGGGTGTCTTGCTGGCAGGGCGACTGGCTGTACCTGCTCAACACCAACTCGAAGCACGCAGCGCTGTACAACCTGGCAGAGGATCTCCACCGGGAGCACGACGTTGCCGACAGATACCCCAGTGTCCGGGACGACCTCAAGGAGAAGCTGGAGCGGGTGGCGGAGGCCGGGGACTGAGGGGCGCCTCGTGCCGGCAAACGGGAGGGCTTCGGCCGGGCACTACGGTACGGCGTCGAAGTTGTACAAGCCGGTGTAGAACCCGACCACCTTCACCGCGACCAACCCTCCAAGGAGAAGGATACAGACCGGCGTCAGCGAGACGACCATCTGGTGGATGGCCGTGTCCGCTTCCTGCTCGAAGTAGTCGGCTACCTTGTCGAGCATCGAGTCGATCTGCCCGGTCTGCTCTCCCGTCCGGACCATCTGGACGACCATGGGCGGCACATGCCGGGAAGTCTCCAGGACCTCGCTCAGGGGAGTGCCCTGCTGGATCCGCGGAACGGAGCGCCGCAGGTGGTCGGCAATTGCCTCGTTGCCCGTGGCTTCCGCGGCCAGCGGCACGCCGCGAACGAACCCCAATCCGGCGGTGTAGAGCGCCGACATGGCGCGCGAGAAGCGGGCAAACGCCAACCGCTTGCTCACCTTTCCGAGGAGCGGCAGCGAGAGCTTGATCGAGTCCAGCGTCTGTCGGGTGGAGTCGCTCTTCCCGGCGGCCTTCAGCGCCTGCCAGAGCAGACCGGCCGCCAAGACAAAGGGCACTGCGGCGAGACCTATCCCGGCAAGCTGGCTCAGCCAAGCCCGGACTCCCTGCAGCACCAAAGTCGGCACCGTCGGGATGAAGAGGAACGCCAGCAGTACCAGCTTCGGGTACCAGGTTTCCTGCTTGATCTTCTGCTGCAGTCGGGACTCTCGCTCGGAGTACTCGGCGCACCGATGGACCGCCTCCGCCAGGAACCCGCCGGACTCTCCGGCTGCGAAGATGGCGCAGTTGAGGGTGCTGAACACATCCGGGTACCGTCGCATGGCGTCTGAGAGAGGCTTCCCGCCCCGGACTCCGTCCCGCAGTCTGCGCACCAGCTCGGCGAGTCGCACGGGGCGGATGGTCTCACCAATCGTGTCCAGTGCCTGGAACAGCCCCACGCCCGCATTGAGCATGGTGTACAGCTCAGAGAAGAACACGGCGCGGTCTTGCACCTTGACTTTGCCGAACCACAGCGGAGCAGGCGTGGCGCGCTGCCTCGATGCGGCGGCCGGCGCTGCTGGCGTTGCGCCGGGCCGCTCAGTTCCTGTCCCCGGACGCGCGCCGGGGTGCAAGCCTGTTGGCTGTGGCCCGTAGTGTCGGGAAAGGTGCTCCTGGAGAGCCGTCGCCGCAGCGGCTACCGCCCGGACTCGGCGGCCCGTAGCGGCCCGCAGGTCATCCAGCGCGACCACATCGGCCGGGTTCGCCATGGCGACCGTGATTTCGTCGCGAGTGATCCGTAGCGGCAGCGCGCGGCAGCGATGTGCCAGCGCGGCAGGCACTGCCCGCAGGGCCTCGGGGTCGGGATGCAGCAACTGCTCGGTCGCAGTCGGTGCCTCGAATTGGGGCTGTTCGGATTGAAGCATGAGTACCGCCTCCACGGCGACACTTGGGACGGCGGGCTGTCGGGAGACGCCCGCTTGCCTGGTGTCGGGTACCGACGGGAACGTGGGGCCTCCGCTGAGGTTCCGGCGTCGTGCGCAGGAACACCGGTGGTCAGGGCTGCTTTTCGGCGGTCCCCCGGCCGGCCGTCCAGAAGAGCGCGTTCGCCAGCAGCCGGCGAAACGCGGGATTCGCGAAGTCAGACTGAGCGCCGAGGGAGGTGTAGAACACGCGAGCGCCCATGTGCGTCCGCGCCCAAGCGACAGGCTGCGGGCCGCCCGATTCCAACGTCAAACCGGTCAGCAGCAGCTTGCAGCCCTCGACCAGCGGCGCCGTCTTGTAGAGGCTTGCGGTCGAATCGAGCGGCCCGACGCCGTGCAGCACGGGATGGTCCCTTGCGGCCGGAGCGACCGTCACCGTGAGGGCAGGCCCACCCTCGAAGTGGTTGTGGTAGTTACCGCCGAGGATCAGCTTGTCGAACTCCAGCCAGTTCTGGAACCCGTGGCTGGCGGTGCGCACCGCCACGAGAGGCTTGCCGGACAGGCAGTACTTCTTCACGCGTGCCAACTGCTCCCTGTCGAGGGTCAGACGCCGGGTGAAGAACAGGGCGACGTCGCAGTCGTCCAGCGCCTCAAGCCCGGGCAGGTCCTCGAATCCGCGGGCCTTGAGCAAAATGCAACGCGCGTCGTAGCCTTCTTCGAGGTACTGCTTGAACGCGGTCAGGGAGGTGTCGGAGTCGTACTCCGCAGAGCCGGAGACGAGGCAGACCTCCAGCGGGGGACGCGCCTCACCCCACGACGGGTTCCCCGCCGTCAAGACGGCAATGGCGATTGGGATGAGGGAAAGTCGCATGGCTCGACGCGCGCGGTGTCAACAGCCCTGGCGGCGTTTGACTGAGCGGCTGGCCTTCGCTCTCCGGTTGGCGTTCCCTTCCTCACGCGCACCCCGGCTCTGACCTGCCCGGCTGGTTCCTGCCACTGCTTCGGCCAACCTTTTCGCGCGCCCGCTGTTCTGACAAGTGACCGGGGCGAAGGGAAGGACTCTCCGAGGCGGTCTGCGAACCTCGCTCGACGGAGTACTCCGACCGGATGGCAACAGCGATCCTGCAGAGTGATGTCGAGCTGATGCTGCTGGTGCGCGAGAGCGACGGCGCAGCATTCGAGGAGCTGTTCCGCCGACACCGTCTGTCGTTGACCGCCTTCTTCCGCAAGCTGTGTCGAGAGGCCGACTTCGCCGAAGACCTGTTTCAGGAGACGTTCCTCCGGCTCTGGACTGCGCGGGAGCGCTACGAGCCGACGGCCAAGTTCGCCAGCTACTTGTACACCGTCGCCCGCAACGTCTGGTACAACGAGCGAGGGCGCCGCGCGCGCCGGCCGGCGGAGGCCAGCGGGGAGGCACCACCCGGCCAGGACCGCCTGTCGGCGCTCGAGCTGGCTCGCGCAGACGAGCGCCAGTTGCCCGAGGCGGTTCTCGAAGCCCGCGAACTGCGACGACGGCTCGACGAGTGCCTCGACGGTATCGACGAGAAGCTCCGCACGGTGTTCGTACTCAGCCACTTCGGCGGACTGAAGTATGCCCAGATCTCGCAGCAGTTGCACGTCCCCGTCGGCACC
>PEVN01000527.1 GCA_002779825.1 Armatimonadetes bacterium CG06_land_8_20_14_3_00_66_21 | reverse complement strand
GCTCGGCGTGTGATGTTCTTCACGGCATAACTGCGGCTCTGACTGGTCGGATACGGCATGTCGTCCTCGATGCCGTTGAACCAGTCCTCGCTCGGGTCGGCCAGACCGTAGTTCTTCACCTCGCGGACGGGGAAGCTGAACTCCAGGTCGACGTCGACGTACTGTACTGGTTGCCGCCGACCGCCTTGCTGGCATCTGAGAGCCACACCTGTTCACCCGTGCCAACGCGCCAGATACTCCATCGTGACGTCCAGCCGTACGAAAGGACGAACAGCCAAGGAGGCGGCGTCAGTGTCTCTTGTGGGTTGCCCTGCTCGTCGTTCCAGCGGAAGTTGCCCAGATAGCACCCGCCAGACCCAGAGACCACCTGGTCAAACTCCCACCAACCGCACCCGGTATCGAGCAGGTACGCGCCGTGGGCAAACACCCCGCCGGCCTGGTCGTAGACCTGCGGATCGCCGTACTGGGGCGGCGCGGCTTCAAACCAATCGGGCCCTTCAGGCAACCAGGGGAGCCCGATCACGTTGACCCCCAACATCCCCCAACCGCCCCCCGCCCCGTAGCAGGGGGCACCCATCACGCTTGGCACCCACAGCGACAGCTTGCACCGGAACGTGTGCAGCGCCTTGGAGAGCTGAGGCGAGACGATGCTCGGCATGGTTCAGTCCCCTTCCGTGCGGCGCGTCGGGCGAGGTCGCCGGGGCTACAGCCCGGTGCGCACAACAGAGGGAACCTCGCCTGTCCGTCCGCAAGCCGAAGTTGGTCAACCGAGTGCACCGGACACAAGCCGGCAGCGCAAGTCCGTAGGACTACGGTTCTTTCGCGGAGTCGCACCCAACTCATAGCCGTCCCCCGTCAAGCGGGGGGCTGAACTGCTGAGAACGCCGAGACAGTACATCCGGGCTGCGGAGACGTGTCAAGGGCTTACGGATCTCTGCGGCAGCTCGGCGGTTCAGCATGGCCACCCCAAGGGGGCGACGCCGGCGGAATGCGCCCCGAGCTACGCCTGGCGTGACGGTCGCTCGCGGCACGTGGCGAGGGCGTCCGGGGCATTCCACCCGAATCGATCTGGTCATGGGGAGCGCCTTGGGGCGCTGATTGTGCCGCTCCCGCAACCGCGAAGGCGCGAAGGTCGCGAAGATGAACGTGCAGCGTGACCGCGCGCCAGCCGGCAGCCTCACTCACTCGATGATACTGACCGTCAACCCCTCGAACTCCAGAGCGAAGTCGATGACGCGAAAGCCGGCGTCACGGATCTTGCTCTGGACGTACGCTTTGCCTGCCGGGTCCTTGCAGCAGAACAGCAGGCACCCGCCGCCTCCCGCACCGCACGGCTTCCCGCCCGAGGTGTCGCCTGCCACCAAGTCGAAGAGGCCGTCAACGGTGGCGTTGGTTGTCGACTTGTCGAGGTGCTTCATGCACTCGAACTGGCGCGTGAGCAACGGCCCGAAGTCGTCCCAGCGACTGCCTTCCAGGATCTCTTTGCCGGCGTAGGCTGAGTCCCGGAGAGTGAACAGCGCGTCGACCGTTTCGTGACGCCCGCGCCGGAAGTTGCCCCAAACGTTCTCGTGGATGTTGGACGACAGGCGGCATTCGCCGGTGTAGCAGACCACCAGCCGGGATTCCAGGTCCGCTATCTGGCTCTCCGACAGGTCAACCGGGTGTGTTTGCCAGCCGTCTTCGTTGAACTCGAAGAGGTTGATGCCGCCCACTGCAGAGGCGTATTGATCCTGCTTGCCGCCGATGATGCCCAGGACCTTCTCGATGTCGTAGGCTGAGTCGGCGATCTGTTCCTTCTGCGAACGGGTCTCCAGCTTGGTCTGCTTGACGAGGCTGAGCCACACGACGTTGAGCGTAGCCGACGTGCCCAGTCCGGACCCGGCGGGAATGTCGGTGTGGTAGTTGACGCCGATTCCCTCGGCCGTCTCGGTGTCGCCGCCGGTGACCAGCTTCCCGGTGACGTACCTGTTGATGGTTGCGTTCAGGGTGGCACCGCCGAACGGCACGAAGAAGTACTTCACGTCGGTCCAGGCTCCGGCGAAGTCGATACGAACGGGCGCTTTGCTCTCAATAGTCACTGTGTCTCACCTTCCTGTAGCAGTGTGGTTGGGCAGGCTGGAAGCCTGCGGTACGGCGGCACGGGTCACTCACCCGTTCTTTGGAGCGCTTCCGTGTAGTCCAAGGCGCGCCGGAGTCGCTGCAGGCACTCCGCCTTGCCCAACACAACCATCAGCTCGAAAAGCCCGGGACCGAAAGTGCGCCCCGTGACTGCGACGCGAGCTGGGTGGATTATCTTGCCGGCCGAGACCTCTGCCTGTTCGGCCACCTTCCGCACTGTCTCCTCCAGCGACCAGGGCGTAAGCTCAACCCCAGGGTCAAGCGCGGGACCAGGCATCGACTCCAGCGCGCCGATCAGGCGGAGGAGGATACCGGCGGTCTCCGGCTTCGTGAGCCACTTGGACACAGCCTTCGGCTCGTACTGGAAGTCAGCCGTGAAGAAGTACCGGGTCGCGTCGGGAAGCTCAGACAGCAGCTTGATGCGCTCCTGTGTCACTGCGAGTACACGGCGCACTTGGGTTAGCTCTGCCTCAGACAGATTCCCACTGAGGAGCCCAGCTTCCACCAACACGGGTACCGCCAGCTCGGCAAGTGCGTCTACGGACAGCGCGCGGAGGTAGCAGCCGTTCATCCACTCCAACTTCTCGTGATCGAAGACAGCGCCAGCCTTGTTCACGGCGCCGAGGTCGAACCGAGAGATCAGCTCCTCGCGGGTGAAGAGCTCCCCCTCCTCCCCTGCCCCGGCAGACCATCCCAGCAGCGCCAGGAAGTTGGCCATGCAGTCCGGGACGACGCCTCGCTGGCGGAACTCCTCCAGACCGGTCGCGCCGTGGCGCTTGCTGAGTTTGGAGCGGTCAGTGCCCAGCAGCAAGGGAACATGCCCGAACAGCGGCGGCTGGTACCCAAGCGCCTCGTACAGCAGAAGCTGCCGCGGCGTGTTGGAGAGACCGTCCTCGCCACGAATGACGTGGGAGATCTCCATCGTGGCGTCATCGACCACAACGGCAAAGTTGTAGGTGGGGAAGCCATCGGACTTCCGAATCACGAAGTCGTCCAGCAGGGCGTTCTCGAAGGACACCTCGTCGCGAATGAGGTCCGTCCACGACGTGGCACCGGTTTGCGGGGTCCGCAAGCGAAGGGCTGGTTGGCGGCCGTCCGCGCGCAGCGCCTCCTGCTGCGTTACCGTCAAGTCGCGGCAGCGACCGTCGTACTTCGGATCCTGCTTCTGTTTGAGCATCTGCTCGCGCCGCTGCGACAGCTCCTCGGCGGTGCAGAAACACTCGTACGCGACGCCGCTGTCCAGGAGCTTCTGCGCCTGTTCGTCGTACAGGGGTAGCCGCTCGGACTGCCGATAGGGACCGAACGGGCCGCCCTTCTCGGGGCCTTCGTCCCAGTCCAGCCCCAGCCAGCGCAGCCCGGCGAAGATCGTCTCCACTGCTTCGGCAGTTGAGCGAACCTGGTCGGTGTCCTCGATGCGGAGCACGAAGGTGCCGCCGTGCTGCCGGGCGAAGAGGTAGTTGAAGAGCGCGGTTCTGGCCGTTCCCACATGGAACGACCCGGTCGGCGACGGAGCGATTCGGACGCGTACTGCAGAACTCAAAGGACCAACTCCCGGCTGCCCCCAAGGTGTGCACCTTACTTGTTGCGCATGTGCTTCTTCACTTCACGGCGGCGGCCCTGATCGGCCTTCCGCTCATCGTAGCTCCACGGATAGGACTTGCTCTTCCGCGAGTAGAAGCAGGGGTATGAACTGAGCGTCGACGCCACCAAGCGCTTGCTGGTGCGGCGGATGACGTTCAGCTCTGCCCACAGTGTGTGGAAGTCGAATCCCCGGGGCGTGAGAATGAAGAGGTCCGTCATGATGTCGAGCAAGGTGCGCGGCTCCGGCCGCGACCGCTCCTGTTGCGCAAGTTGGTGCAGTTCTGCCAGCCGACTGGCCTCAATGCCGGTGAGCGCATCGAGCTCCGCCTCAATCTGGAACTCGAACACGTTGGTCTCGTCAGTCTTCGTCAGCTTCAGAGTGCTCCCCGAAGGCTGCAGTCGGGACTCGTAGATCCCGCGCAGCCCGGTGAGGAGCCCTGCCGTCAGGTTCACCCAGGCTACATGGTCACGCCCCTGCTCGTCGATAAGCACAACGCGCTGGAGCTTGGGGTTCCCCGGGAAGAACTTCTCGTCCATCTTCCGGACCTTCATGGTTCCGGCGAGGTAGTGATGATAGAGCACCGCGTACCGCAGCTCGTCGCCGCTCTGCTTGTTCTGCGGCACGCGCAGGACCTCGTCTTCTTCCCCGAAGTCCTCCCAGTAGGGGTCTCGCACTTCCGACTTGAGGGCGCCCTCGAGACCCGGATCTTCCAACAGTGCATCAATCAGCTCGTTGCTGATCGTCCGAGCCTCCTGCGCGACCGGCTCGAGCCCGGCGGGGACCTCGGTTGCCTCCGGCGGAACATGCTGCTTAAGCACCCAGAGCCCAGGGCCGGCCAATTGGTACCGTTCGTCACGGCCGAGCCGCGCAGCAAATGCCTGGGCGGCGGGGACGAAGGCGCCGTCCGCCGGGTAGATCTCAAACACCTCCGACAGCGTGGCGACAAGGCTCACTGCGGCGCCGGCTTCCTCCGCCATTTGGAGGATCTGCAGCATGTCCTGCTCTCTCAGCGTCACGGCGGCGCTCTCCGGCACCCTGGCCGCCAGCAGGCTGTCCAGGTCGGCAACCTTGCCGACAGCCGGCCGAGCGCTCGTTGCCAGTTCGCGGCTCTGCTTGAGGAGCTCGGTACGCAATCCTTGGACCAGCGCGCTGTCGCACCACCGAGAAGGGTAGAGAGGCGCAAGCGCGCCGGACTCCAGCAGCTCCCTCAACACGCCGGCCGGGTCGAAGCCCTTGGGGTTCGCCTTCCAGCAGAAGAAGCAGAGAACGCGGAACGGCACCGGCGCGCCGGCGGCGTCAATCACTGCCTTGCAGACCTCGACCGACCGACGTCCCAACGGCTGGCGGCCAACGCCCTCGCGCAGTTCCTGGAACCCCGGTTCCTGGTCCAGGAAATTCTCCATGACAACGAGTTCCTCGTCGCCGGCGGTTACATCGAGGAACCAGTCCTCAGGCGCGAAGTGCTCGGGCAAGACTTCAACGTACTTCTCTCGCGAGCCGAGCAGGTTCCGCACGGCGGGGCCGACCTGCTCTGTGCTTTGCCCCTTCGCCGTGCTCACCACCTGGATGATCCGCTCCACGTGCACCGGCACATTAGCGGCTCGGAGCAAATCGGCGATGGTTCCGTCGACGGTGCGCCCCCTTGCTGGGCGCCGGACGGCGAGGTCCCAATGCCGGTCCTCCGTGAGGACAAGCCGCTCGGACTTCTCCAGGTATTGCCGCCACAAGTCCCCGACCAACCGCGCTCCGTCGAGTGCGGCCTCAGACAGCTCCGCACTGCGCAGCGGCCTCCCCTCGGCGATCAGCGCCTTGACACCCACGTCCTCCAGGTGTGTCTTCGTCAGTTCTGTCAGTTGTTCTGTGGGGATGTTAGATGCCAAAAGCGCACCTCCTGAGAGCGCTCAACGAAAGGGGTGCCTGTCCTGTCACTCACTGCTGAGCCACACCCACGAGATGGTACGGTTCTGCCGCCGTGATCTCCACCGGAAGGAGGTCCCCGGGGCGCAGCCTGTCGGCCCCCAGCCTGTTGGCTGAGAGGACAACGCTGCCGTCCACGTCAGGGGCGTCGCGGAAGGAGCGGCCGCTGCCTTCCCCCGGCGCGGTGACTTCCTCAACCAACACCGGCAAGCTCCGGCCGATCCAGGACCGGTTCTTCTTCAGGGAGATCCCTTGCTGCATGCACAGCAATCGCTCGTACCGCTCTTGGGCCACGGCTGCCGGGACCTGCGTCTCCACCTCAGCGGCGGGTGTCCCGGGCTCCGGCGAAAATGTGAACGCCGCCACATGGTCGAACTCGCAATCACGGACGAAGCCTAGCAGCGTCTCGAATTGCGCGTCGGTCTCGCCGGGATAGCCGACGATGAAGGCTGTACGCAGCGCTGCGTCCGGCATCACGTTCCTGATTCGCTGCAGCAGCCGGCGGTTCGAGTCCTCGGTGCCCGGCCGGCGCATCGCGCGCAGTATGTCGCTGTCCGCATGTTGGAGCGGGAGGTCAATATACTCGCACACGTTGGCATTCTCTGCCACCGCCTGCAGCAACTCATCGCTGACGAAGTTGGGGAACCAGTACAGGAGCCGGAGCCACTCCAGCCCGCTGACGCGGGCGGCGGATTGGATCAGCGCCGCCAGCGAAGGCCTGCCATACTGGTCGATCCCGTACCGCGTCGAGTCCTGCGACAGAAAGACGAGTTCCTTCGCCCCGGCGCCGACCAACCGCTGGCACTCCTCGACAATATCCTCTATCGGTCGGCTGCGGTATGGGCCGCGTACCTGGGGGATAACGCAGAAAGCGCACTGCTGATCGCATCCCTCAGCGATCTTCACGTAGGCAGTCCACCGGGGCGTGCTCACCAGTCGTGGCGTGCGGGAGTCGTAGACCTCCGTGGGGGGCGAGACTGACGCAAACCGTTCACCCCGCAGCGCTGTCTGGACCGCCTCCACGATGCGTTGGCAGTCACCCGTACCGACCAACGCATCCACCTCGGGCACCAGTTCGTGCACGTGCTCGGCGTAGCGCTGGACCATGCAGCCAGTCACCACCAGGGCGCGGCAGGTGCCTCGCCGGCGGTGGGCGGCCATCTCCTTCAGCGTCTCCAGGGACTCCTGATCTGCCTCGCGCAGAAACGTGCACGTGTTGACGATCAGGACTTCGGCTTGGGCGGCGTCCGGAACAATCTCCAGGCCAGCCTGCTGGAGCAGGCCCAGCATTACTTCCGAGTCGACTAAGTTCTTGGAGCAGCCCAGCGAGACCAAGCCACAGGTGGTTTTCGACGGCATGAGACCTGGGTTTCGGGCAACCGACCTCCTGAGCAAGGGCACCGCGGCTCCGGCGATGCGGAGAAGGAGAGTATATCACACCCGGTAAGACCGAGCAATTGGTGTTGGTGGTGAGACCGCGTTCCGTCTCAACGGCTGGTTGCCCCCTGACTGGCCCACTGGCAGGACCGGCATATTCGCCTGCAGGCGGGCGCGTTCCGCGAGGGCAGCAGCAGTTCGCTCACACGACGAGGGCGGCTACCTCGTCGCCCTCGTCGACCTCCATCAGCTTGACGCCACCCGCCGTTCGGCTCCGCGTAGCGATGTTGTCGACTTCGGTCATCAGCGCCATCCCGCCAGCCGTGACAATCAGCACGCGCTGGCCCATGCCTGTCTGAACATGCGCCGCGGCGGCAACCGCGTCGTCTCCGTCCAGCACCTTGAACGTGCGGACTCCCTTGCCGCCGCGGCCCCGCGTGGGGTAATCGTCGGTCCCGACGATCTTTCCGTACCCGTTCTTCGTCACGATCAATGCTGCTTCAGCCATTGGTATTCTCTCCTCCAAGAATGAGTTGAAAGCGCTCCAACTCGTTGGGGACAACACGCGCCCATCTTCCAGACAAGTCTGGACGTCCTACAACAGGGCCTTCATCGGTCGTGGTGCCCACCCAGTAGGCGGGCACCGCCGCGTCTCCGCGGAATGTCGGTTGAGCAGGTTGCCCCGAAACGCAACCCCCGGTCCGCCTCGGTCTGTTCCCCCAATGCTGGGGGTGGGCGTAGTATAGCCACTCCGACCGGGCGAAGTCAACGGCCGGTAGTGGCGCTCGCCGAACGGCCGCCGACCGCTTCGCTCCCGCTCCGCCGAGGCCGTGTCCTACAGGAGCGTCTCGACGAGGTCTAACGCCGCCAGCAAATCGGCGCACTCGGCATCGGGGGCAGGGCCACCGTCGTCAAAGGCCGAGCCGTTGCGCCGGACTCGGATGGCCTTTGCTCCCGCCGCCTGCGCGCCGACCACATCCGGCAGCCAATCCCCAGTGTGCACCAAGCGCCCAACAGGCACGCCGAGCTCGGCCGAAGCGCGTTGGAACAGGTCGCTCCCGAGAGAGCACTTGTAGCAGCGCGCCGATTCGGACGTCACGACATACTCGAACGTCAGCCCGTGATGGGCGAACACGGTCCTCAGGATGTCGTCGTCGATGTCCGACACAATGCAGTGCGGGTACCGCCGGCGCAGTCGCCCGAGAAACTCGCGCGTCTCCGGGAACAGCGGCATCCGGCCGACAACCTCGGCCAGGGCGGCAGCCGCTTCCCCGGCGCACAACTCGACGCCGAAGTCGGGGCACAGCGACTCGAATACCCGGCGGTAGAGGTCCTTGATGGTGAAGAAAGGCGTGACCCCGAAGTCCAGGGAGGCAAGGTGCCGGAATGCCGCCACTAGACCCTCGTCATCCCTCCGCCGGAACGCCGCGCTCTGCGCCCGGCCTAACTGCGGCGCCAGCAACTCCTCGAAGAAAGTCGCGGCGCCGTCGTACCGCACCAGCGTGTCATACACGTCGACGGTGACCGCTACCGCCGCGCCACGGCTACTGAGCGTTGCCATCGCCCGCCGCTTGCTTGAGCTTGGTTTCGAGCTTCGCGCGGCTGAAGCTCACTTCCGAGAACTGGATGACGGACTTGCCGTCCAAGACGACAACCGCCGGCACGCTCTTGTGCCCCAACTTCGTCAGGAGGTCCGCCTTTGCGTCGAGCAGTGAATCGCCGGTCAGCGACTGTTCTTTCCGGAACGTCGCCGCAGCCACAGGCAACTCGACGTGGACGTACACCACCACCGTGTTCCCGGGTAGCCGGGGCTTGAGGCGCTTCTCCACCTCTTGCGCCACCTCTTTGGCGATCTTGCTGAAACTGGCCAGGAAGACGAGTGCCACTGTCTTCCCCGCGTATGCAGACAGCTTTGCGGGCTTGCCGTCCAGCGTGGTCAGTTCGACCGCGGCGAGGCTGTCCCCCACTTGGCACTGGGGGAGCTTCGCGGCGTCCTCAGCGAGCGCGGGCAGCGTTAGGAGCAGTGCGGCTAGCAGACCGGCTGTTCTCATGTGGACCACTTCCTCTCAAGTGCCTCCGAGCGGTTGTCACCAGACGGTCAGGCGGCGATAGCGTTCCGGCAGAGCGGCCTGCACGGACCGCTCCGCGAGCTACTCCACTCAGAAGTCCAGCACAGCTCCCTGGCTGCCGGAGGTGACTTGCTTTGCGTAGCGGCCGAGGTAGCCGTAGTCGATGCGCAGTGGAGGAGCCTGCCATTCAGCCTTGCGGGCCGCAAGTTCCTCAGGGGAGAGCTTCACCTCGAGCTTCCGGTTCCGAATATCCAGGGCGATCAGGTCGCCCTCGCGGAGGAGACCGATGGGCCCACCGGCGGCAGCTTCCGGCGACACGTGTCCAATGCACGCACCAGCGGTGCCACCGGAGAACCGACCATCGGTGATGAGCGCGCACTTGTCGCCAAGGCCCATACCGACGATGTAGGAGGTGGGCGCCAGCATCTCCTGCATGCCGGGACCACCGCGCGGGCCTTCGTGACGGATGACGACGACGTCGCCTGCTTTGACTCGCCCATCCAGGATGCCGCTGCAGGCGTCTTCCTGCGACTCGAAGAGGACCGCCGGGCCTTCGTGCTGCATCATCTCGGGACCGACGCCGGCTGTCTTCACGACGGCACCTTCGGGCGCGAGGTTGCCGAAGAGGATGAACAGACCGCCTTCCGGGCTGTACGGATTGTCCAGCGGCCGGATGCATGCGGGGTCGGTGATCTCGGCTCCGGCGATGTTCTCGCCCAGCGTCTTTCCGGTGACGGTTGGGCAGTCCGCGTTGAGCAGACCCGCTACCTTGCCGACTTCCTTCAGGATTGCGCTCACACCGCCGGCGGCGTCTACGTCTTGGACGTGGTAGGGTGACGACGGCGACACCTTGCAGAGGTTCGGGCAGCGGCGCGACAGCTCGTTGATGCGCTCCAGATCATACTGGATGCCCGCTTCGTGCGCGAGCGCCAGCGTGTGGAGGACAGTGTTCGTCGAACCACCCATTGCCATGTCCAGGATCAGCGCGTTGTCGATGCTCTCCTGCGTGACAATATCGCGCGGCTTGAGGTCCTCGGCGACCAAGCCCACGATCCGTCGCCCAGCAGCCTTCCACAGCCCCACCCGCCTCGGGTTGAAGTTGTCCACGCTGCCGGCCAGGATCGTGCCGTTTCCGGGAAGGGCCATGCCGACCGCTTCGCAAAGGCAGTTCATTGAGTTCGCGGTGAACATGCCGGAGCAACTGCCGCACGTCGGACAGCCGCTGCGCTCCAGCTCCGTCAAACGCGCTTCGTCAATGCTCCCAGACTTCAGTTCTGCGACGCCTTTGAACACAGAGATTAGGTCTACCGTCTCGCCGCTGGCCGTCTTCCCAGCGGCCATCGGCCCGCCGCTCACGAAGATCGTCGGGATGTTGCAGCGCACAGCCGCCATCAACATGCCGGGCACGATTTTGTCGCAGTTGGGGATACAGACCAGTCCATCAAAGCAGTGGGCGCGCACCATGGTCTCCACCGAGTCGGCGATGAGTTCGCGACTGGCGAGGGAGTACTTCATCCCCGTATGCCCCATGGCAATGCCGTCGTCCACACCAATGGTGTTGAACTCGAACGGCACGCCGCCTGCTTCGCGGATCGCCTCTTTCACGATCCGCCCGACCTTGTCGAGGTGCACGTGCCCGGGGATGATCTCCACGAACGAGTTGGCCACGCCGATGAACGGCTTGCCGAAGTCCTCCTCCGTCAATCCACAAGCCCGTAGCAGGCTGCGGTGGGGCGCTCGTTCGAAGCCTCTCTTGATGGTGTCGCTGAGCATGGTGTTGTGTGTTCTCCTTGGTTGATGTAGGAAGACCTGTGTGCGCCCCGAAAGCAATCTCGCACTACGCTCTTAGCAGGTCGTTCACTTCGCGCTCTATGCTGTCCGCCGTGAGTCCGTACTTCTTGATCAGCCCCTCGGGCGTGCCGGATTCGGCGTACATATCGTCCAGACCCACGAACCGCATGGGCGCCGGGTGCTGCCGGGCGACGGACATGGCGACGGTGCTACCCAGACCACCGTAGAGCAAATGCTCCTCGGCGACCACAATGCCGTTCGTCTCGCTGGCGGCTGCGGCAACAGCGGCGTCGTCCAGCGGCTTGACGGTGTGCATGTCCAGCACGCGCGTCTCGATGCCCTTTGCCGCCAAGCGGTCAGCAGCGTCCAGCGCCGGCGCCACCAGCAGGCCGTTGGCGATAATC
The DNA here is from genome assembly GCA_002779825.1 of Armatimonadetes bacterium CG06_land_8_20_14_3_00_66_21. Classification (GTDB taxonomy): domain Bacteria; phylum Armatimonadota; class Abditibacteriia; order CG2-30-66-41; family CG2-30-66-41; genus CG2-30-66-41. The sequence goes on along the minus strand of PEVN01000527.1, from coordinate 9,526 downwards.
GTCACGTCGCCTCCCTGCCGGAGCTGGTTGGCCTTGCCGATCTCGAAGCTACACGCAGCTTCGTCCGTGTAGACAACCGGCACCTTCGGTCGGCCGACGCGCATGTACACCGGTCCACTATGCGCAGCGATCACCGGCACAGCCTTCCGCGTGATCGGCTCATCCGCCGGGACAATCACACTGAACCCGGGCAGCAGACCGCCGAGGGCGATGTCTTCCACACTCATCTGGGAGACGCCGTCTTCGCCGATGCTGATGCCGCCGTGGCTGCCGACGATCTTGACGTTCAGTTCGGAATAGGCAACGGCCAGGCGAAGCTGGTCAAACGCCTTGCACATCACGAAGCAGGCGAAGCTGGAGCAGAACGGAATCTTGCCGCACGTCGCGAGCCCGGCAGCCAGCCCCACCATGTTGGCTTCGGCGATGCCAACATTGAAGAAGCGATCCGGGAACTCGGCGGCGAAGTACTTGGCCATGGTGGACTTCGACAGGTCGGCATCCAGCACGACAATGTCTGGGTTCGTCCTGCCGACCTCCGCCAGCGTCTGCCCGTAGGCTTCTCGGGTCGAGTTTCCCTGCTGAAGTTTCATGCTCTGTCTCCGGGTGTCCAGAGGCGCGGCAACGACTCTTCCACCACTGAGATACGGAGTTCACGGAGCGTTCGTCAAGCCCCAATGCCGTTCCCCGTGCGCTCCGTGTCTCAGTGGTGCAATGGTCCGTTGCTCTCAAGCCAGTTCGGCTAACGCCTGCTCGCATTGCTCGGGCGTTGGCGCCTTGCCATGGAATTCGTTGTCATTCTCCATGAATGACACGCCCTTGCCCTTGATCGTGTGCGCCACGATGGCTTGCGGCTTGCCAGTCACTTCCTTGGCAGCCTCCAGTGCCTCGACGATGGCCGCCATGTCATGACCATCGATTTCGCTTGTCTCGAAGCCGAAGGCGCGGAGCTTGTCCGCCAATGGCGCGAGGCTCAGGATGTCGGCGGTGGGGCCGTCAAGTTGGAACCCGTTGCAGTCCACGATCAAGGTCAGGTTGTCCAGCTTGTGCTGCGCCGCAAAGAGCGCCGCCTCCCAGATCTGGCCTTCCTGTGCCTCGCCATCGCCGATGATGACGTACGTGCGGTACGCGGCGCCGTCGAGCTTGCCAGCCAGCGCAATGCCGGCGGCGACGGACAGCCCTTGCCCCAGCGAGCCGGTCGAAGCCTCCAGCAACGGCAATTCCTTCCTGGCCGGATGACCCTGCAACGGGCTGCCGAGCTTCCGCAGCGTCGCCAGCAGCGCCGGGTCAATGTAGCCCGCTTCGGCCAGAGCGGCATACTGCGCCGGCACGCCGTGCCCCTTGCTCAGTACGAAGCGGTCTCGATCCGGCCAGTCAGGTCGGGCAACGTCGTGAGTCATCACGCGGAAGTACAGCGCCGTGACCAAGTCTGTCAGTGACAGCGACCCTCCCGGATGCCCCGAACCGGCTTCGGTCAGCATGGCGACTATGTGGCGGCGAAGCTTCTTCGCCATGTCTTTCAGTTCGTCGACGGACATCTTCGGCCCGGTGGGCGCCATTGCGTCCTCCTTGCAGCTTCACAACTGATGGCGCACCATTATATCACGCCCCCGGCAACTTGCCGAACTTCACTCCTGTCTATCGCCGCCAAACCGCGCCTCCATGCGATACTACGTGACCGTCTGCACCGGCTTCGAGTTCATCGCCGCCAACGAGATCGGCGAGCAACTCCCGGAAGCGGGGGCGCTGTGCGAGGGTGCCGGGCGCGTGTTGTTTGACTAGGAGGGCGCACCGACCGACCTCTTCGCGCTCCGCGCGGCCAATCACGTTGTTGCCTATGTCGGCCGCTTTGACGAGATCCCCGCGGAGGCGGCTGGGCTCGGCCGGCTCAAGGACTTGGGGCGGTCGCTCGACTTGACGGCGGCGGTTGCTGCCCTCCGACAGGTCAGGGAGGCGCCCGGCTCAACGCCAGCCTTTCGCGTCACCGCCAGCCGCGTCGGCAAACAGGAATACCGTTCCCACGACGTCGCCGGCGCCGACTTCGGTCTCTTCCGCTGGAACGCCTGTGCCCTGCCGTTTGGCGACGCCACGGTGGACCGGATCGTTGCGAATCTGCCCTTCTGTATCCGCGTCGGCTCCCACAAGAAGAACCCGAGGCTGTACCGGTGGTTTCTTGACGAGGCGGCGCGAGTCGTGAAGCCGGGCGGCCGCGTCGTCTTCCTCAGCTTGGCACGCCGGCTCGTGGCAAGCTTGTTGCTGCGCTACCCCCGCTTCACCTGCGTTGGCCGGCATCCGGTGAACCTCGGCGGACTGGTTCCGTCGGCGTATGTGGTTGACGTGAGCGACTGATTCTGTGGAGGGTTCTGTTTTGGTCCGTTACGAAGATGTCGTTGCTGCCCGAGAGACCATTGCCGGCAGAGTGTTCCGAACGCCGTTGATCCGGAACGAGAAGCTGGACGAAGCGGCCGGGGCAGAGGTCTGGCTCAAGCTCGAGAACCTCCAGCGGACCAACGCCTTCAAGATCCGCGGCGGCACCAACAGACTGGCTGCTCTCTCCCCGGCTGAGCGCGAACGAGGGATCGTAGCGGCGTCTACCGGGAGCCACGCCAAAGGGATGGCATTGGCGGCTCGGGAACTGGGAATCCCCGCCACCATCGTGATGCCCCGCGCGGCGCCGCAGGTCAAAGTCGACGCCGTCCGCGCCGACGGCGCAAATGTGCTCATCGAGGGCGACCACTACGACGACGCCTGTGCCTACGCGAAGCAGCTCGCAGAGTCCCAGGGGCTCCCGCAGATCTCCAGCTTCGATGACCCGCTGATCATCGCCGGTCAGGGAAGCCTCGCCTGCGAAATCCTCGAAGACCAGCCGGAGATCGACACCTTCGTCGCGCCCATCGGCGGCGGCGGACTCGCTTCCGGCTTGCTCGTTGCGGGCAAGCACTTGAAGCCGGGGCTTCGGGTATTCGGTGTCGAAGCAGAAGGCGCGCCTTCCATGACGGAGTCGCTGGCCGCGGGTCGCCCCCTGGAGTTGCCCCAGATCAACACCGTCGCCGACGGGATCGCCGTGCGGCGGCCGGGCACGCTCAACTTCGAGATCGTCCAGAAGCTGATCGATGGCACTGTCTTGGTGTCGGAGAACGAGATCGCGGCGGCCTTTCGCTTCTGCCTCGAGAAGGTGAAGATCCTGGCCGAACCGGCGGCGGCCGCTGCGGTGGCTGCTGTGCTAACGCGCAAGCTGCCCGCAACCTGCCGACGACTGGCCGTGATCGTGACCGGCGGCAATGTAGACCGGGAGGTCATGCTGCGCCTGCTGGGAGTGTAAGAACGGGTCGTGCTGGAAGGTAGGCGTCAGCCGGTCGTTCCTCACTGGCGAGGCGCTAAAACGAACCGGCTGGCGCCTATCTTCCGGCGTGTGACGACGAGTTTTCGAAGGAGTACGCACATGAAGATCTCAGTCCGCGCCTCCATGGCGCCAGGCAGCAGACTCGCGGAGAAGCTCTCAGCTCTGACCGAGTTGGGCTACGACGGCATCGAACTGCACGGCGACGTGCTGGAACTGAGCGACGACGAGCTTGCTCGGCACTTCGCGGGCAGCCCCGTCCAGCCAAGCGCCATGGTCGGCTCTCTCCAACTCCTCAACCCGACCGCTGCGGTGCGCCAGGAAGGTCTCGCCGAGATGCGCGCGCGGCTGGCAACGGCAAAGCGCCTCGGCGCTGCCGGCGTTATTATCGTCCCCACCTTCGCCACGCGCCCGGAGCTGCCGAACCTCTGGCCGCTGACCGATCCCCTGAAGCTGCAGTGGGACCTGCTGGTGGCGGAGCTGAAGCTGATCGCTCCGGACTACGAAGCAGCGGGCATCCCGATCCTGATCGAGCCGCTCAACCGCTACGAGACCCACTTCATCAACCGGCTCGAGCAAGGCTGCCGAATGTGCGACGAGGTCGGCAGCGCTGGCTGCAAGATCATGGCGGACTTCTTCCACATGAACATCGAAGAGCCGGACATCGCCGCAAGCATTCGGGCGGCGAAGGCGCACCTCGCCTACATCCACGTCGCCGACTCAATCCGCCTGCAGCCCGGCACAGGTCATCTCGACTTGAGGCCCGGCTTCCGCGCGCTGAAGGACATCGGCTATGACGGCTGGCTCGGACTGGAGTGCGGACTGACCGAGCCGAAGGACGCAGCATTGCGTGAGGCGCTTGAGCTGGTGAAGCGCGAGTGGGAGGCGGCGTAGCCGGTTGGCCGAAGCGTCTCTCCGCGCATGGAAACCTCCACGCTCAAGTACCTCGCCATCGACCTCGATGGCACGCTCCTCAACGGCCGGAGCCGGCTCACCAGCCGCAGTCTCCGCGCCCTGGAGCGGTGCGTCGAGCGCGGGCTGTACGTCGGCATCTGCACCGGTCGCGGCGTGATGACCTGCCGCACGCTGCTGGACTCCGTCCCGTTCAACGCGCCGCACATTGTCCAGGGCGGGGCGCTCCTCGCGGAACCGCACACCTGGGAGCCACTGTTCTACGGGAACCTGGCGCCGGAGCAGGCAGCGGTGGTGGTTGAGACCGTACGCCAGTTGGGTCTGCCTCCAGTGGCCTACGAGGCGATGCCTGATGGGTACCGGTTCTACTACGACCGACTTGCGCCGATCCCGGAGCCCATGCAGCTCTACCTGGACTTCAACCGGCTCCGCCAGCGCGAAGTCGCCGACGTGGCCGAACTCCTCACCGGGCCCGCCGCGCTCATCGCCACCGTCGGGAAGCGCGAGACACTCGTTGAGCTGGACGCCGCGCTACACCGGGTCCTTCCGGGCGCCAGCATCATCAACGAGTGCAACCGGACCCACCCCGACTACGGCGAGCTGTACGTTCTGCCCACCGGCTGCGACAAGGGAACGGCGCTCCGCCGCGTGTGCGAGCACCTGGGCGTTTCGCCGGCCGACGTCATGGCGTTCGGGGACAACCTCAACGACCTGGAACTGATGCAAGCGGCGGGCGTCGGCGTTGCAGTGGCGAATGCCGTTGACGCAATCCGAGAGGCGGCGGACATTGTGACCGCCTCGAATGACGACGACGGCGTGGCGCTGGCGATTCAGGAATACGTGCTCCGCGACCAGCCAGCGACCGCCTGCGACTGACCGCTGATCTCCGGTCTACTTCCCCGCCGGCACGAAGAACGCCACCTCGTCCAACCAGAGCACGTTCTGCCCGGGTTCACCGACAGCGCCGGACATGTCGATGAGCGTCACTTGTTTCAACTGGTCGGGGTCCAGCTTGCCGTTCTCGTCCACTTTGTCGTCTGCCAGCGTGAAGTCGGCCAACCGCAACTGGTGCTGCTGCCACTTCTCGCCGCCGCTTGCATCGAGTTGCAGGTTGTATCCCGAGCCGTCTCGTTCCTCAACCGTGACCATCAGCTTCGCGTCGAACTTGGACTTGAGCGAGAACCGCAGCTCGGTGGCACCGGTCAGCGGCACGTTTCCCCAGAAGTGGAGCAGAGCAAAGAGGCTGGCCTCCGGCGCGAAGTAGCCGCACTGTAGCGCGCCCTTGCCAGCCGCCGCCTCCTTGTCGGTGAGGCTGATCGTCGTCCCCTTGTCCATCGTGATCTTCGGCTGCCCGCCCCCGGCAAACCCGGACAGCGTGAGGCCGATCCAGGCCGGCGCGCCCTGCTCGAAGTCGTCTATGTAGACCAGCTTGCCGCCGGCCCCGTCCTTACTGACCTGGCGCGCCGGGGGGTCTTGGTCGCTGGCGAGGAGTTCGTCGAGCCAGAGCGTGCGCGTCGCCCCCGCCTCGGCGCCCAAGCCGCCGAACATGGCCGCGGCATCGATGAAGCCAATGGAGCCGACCTGGTTGCCATCAAGTTGGCCATTCTCGTCCTTGGAGTGCTCGTCGAGCGAAAAGTCGGTCAGGCCCAGCTTCACGAGTTGCCACGCACCGCCCGAGGTGAACACAGGCGCCATGTAGCTCGACCCGTCGCGCTCCGAGAGATTCAGGGCGATCATCGAGGGCTCGCTGGTCTTCATCCAGACGCTGAGGGATCGAGGGTCGTTCAGACGCAGTGACAGGGACCCCATCAGCGCCATCGGGCCGTTGCCGACGACTTGGTAGTGATACTCCAGGGCGCCCTTGCCTTCCTTGACGTTCTCGGGCTCGGAGGTGATCTTCAGGCTGTCGCCGGCATCGAGTGTAAGCGGGTCCTTCTCGCCGACGCGCACAGCCACCCAGCGACCACTGAGCTTCTCGAAGTCGTCGAGCACCGCTTGACCGCCTTCGATGGCGGGGCTCGTCGCGTTTGGTGAGCACGTCACCTCGTCAACCCAGAGCGTTCGTTGGGGCTCCTTCACTTCCGCGTTCTGCACGGTCAGCGCCTCAATGTCTATCAGTCCCATGAGCTGAACTTGGTCCACATCCAACGCACCGTTCTCATCCTTGGAGTCCGGCGCCAGTTGCATGTCCGCCAGATCGCACGTCACTTGCTGCCACTCGTCCGCCAGCGCGCGGAAGGTCGTAAAGTAGTTGGACCCATCCTTCTCGATGAATCCCAGTCCGAACATGCCCGACCGTGAAGCCCTCGCCCAAAACGAGACCGACTTCGCTCCAGCAACGGACAACTCGCCGCGCAAGACGATGCTCATTACGCCCTTCTTCAGCACATACTGGTACTTCAGGGCGCCCTTCCCTTCCTTGACTGCTGCGGCGTCGGTCTCGACGCTAAGACCGTTGCCGCCGTCCAAGCTCTGCCAGCCTTCGACGGACTGGTCGAAGCTGAAGACCAGCTTGCCGTCGGTGGCCGCGATCGGCTGAAAGTTGAGCCCGGCGAAGTCCTGTGCCAGTGCCGGCGCTGTGAGCGAAAGTGCCACGCATAACAGGGCTGGCCAGAGCTTGGGCGTCCCGCGGCTGCGTGACGTCGCTGCGCAAGGGGTGCTGCCGGGCGACGGTATGGCTGTTGTTTGCTGGTAGTACACTGGGTACACCTCCTGAGCTTGCCGGCCGGATGTGACTCGCTCACAACGCGCCCCCCGCCGGCTGCCCGCTTCTCCAGCCCTATACACGGCAGCCGGGCTGAAGGTTTCGTCGTGCGCGTGGGCCGCTCACGCGCAAGTCGCCCGCAGTTGTTGCAGGAAGTACCGGAAGTTCTCCAGCGGAACGTCGGGCGGCACCGAGTGATCCACTGCGGGGAAGTACCCACCCATGTCGAGCAGGCGCTTGACCTTCTCAACCTCCCGGTCAATGGCCGCTTTGTCCCGGGCGAGAACGCGCTTGTCGACGCAGCCCGCGAAGACAATGCCATCGCCGTACCGCTGCTTGAGCGTAAACGGGTCTCCGCCTGCTGCCACCTCCATGGGTGAGAAGCCGTTGATCCCGACTTCCCTCCACAGAGGGATGAGTTCGTCGATGTTGCCGTCGCTATCGACGAAGATGGTCTCCACGCCGTTCGCCCGCAGCACGTTGCAGAGCGACACGTAGTGCGGCTGGAGGAACTCCCGGAACATGGCTGGCGACAGGAACGCCCGGCCCTTGAACGCGATATCCTCGCCGAACGAGGCGAAGTCAAACTGCGCGTGCGCGATGAACCGCTCGACGAGCCGCAGGAAGAACGGCTCCAAGTAGTCCAGCATCGCGTGGACGAACTGCGGATCGTCATAGAAAAGCAGGCACAGGTTCTCGGGTCCCACCCACCGCTGCAGCGTGTGCCCGAAGAAGCTGCCGGGACCGATGCCCAGCGGGTGGTCGCGGAGTTCCCACCGCGCCTTCGTGGCGTTCCAGTCTGCCGGGTAGCGAGCGGGCGTGTCGGGGTCGAGGCGCCGCTTGAGGTCCTCGAAGTCGCCGCGGCACTTAACCGGGAAGTCCAGCCACTGCGGCATCTTCGACTGACCGTGCGCCTTGAATACCCGCTGGGTGATTCCCAACCGGTCGCGCACGATCTGCGTGTCGTCCCCGTCTTCGAGGACGACTTCCTCGAACGGCGGGACGAACGAGTACGGCCCCCCGCCGGTGAACTCGATGCGGTCAAGCCCGAAGAACGTCAGCGGGTCGGCGTCCGGCGGCATGCCCTCTCGGCGCCAGCGTTCGAGCGTCTCCTCCATGAACCAGGAGTAGTTCAGGTTGAGAGGCAGGAACAGCTCGCCCTTGAGTTCACCGCGGGCGATCTTGAGGAAGCGTTCTCGTCCGGTCATGAGCTGTGGCGCCTTGTGTGAGGGAGTCTACTTGCGTCGCGCTCGATTCTCGCATACGCCACGTGACGGCGCAAGCCCCGGTCTCCGACTCCCTGAGAGCGCTCCCGTAGGATAAAGCGCAAACTCTGCGAGTTTGACCAGCTTTGTCTCCGTTCCTGCGCGCCAGCGTCGTGGTCGCAACTCCGTGACACGGACAAAGCTGGAGCTTTATCCTACGGGGGTGTACAATGGGCGGACGACTGCAGCCGGGGCACAACCAAGGAGGAACTACCCGATGGCAGACAAGCTGGCCCTGGACGGAGGAACCCGCGCAGTTCCCGAGGGCATGGTGCAGGCGTGGCCGCCGCTGACCCAACAGGATCGGGAGGCGGTGCTGGCGGTATTCGACAGCGGCCACCTGCACGGCACCGCTGCCCCCCGCGCACTGGAACTCCAGGACAAATGGGCGGAGTACTGTGGCGCCAAGTACTGCCTGGTCACCAACAGCGGGACCGCGGCGTGTCACATGGTTGTCGCCTCGGCAGGCGTCGAGCCGGGCGACGAGGTCCTCGTGCCGGCTTTCACCTTCTGGTCGACCGCGGCAGCCGTGCTTCACCACAACGCCATTCCCGTGTTCGTGGACCTCGACCCGAAGACGTTCACCATCGACCCGGCGCTGATCGAGGCGAAGCTAACCGATCGGACGAAGGCGATCTTCCCGGTGGACATCCACGGCATGCCCTGCGACATGGACGCGATCTTCGAGATCGCCCGCCGGCACAACCTGGTCGTGATCTCCGATTGCTGCCAGGCGCACGGCGCCAAGTACAAGGGCAAGACCGTCGGTTCCGTCGCCGACGCCACTGCCTTTAGCTGCAACCGCTCGAAGAACCTCTCCGGCGGTGAGGGCGGGCTCTACACCACCGACAACGAAGACTGGCGCAACTACGCCAACCGGATGCGCGAGTTCGGCGAGGTTGTCCTTCACGGCAAGGAGCGGGAGTACAACGCGTTCGGGCTTGGCTGGATGTACCGGCCTCACGAGTTCGTCAACGCCTTCATCCTCAGCCAGTTGACCCGCCTGGACGAGAACAACGCCAAGCGCAAGGAGTTCGCGCAGTATCTGACGGCCGAGTTGGCGCAGCTCCCGGGGCTCGCCGGCCCGTACACGCCGGACTACGCCGACCCTGTCTACTTCAGCTACGTCGTCGAGTTCCGGCCCCAGGAGTTGGGTCTCGACGTGCCGGTGGCGCAGTTCAAGCGAGCCGTCCAAGCTGCTCTGCGGGCCGAGGGCATCGGTCTGGGGCAATGGCAGACCATGCCCGTCCCGGCGCAGGACGTCTTCCAGGAGAAGAAGGGCTACGGCAAAGGCTGCCCCTGGACCTG
>PEVN01000516.1 GCA_002779825.1 Armatimonadetes bacterium CG06_land_8_20_14_3_00_66_21 | reverse complement strand
TCCCGTGGATTCGCAGCCCTTTGAGACCTTCCGGTCAAGCGTTTCGGGGCGGTCGGAGACCTGCCCCGAGCTAAGTACGGTTGTAGTATTAACGTCGAGTTCTTCTCGATTGAGGCAGACGAACTTGATGGCTGTGTCGGCAATCGCCGTGGCGGTGCGCCGATGGTCTCGCGCACCAGCCCCATCTCGCCGAAGAAGCCCCCAGGACCGACGCTGGCGAGCTTGCGCGTCTCCGCGCCGAAACGCCGTACGAGGGAAACCCTCCCTTCCACGAGCCAGTACATCTCATCGCCGGGCGCGTCCTGATCGAACACGGCTTCGCCAGCTTGCAGTTCGGCCATTCGGGCGGTTGGGGTCTCACTGATCACGCTACTTCTCCTTCGGCGTTGACGACAGAGGTCCCTCCTTCGACGAAGAAGTTCAGCAGATCCTGAGCGTCGATCCCAAGCCAATCGGCATCCAGGTCTTCGGCGAGAACGCGGACCGCTACTTCATCGCCGACCGCATGCCGGAGCTTCGAGAGAAGCTCAAACGACTCCGCGGCACGGGCGTGCTGGTCGGCGTCGGCACCCATCTCCCAGAGGTCATCGACCACATCGCCAGCGAAGGCTGGGACGTGGACTTCTACCAGTGCTGCTTCTATACCGTCTACTCCCTGGTCTCCAGCCGCGAAATTGACCGGGCGCACGAGGTCTACGACGACGGCGCCCGTCAGCGAATGGCGGTCTTCGTCGCCCAAGCCTCCAAGCCGTGCATCGTCTTCAAGGTGCTGGCGGCCAACCGCAAGCCCGCCGGCGAAGAGGGCGTCGAAGCTGCGCTGCGGTTCGCCTACGAGCACATCAAGCCCACCGACGTCGTGATCGTCGGCATGTGGCAGAGGTGCCGCGACCAAGTGGGCGAGAACACGGAGATCGTCCGCAGGATTCTGGGAGCAGAGGGGTCGTGAGGGTCGGGAAGCGATCTGAGCGCCCGGCCTCCACAGACTGCCTGCAACGCGGCGGACCTGTGGAGTCTCTGTTGCTCTTGGACTGGCCGGCGCCTGGGCCTTGCGTAGCCTGAGGCGCCAAGCCGAGAGCCCCCGCTGCTGGTGCGTCGGGCTACGTTCCCGAAGGCGAATGCGCGACCTCGCAGCTTCGTCGGCCGAGGACCACGTCGCCTGGGAACACCGCCGCCGGCCGCTCTCTCACGTTCGCGGCTCTGGTTGACGACACCCTCTCGAGGGAGACACAACATGAAACTGGTCATCGTCGGTGGAGTTGCCGCGGGCGCTTCCACCGCAGCACGTGCAAGACGGCTCGACGAGCACGCCGAAATCATCGTCCTCGAACGGGGGCAACACGTCTCCTTTGCCAACTGCGGCCTTCCCTACCACATCGGCGGAACGATCGCGGACCGGGCGTCGCTTCTCCTGCAGACACCGGACAGCCTGAAGGCGGCGCTGGATCTTGACGTTCGCGTGGGGCACGAGGTCAAGGCGATCGACCGGGCAGCCAAGCAGGTCCAAGTCACCGAGGTGGACTCGGGCCGCGCGTATGAAGAGGCGTCCGACAAGCTGGTGCTCTGCCCCGGCGCCAGCCCAATCCGGCCCACTCTGCCGGGCATCGACCACCCCAAGGTGTTGGTGCTGCGAGACATTCTCGACATGGAGCGCCTCAAGGCCGAGGTGGCCGGCGGCGCCCGAAACGCAGTGGTCATCGGCGGCGGGTACATCGGGCTGGAGATGGCGGAAAACCTACGCCACCGCGGGCTTGAAGTGGACGTGGTGGAGCTGCTGGACCAAGTCATGGCGCCGCTCGACCCGGAGATGGCTCGGGAGGTCGAGCAACACCTGCGTTGGCACGGCGTGCGCGTGCATGTGGGTGCGGCGGCCGCCGCCTTCCGGGAGGAGGGCGGGCGGGTCCGCGTGGAGCTTGCCGACGGTAACGCCCTGACGGCGGACTTTGTGGTGCTGGCTGTCGGTGTCCGACCCGAGACTTCCCTGGCGAAACAGGCCGGGATTGACCTCGGCCCGCGCGGCGGCATCAAAGTCGATGAGCGCATGCGCACCTCTGACCCCGACATCTACGCTGCAGGCGATGCGGTCGAGGTCCTACACACTGTCACCGGCGAGCCCAAGCTCATTCCCTTGGCCGGCCCGGCAAACCGCCAGGGCCGGACCGTCGCCGATGTCCTCTTCGGCCGAGAGAGCACCTACACCACCACCCAAGGCACCGCCCTCGTCAAACTGTTCGACATGACCGCGGGCGGCACTGGCGCCGTTGAGAAGACGCTCAAGGAGGCTGGTCTCCCGTACGAGAAGGTCTACCTGCACCCCTCCGGTCATGCGGGCTATACTCGCGAAGGTTAGGAATACACCGAAGTGGAAGTTCGCAGAACTTCACCCGGGGGCGTGTGGTGAGCACCCAACACACTGCTGTGCACGCAGAGGCGTCGAACTTGTGCAATAGCTTCGGTGTATTCCTAACCTTCGCGAGTATAGCCAACATGCACATGGGCGGCATGGGCACGGCAATGATGAAGCACGTCATGAAGCAGAAGAACGTGGATAGCCTGCCCGAGATGCTGGCCCTGGCTCAAGCCGGCGGCGTGAAGCTGGTGGCCTGCTCCATGTCCATGGACGTCATGGGGATCAAGCGCGAGGAACTCATCGACGGCATCGAGGTCGGCGGCGTAGCCTCGTTCCTCGGAGAGTCGGACGACGCCACGATGACGCTGTTCATCTGAGTCCCGCCCGCCTTCTCCTGCCGCTGGCTGGGGGCATCTGTCCCCCAGCCAGCGAGCCCGGGCGTGGCGCTGCTCACCCGCCCTGGTTGAACTTGTTCGCCAGTTCCTGCAGTGTGAACCCGCCGGTCTTCTCAACCGGCTTCGGCCGGGCGACTCGCTCTTCCCGGCCCTGCTGGTTCGAGCGGTTGTCTCGCTCGCCCTGGCCTTGTGCCTTCGGTCGGCGATCCTGCACGGCACTCCGCTGCGGCTGCGGTCGCCTGCGCCCAGTTGCCCTGTTCTGCGGCTGCGGTCTTGGTGTTCCCTCGCCCCGGCGCTCGCCCTCTCCCCTGCTCCGCTGTCTCGGCGGACGCGGCCTGCTTTCGGCCCCGGCGTCGGGGAGTTGGGACTTCATCGACAAGCTGATGCGTTTGAGGTCGCTGTTGACGTCCAGCACCTCAACCTTGACTACCTGCCCAGCTTTGACGACTTCCTTTGGGTCTTTGACGAAGCGGTTCGCCATCTGGGAGACGTGGACGAGCCCGTCCTGATGGACGCCAAGATCCACGAAGGCCCCGAACTCGGCGACGTTCGTCACGACTCCTTCGAGGACCATGCCGGCTTCCAGGTCAGCGAGGGCGTTGACCCCCTTCTTGAACTCGGCGTACTTGAACTCCGCGCGGGGGTCGCGACCGGGCTTCTGCAGCTCGGAAACGATGTCCCGCAGGGTCGGCTCGCCGACTGCTTCTGTGACGTACTGCTTCAGCTCAAGCTTGGCAAACCGGTCGGCGTGTTTGGCAATGTCCTCCAGCGACACGTCCAGATCGGTCGCCATGCGCTCCACCACGGGGTAGCTTTCCGGGTGCACTGCGGTGCTGTCCAACGGGTTCTCGCCGCCCCGGATGCGCAGGAAGCCCGCCGCTTGCTCGAAGGCCTTGGGCCCGAACTTGGCAACATCCAGCAGCTCGCGGCGGCTGTTGAAGGGACCCTTCTCGTTCCGCCGCTTGACGATTTCCTTCGCCTGGGTCGAGGTCAGGCCGGAGACGTGCTTGAGGAGCTGCTCCGACGCCGTGTTGAGATCGACCCCGACGTAGTTGACGCAGCTCTCCACCGTCTCCCCAAGTTTCTTGGCCAGGAGCGACTGGTCGACGTCGTGCTGATACTGCCCGACGCCAATGGCTTTCGGGTCGATCTTGACCAATTCGGCCAGCGGGTCCTGGAGGCGACGGCCAATGCTCACAGCGCCGCGGACGGTCACGTCCTTGTCGGGGAACTCCTCGCCGGCTACCGGGCTGGCGGAGTAGACCGAAGCCCCCGACTCACTCACCATGACCGTCGTCGCCTTGATTTTCGCCTCGGCAACGACCTCTTTGACGAACTGGTCCGTCTCCCTGCCGCCGGTGCCGTTCCCGATGGCGATCAGCTCAATGCCGTGCCGTTCAGCCAGGGTCTTGAGCATGTCGGCAGCCTCGCGACGCCGCGCGTCGCCCGTGTGCGGGTAGAGGGTCATGTTCTCCAGCAGCTTGCCGGTCCCGTCCAGCGCGACAACTTTGCACCCGGTCCGAAAGCCGGGGTCGACTCCGAGCGTCGGCCGCATACCGGCGGGGCTGGCCAACAGCAGGTTCCGCAGGTTGATCTCAAATGTCTTGATCGAGGCCTCATCCGCCGCCTTCCGTTTCTCCAGGCGCACCTCCCCCATGAGCGAGTGCTGCATCAGGCGTTCGAAAGCGTCCTTGAGCATGTCGCGGTAGAAGCCACGGACCGTCTCGGCGGAAGCGTGGCTTGCCTGCCCTTCCAGGTACGCCTGGACCTTTGCCTCGTCGAACTCGACGTCGAACGTGAGCACGCCCTCGCGCTCGCCGCGCCGGAGCGCCAACATATTGTGCGGCGGGATGTCCTGAACGCGTGACCGGTAGTCGCGGTACATCTCGTACTTCGTGGTGCCTTCGGCGAATTCGTCCTTTACCCGAGAGACGAACCAGCCTTCCTCAGCAAAGTAGGTCCGCAAGTGCGCCCGCAGCTCCGCCTGCTCCGAGACGCCCTCCGCCAGGATGTCAGAGGCGCCCCGCAGGGCTTCCTCGACCGAGCTGACGCCCTTCTCTTCAGACAGGTACTTGCCCGCTTCCGCGAACAGGTCCGCTGCTGCCGCCTCCGGCGCATTCAGCGCCTTGATGAACTCCGCCAGCGGCTCCAGCCCTTTCTCTCGCGCCACCGTAGCACGGGTGCGCTTCTTGGGCTTGTAGGGTAGGTATAGATCCTCAAGCTCTGTCTTCTGCAGGCACGCCTCGACCTTCTGGCGCAACTCCGGCGTCAGTTTGCCCTGCTCCTCGATGGACTTGAGGACGGTCTGCTTTCGCTCCGCCAGCTCGGTCAGGTACGCATGGCGGTCGAACAGGTTGCGGAGCTGGACTTCATCCATCTCGCCGGTAGCTTCTTTCCGGTAGCGAGCGATGAAGGGGACCGTGCCGCCTTCGGCGTGCAGCTTCAGCGCGTTGTCAACCTGAGACTGCTGGAGCGAGAGTTCTTGGGCAAGGAGTGTGGGGAGACTGAGCATGTGTACAAAACCTACAGTTTGCGGGGGTATCTGCCTGGCGGCAGCGAGGGCGTGTTACACGAATCTTGCCCATGACTGGTTTGGGGCGGCCCGATCAGACCGATCGGGCGCGCTCTCCCTCGTCAAGTCTCCGTGTCTCCCCTTCCCCGTGTCTCCCGACCGGCAGGAAGACCCACGTCCGCGACGAATCTCGGCCTGACAGGAGGTGCACCATGCCGACCCGACTACCACTGCTGGGCCTGTTCCTTTCCCTCGTCCTCAACGGCTGCGGGTCGGGTCTCCGCCTCAGCAACGGCATTGACCGGTGCCGCATTGCGTCGGAGCTGTTCCAGGTCGAGGTCGAGGCGTCGAAGGACGCCATGGTTCGCGCGCTCGAAGGTGAGGGCGAGCAGGAGTTCTGCAGCGTGGCGGAAGTGTGGCTGGTGCAGGGCGGCAAACGGTTCACTTCGCGCGGCACCGTGCCGCGGCCGCATCTGCACTCGCTTCGTTCCGGACCGCACTTGGTGGAGCTGCATCTCGAGAACCTCGTGCTCACCAGCGACGGCGAGACGTGGCCGGGGCTGGGGGAATTGGGCCTCTTCTGCCATCAAGCCCGGCAATGAGTTGCGTCTCAACGACTTCCGGCGGGTCTACAGCCAGCAACGCGTTCGGTCGGTGTCGGCGATTCTGCCGACGTTCTTTGGGTACTACGACGAGAACGACAAGTACCAGGGGCTCATGCCGGCCGCTGTCGTGTTCCGCGAGACGGGGCCGTTTCTCATCGAGTACGCCGTGGCGGCCGCCACGCCCGATGGTGCTGTGAGTGGGGCAGTGCACGTGTGGCAGGTCGCGCATGAGGATATGACAAGGGTCTTCACCGAAGTCGAGTTGGAGGTCACGGCGGACCTCACCCTCAGCACCAAGCGTCCAGCCCCGCTCTTCTTCCTCCGGCATCACGCCTTCAACCCGATGGCGTTCATGCGGTTCGCCTATACCGGCCAGGACGGCAAGCCGGTGGAAGGCGAGCTGACGTACAAGCGCACAGTCGTCGTCAACGGTGTCCCCCTGGGCGAGCACCCGTTCGCCTGCCTGTACCGCGCCAGCAATGCGCTGGACCAGGGGCTCCCGTGCAGCGATATCACCGGCAATGCCGGCTTCGTCCTGCTGGACTGGGATGTCAAGTTCGGTGACCCCGTGATCCGCCCCGGCTGTTACGCCTTCTGCACCGGTGCCGACGACGAGCCCGACGGCGCCTACGCCCGGGATGTCGCGCTGGTGCCACGCGAGCCGGTGAGCGTCCTCCCCGCCGGCAGCCAGATCAACTACAGCGCCGTGCAGATGGTCTGGGGCGACAACTCCTCCGACGCCACCGTGATGGAGCAGGAGCGCCGACGCTGGGCCCTCGACCCTTTCGCAGTCGTCGCTTCCATCGGCGAAGTGGAATCAACGGCCCCGCCGCACGTTATCGCGGCAGACGGCCGCGTCGAGTGCGAAGTCTCGGGCGGCGCCGACTGGGTGCCGATCCGCGTCAGCGCCCTCGACCCAGGCTTGCCGCTTCACGTGCGTCAGTTTGACGCCGAAGGCTTCCACGACCTCGGCCCCGGCGCTCTGGGGGAACCGTGGTACAACGCCTGGCCGACGGATGACGAGGAAGGCAAGTGCGGCTTCACGTTCCTGGTGAAGATGCCCGCAGATGGGGCGCCGGTGAAATTGGCGGTGTGGCAGTGAATGGAGTGCCCATTCACCGCGAGGCAGTGGACGGGGCCGATCAGCGACAACAGGAGAAAGCGCAGAGCGGGAGGCTTTGGCGGTCCGCTGTGGTCGAAGCAACCAGTGCCGGAACAGGCGCCCCCGTCCTCTCTGCGCCCATCGAGAACCTATGAGCTGTAACCTCAGACCCACTTCACCGTCGCGGTACCTGGCGAGAGTCCACACCTGCGAA
The DNA here is from genome assembly GCA_002779825.1 of Armatimonadetes bacterium CG06_land_8_20_14_3_00_66_21. Lineage (GTDB taxonomy): Bacteria > Armatimonadota > Abditibacteriia > CG2-30-66-41 > CG2-30-66-41 > CG2-30-66-41. The sequence continues at coordinate 13,333 of PEVN01000516.1, read as the reverse complement.
GGTGTGGACTCTCGGCTCCACCGTCGTGTTCCTCTCCTTCTCCGAGGCGCGGGTGGCCAGATCCGCGCGGCGACGCGCAGACTGCTGCAGTGTGGTGCCGCCCTGGTTGTCCTCGCTTCACCGTGCCGCGCCGCGCCCGTTGACCTTGGTCGCGTCGGCGCGGCGCGCGTGTCGTATGACGCCTCTCGTGGGTTGAGCGGCATCGAGGTGGCGGTCAACGGCGTTCGCTTCCGTCCCCTTGCCGGCGCGGCAGCGCTCGGGCCGGCCGGGGCGCCCGACCTGGCGATCCCGCTGGCCCTTCAGCCTGAGATCGACGGGGAGGTACTTCGTGTCGCGATCACCGGGCCCGCCCTCGGGGCGCCCTCCAAGGCTGAAGCTCCCGGAGCGGTGTCCGAAGATTCCACACCTGCAAAGCGGTGGAACTCCGCCGTCACCGGTATCGACCCCGGGCTGGCGCAGGGCTTGGAGGAGTGGCGCCGGCTGGACCTGTCACGCTACTCGGAGCCGTACGGACAGACGTGGTGGCCGAAGACGATCTACAGCGTCAAAGGCGACTTCTGGTTCACTGCGCACTGGGTGATGGAAGAGAGCGAGGGCACCCGGTGGAAAGCGACGAATGAGAGCAACCACGGTACGGAGCCGTTCCCGGCCGCCCTGCAGGTGGTCTACGAACCCGATACCGCAGGCAACTACCTGCCCCCCCACGAGGTCCTGGAGCTTCGGTTCGCGAGAAACCTGTGGGAGGTGGTGCCGCTGCCTCGGCAGCAGCCGAGCGAGTACCGCGACTTCCTGACGAAGAGCGTCTTCGTCGACTCCTGGGGCGGTCAACCTGCCTCCGCGCTGAAGCACTTCCTCGAGGTCCTCAAGGCGATCAGCCGCGGCAAACAGAGCTACTACACCGTCCTGCAGAACTGGGAAGTCGGCGGGTGGGATGCGCTGCTGCCCGACTCCATGTGGCTGCCGGGCCACCCGCCGAACCCCTCCGTCGGTTCGGTCCAGGAGCTGCGCGAGTTGTGCGAACTGGGCAAGACGATGGGGCGCCTCAGCTTCCGGACGAACTACCGCATTCTGCGCGACTACTCGCCGAGCTACCGACGAGGCCTGGCGCACTTTGCCCTGGGTGCGGATGGCAAGCCGGTGGACTACCTGCGCGCCGCAGACTGGCTGCCTGTGGCGAAGCGGGGTGACGAGGAGATCGCCAAGCAGTTCGCGCCCAACGCCTGCTTCACCGACCAGATGACCTCCGGCGCCGCCCCCTGGTCCTGGCACGACTGGGCGGTCGAAGGTGGGTCGCGCTCGATGCGGCAGACGCTGGGGCATCAGCAGGCGCTTGCCCGGTCCATGAAGGCGACGTTTGGCGGGCCGCTGGGTTCGGAGACGCTGAGCGACCAGCATCTGTTGGGCGAGTTTGTGGATACCGGCGACTTCGGAGTGCAGGACGGCCACCACCGGCTCTTCTCCCCCGAGTTCAAGCTACGCCGCCTTCAGCACCTGTCGGGGTTCAACGGCATCGGGCTGATGTACCGCTTCTACGAAATGCCGCCGTTCCAGCGGTTCCACTCAGGCACGACGACGTTTGGCAACGACGACGCGCAGCTTGACGACTACCGCTGCTGCGAACTGCTCTACGGGAACGGCGGCTACGTCTGCCACGACTTCGCGAACTGGCGCTACTACCTCACGGAGTGCCTGCTCGTCGGTCACCTGCAGCAGTACTACTCCGGGCAGCCAGTCCAAGCCGTCCGCTACTGGCACAACGACGCCTGGGTCACGCTGGAAGACCTGGTCCGCCAGGGAACCGTGCCCAACATCGTGCCCTGGAACCCGCCGACCAAGGAGTACGGCCGCATTCGCGTTGAGTACGCGAACGGCTTCACCCTCGTCGTCAACCGGCTCGACGACGAGTTCACCGTGGACGACACCGAAGCGGACCCGATTGTGCTCCCACGTTCCGGTTGGGTCGCCTGGACAAAGGACGGCAACCTCCACGCGTGTTCCGCCTATTGGCCGGAGACACGGCACCGCGTCGACTACCTGACAGACGACAACGCCGGACTTGTCTATCTCGACCCCCGGGGGCAGCAGCTTCTCGGCGTGTCAGCGATCACGCTGTGGGACCATGACCGGGTGGTCGTCACCGCCGACACGGACCACAACACGGTGACCGTGGAGGGGCAGACCCTCCAACTCGACCTGCCCTCTCCCCCATCCCCCAGCTCGCTCGACTTTCAGTTCGACGATGGTCTCGACGGCTGGCGGCCGGTGCGTGGCATGCTGACGGCGGAAGTACGCGCGGGGAGCTTGGTGCTGAAGACCGGCGCTCCCGGCGTGTTCGTTGTCTCGCCGGCGCTGAGGCTCGACGCGACCAAGATCCCCGCCGTCGAGGTCCGAATGAAGATCCGTGCGGACGGCGCAAAGCCTGGCGGGCTCTACTTCGCCACTGAGCAGTCTCCCAGCTTCTGGAGCGACAAGCTCGTGAACTTCGAAGTGACAGCCGACGGCGAGTGGCACACCTACCGGCTCAACGTGTCGGCGAACCCCAAGTGGCAGGGGACGATCACCGGCCTGCGGCTGGACCCACTGCGGGGGGCGACAGAGGCGGAGGTGGAGGTTGATTGGGTTCGGGCCGCGGGTTCGTAGGGCCGCGCCCAGAATGAAGCGGCCTCGGCTTGGTCTGACGGATCAGACCGCTCAGGCGGATGGGCAAGGCGGTCGCCGCGCCGCGCGCGCCCCTTCAGAACCTCACCCACTCCAGGTCCCGAATCACCATCTTCACCGCGGACTTCCGCTCCGAGTTGATACCGACCAGAACGGTTCGGATGTTCTCCGGCTGCAGCTTGCCGTCGGGGTCGGGTTTGGACCAGGAACCCCAGCCTGACTGGGTGCACAGCGCGACCACGCGCTGCGGGGTCCGGACCTCCGGCTTCACCCCGAGGTCCGCGAGGTACGATGCGCCGTTCTCCTCGACGAACTGGAGGCGGCACGCGCCCTTGCCTTCGAGCAACTGCACGGTCAGCGCCAGACCATCGAAGTTCTGGGCGGGAATCTCCTCCCGGCTGAGCGATAGCTTGGGGTAGCTCCACGGGTCTGTCTCGCCGAACTGCATGTCGAACTGCACTCCGCCATCGTCCGTCGCGTGATGGGTCATCTTGGCGCCGCCGACGATGTTGTCTTCCCACTTGTCGAGGGACGCTGCTGATTTGATCGGTCGCGTCTCGGCGGGCTTCAGCTTGTCGGCCGGGCAGACCAGCCGGAACGCCAGAACCGGGCGACCCGCTTCACCAAAGTCGCCGCGGAGCTTCACCCAGCCGCCAAAGGCCATGCCTTGGCCGCCCAATGAGACGCGGAGCCGAACAGGGCCGCGGTCCTGCGAGGCCACCCCCACCTGAGCGGAAGCTGGCGTCAGCTCCCAGCCCTTGGGCAGCGACTCAGCCGTGACGGTCCCGGTGACGGGCTTGTTGCCGAAGTTGTAGGCCAGCAGTGGCAGCTCGACAGCCGTCGTCGGATCGACTTCGTATGCCTGCTGGCCGAGTCGGGTCGAGGAGTGCGGCATCTGGAGCTGGAGGACGACCGCTGAAGGCGTTCCGGGGCGGTGTTCCGACGGCGACGCTGGCGCCTCCAGGGAGAGCTTGCCGGCTTCGCCCGCCGGCAGCACCAGGAATCGAGCTGCGGTCTGCAGTTCAGCGGGCACACCGCCGTCGAGCTTGCGGCCGAGGTAGTCGTAGGCGCGCTCGACAGACAGCCCCTCCGGCAGCGAGCACGGTGTTGGCTCGTCTGCCCACCCGACAAGCACGTCTCGTTCTGCGCCGTCGGGCCGGGCCCGGAAGGCATAGACGTGCGTCTTCGCGTTGCTGGTCTCCACTCGTCCCACACACCGCGCGCCCGCCAGCAGCCGTCCCACGGTTGCCAGGGCAACGTAGCCCGGGCGCGGAGTGTGGTCGTTCCGCAGCAGCCCGAACTGGATGGCGCCCTCCAGGTAGTTACCGAGGATGAAGAAGAAGTGCCGGTTCACGCCGGCGAACAGACTGCTCGCATACGACTGCGCAACGAACTCCGCCTGACGGATCTCGTCCTTCGGGGTCAGGTCGCCCCACGGCCCCTTGGTCGCAAAGGGCAGGTGGATCCCGCACTCCGTGATCCACAGCGGCCGCCCGCAGGCGGCCGTCAAGGCGCCGGCGTGTTGGTCGCGATACGCCGCGGGCGGGCTGTACGAGTGAACGTTATACGTCTGGAAGTACGGCCACGCCTCGTTCTCCAGTACGCCCTCCGTGTGCAGTGCGCCGCCCGACCCCGCGTACACGTTCCAGCAAACCAGCAGGTTGGGGTCGCCCGCCTTGAAGCCCAGGTAAGCGGCCTTCTGCAGTGTGCACATGTCGTCGATGGTGTGGCCGCCGAAGCCGTCTATGTTGGCTTCGTTCCACGGCTCCCACGCGAGCACCCTTCCCCTGTAGCGCTGCGCCATGGACTTGCAGAACTGGGACATCGCCCGGAGGTCTCTTGGGAACCGCCGGCCGCCTTCGTCGCCGTCGAGTTCCTTGTCCACCGCCCAGCCCGGCGTTCCGTGGAAGACCTGCAACACCTTCAGCCCGTGTTTGGCCTGCAGCGTGGCGGAGCTGTCGTAGAGCGTGTTCTCGGCAAGCTCGCCGGCCGCCGGTTCCTCCTCGCCCCAGCTCATCCGGTCGCGAATCCAGTTGACGCCGGCAAGCGCCGCCAGTTCTGCGAAGATCTCCTGATGCTTGGCATCGTCGGGGCGGTAGTGGCGCGCGAACCACGCCGTTGCCGCGTCCACGCAGACGGGCGAGTCCTGCGGCACCGGTTCCGCGAGCTTCGCGAGGACGGCAGCACTCGTCCAGCCCACCGACTGGCCGCTCGCGTCGAGGAACTCCAACCGGTACCAGCCAAGGGGCAGCTTGCCGGCCACAACCGGGGTCCCTGCCTCACCAAACCCTCCGTCGCCCGCCGCGTCTCCGCGGTCGTCGATGGCGCGCCACCGCTTCGCCTTCCCGGCGCAATCCGCCGGCACGGGCACACGGACCTCTTCGCCCAGTAGGAATACGTTGCCGGGGTGGTCGGGCGCCGGCGTCGGGACCTCACGACCGATGGTCGCCAACGACCGCCACACGCTCTGCTCCTGCGTCTGAGTCATCTCTGCCTCCCCTCTGCATCCGCAATCCACCAGCGCGCAAAGCAGCACCGCCACCGCGGCCAAGCGCGCAGCGTGCTGCCGGGGGGGCTTCGGTGCGTAGTGTCCCGTCATTCCTCTGTCCTCTCTGCCGTTTCCCCTGCGGGAACCGCCGCCGGGTCGGCGCCTGCGTCTTCGGGCGTAGTGCCCTGCCGCGCGATCGCCCCCTCGCCGTTCGCTTCGGTGAAGACCTCGCAATCGAGGCGGGGCAGGATCTCAGTCATCAACTCCAGCACGGCGGGGTCATCGTCCGCCACGAGGATCCGGATTCCCTTCCCCGCTTGAGGGCTGTTCGCAAGCGACATTGCATCTTCCTCCGCGACCGAGTTCGGTTCGCACTCACTGCCTGACTGGCGTGCCCCAGAAAACGGCCCGCTGCGCCGGGAACTGGGGGACTGGAAGTCAGACAGTGACGATTGATACACTACAACGAACCCAAATGCAAGAGTGCACCCCAAGGAGCGTCGGGTTACCATGGGTCCCTATCTCGAAACGAGCGGGAGCCACGCCCCTGCTCCGCACGTGAGGTCTCGACCATGAACAACTCTCTTCGCCATCGCCGCCACGTCCTGCTGCTTGTCCCCTTAGGCCTCGCCGCCGCCTGCTCCGCCCAGTCGCCGGCCGACCGCCGCACGGCCCTGCAGCAGCTTGCCGACAAGGGCGCAGCGGCAGTCCCGGTCCTCTCCGCGGCACTCCAAGACGACAACCTCGTGGTGCGGCGAACCGCCGCCCGGCTGCTGGTCCAAGCCGGCGAGCCGGCCGCGCAGCCGCTTCGCGAGGCGCTCAGCAACTCAGACTTCGTGGTGCGCATGATCGCCTTACGCGCGTTGGCGCATGCGCCCAACGCGGAGGCACTGCCCTCGCTGGCCACTGGGCTCAAGGACAGCAGCTTGCTCATCCGCCAGACGGCCCTCACCGAGTTGGTGCGTATGCAGCCGCGGACGGACGAGATCAACAAGCTGATCGAGGCCGCGTCCAGGGACGCGGCAGACGCCGTCCGGCAGATCGCCGCAAAGGCGGCGTGGCCGTTCTTCAAGGAGGTTGTCTCGGTCCGCGACCGCAAAGACTGGGACCACGACATTGTGGTCGCGCAGTCGATCCCGCTCTCCAAAGACGGCTGGCGGTTCAAGCTTGATCCCGGGCGCGACGGCCATCTCAGCAAGTGGTACGAACCCAAGCTCGACGACTCGACGTGGGAGCAGATCGCCATCGAAGACACCTGGGAGAAAGCCGGCCACGAGTACGACGGCGTCGCGTGGTACCGGTGCACATTCGTGCTGCCAGAGAAGCCGGAGCAGCTCGCCGTGGAACTCCGCTTCGAGGCGGTGGACGAATGCGCGTGGGTGTGGGTGAACGGTCAGTACGTCGGCCAGCACGATGTCGGCCCCGATGGGTGGGACCAACCATTTGCCCTGGACGTGACCAACGAGATCGGTTGGGGTGCCGAGAACCAACTCACCGTCCGCGTGCTGGACAGCACGTTCGCCGGCGGGATCTGGAAGCCGGTCACGCTTGAGGTGCTGAAGTGAATGAGTGTCAGGTACCGGGTGTCAGGTGTCAGGCGTCACGTGTCGGGTGTCAGGTGTTGGGCTGTCGCTGGTCCCCTCAGTCTCATCGGTCCCATCGGTCTCCTCTTTTCGCCGTGCTGGCGATGTGCTGCCTCTCCGCGACCGCCGCATTGGCTGCCGCGCCACCCGAAGCGCTGCCCTGGCAGAAGGCCTACGTCGGCGACCAGGCGACTGGGCCCGACATCATCGCCTTGTGGCAGTTCGACCCCGGGGCCGAGACGGTGGATTCCTCCGGACACGGGCACGACTTGACCCTTCGCGGCGAATCGCGGTTTGTGGCTGAGGGCCGCTTCGGCGGGTGCCTGGAGTCGTTCTCCGCCGGGGAGGGCAACGACAAACCTCAGGGCGCCATGGCGAAGAATGCGCCCGACCTGACCCCGGCCGGCGCCTTCACGCTGGAAGCCTGGTTCAAGCCCAAGCCGGAGATGGACAAGGATACGACCGTCTTCTTGCTGGACAAGAAGTACTTCCACTACGCCAAGGACCTGCCTGAGGCCAACCACGACTACTGCCTGTACCTGTCACGGACGGGGGAGAACCGCCGCCGCCTCATCGCCTTCCTCGGCTTCGGCGAGGACTCGGCGCAGTTTTCGTCCAACGAGGTCGAAGTCGAGCCGGGCAAGTGGGTCCACGTGGCGTTCACCTACGACGGCGAGGGGACCGGACGCTTCTTCTTCAATGGGCAAACGGTCGGCAGGAGGACCCACGAAGGCCGCGGTGCGGTCAGTCCCGGCCGCTATGGGTTGGTCCTTGGGTGCCGCTACGGCAGCACGCACAATGGCTTCCCCGGCCTTCTCGACCAAGTGCGGATCTCTAACGGCGTCGTCCCCTTCCTCACTGGCAGTCTCGAGATCGGCGTGGGCGGCGCGCGCACCGCCTACCTGCGAATGGAGCAAGGCGCCCGGGCGCCGGTCCTCCTGGCCAACGACACGGGCAAGCCGGTGACCAATGGCAGCGTGCGGGTGCTGTTCGGAGGCACCGAACGCCGCGTTGCTTTGCCGGACCTGCAGCCGAAGGCGGAGTACCCCGTCGAAGTGCCGGTCGACACCTCCGTCCGCCCGGGTACATACGCCCTGAAGCTGATCGCGTCGGCGAAGACGGGCGGTAAGGCGCTCGAAGTCGAGAAGGAGATCCCGCTGACCATCGTGCCGCGCCCCCTGCCGAACGAGATGCCCGTCGTCATGTGGGGCAGCGGGGACTACCAGCGACTGAAGGAGATCGGCTTCACCCACCAACTGACTCACCTGGCAGACTACGGCAAGGTGTGGGCAGCGGCGCAGCCGACCGAGGCAGCCTGGTCGGAGGGCGTCGAGCAGTACGCACGGAGCTTGGACGAAGCCCTTGTCCAGGGCGTCGCCGGCGTGGTGTACCTGTACCCCGGCCGGTACCTCGCGCAGAACAAGCCGCTCTTGGAGAAGTACGAACGGGTCGACCGGACCGGTCGGCCCTACGGAAAAGACAACATCTGCGCCAGCTTCCCGGAAGCTCAGACGTTCGCTTACAACGTGGGCGCGTCGGTGGCGAAGTCGTTCGCGAGCTTTCCGGGTCTGCAGGCGTCGCTGGTCCACTCCGAGATCCGCGATGGGACCAACCTGTGCTTCCACGACCACGACCTGGCGGCGTTCCGCGCCTTCGCCGGGTACGACATTCCCAAGGAGGCCGTCAGCAAAGGCGGCGTCGGCTACACGACGCTCCCCGACTTCCCGAGGGACCGCGTCGTGCCGGACGACGATCACCTGCTGACCTTCTACCGCTGGTTCTGGAAGAGCGGCGACGGGTGGAACGACCTGCACACCCAGGTCCACAAGGGGCTGAAGTCAACCGGGCGAAGGGACCTCTGGACGTTCTTCGACCCGGCCGTCCGGGTGCCCAGTGTCTGGGGCAGCGGCGGCGGGGTCGATGTGATCTCGCAGTGGACGTACTCGTATCCCGACCCGCTGAAGATCGGCCAAGCGACCGACGAGCTGTTCGCCATGGCCGACGGCACCCCGGGGCAGCAGGTCATGAAGATGACTCAGGTCATCTGGTACCGCAGCGGCACCGCGCCCAAGCTGCCGGAGGACGAGTCGAAACGCGCCCAGTGGGAGCAGGACATTCCCGACGCCCAGTTCATCACCATCGCGCCGGACCACCTGCGCGAGGCGTTCTGGGCGAAGATGTCCCGGCCCATCCGGGGGATCATGTACCACGGCTGGGGCTCACTGGTGGACGCCGGCCCCGGCGGATACCGGTACACGAACCCAAAGACGAAGGAGGTCCTCGCCGAGCTTATCCGCAGCGTCGTCCGCCCGCTGGGCGCCACGCTGCTGCAAGTGCCGGACCGCAGAGCCGACGTGGCGCTGCTGGAGAGCTTTGCGTCACAGGTCTTCGCCGGGCGCGGCACGTGGGGATGGAGTCAGAGCTGGGAAGCCGACGCGCACCTGATCCTCCAGTGGGCGCAGCTTCAGCCGCGTATTCTGTACGACGAAGCAGTTCTCCGGGACGGGCTCGACGGGTACCGCGTGTTAGTGCTGCCGAGTTGCGACGTGCTGACTGAAGGCGTCGCAGCCAAGATCCGGGCGTTTCAGGCCAAAGGCGGTCTGATCGTCGCCGACGAGAACGCGTGCCCCGCGGTCATGCCGGACATCCTGCTGCCCAGCTACAAGCGCACCGGGAAAGCGCAAGAAGACAAGGCAGCGCTCCAGACCATGGCAGCCGACCTGCGCCGGGAGCTCGACGCCTTCTACGCCCGCTATGCCGACTCCTCGAACCCGGACGTAGTGGTCAGAATGCGTCAGTACGGCGGGACCGACTACCTGTTCGCTGTCAACGACAACCGCACGTTCGGCGACTACGTCGGGCACCACGGCAAGGTGATGGAGCAGGGGCTGCCCAGCACGGCCACGCTGTCGTTGAGCCGCAAGTCTGGATTCGCGTACGACCTGCTGAACCACCAGCCGATTGCCGCCAAAGCAACGCCCACCGGCCTGGCACTGGACGTTGCGCTGGGACCGGGCGACGGCCGGGTATTCATGGTCACCCAGCAAGCCCTCGCGGCTGTTCGGGTGACGGCCCCAAGCCAGGTCAAGCTCGGCGGCCAGGCGAAGGTGGACGTCCGCGTAGTCGATGCGGCCGGGAAGCCGCTCACGGCAGTCGTCCCAGTGCAAGTCGAGATCCTCGACGCCCAGGGTCAGCCGGCTGAACTGAGCGGCTACTACGGGGCCAGGGACGGGGTCCTCTCAGTCACGCTTGAGATCGCCGCCAACGACCCTGTCGGCCAGTGGACTGTGCGGGCCACAGAACTGGCGTCCGGTCGGCAGAGCGAGCGCAAGTTTGCCGTAGTGAAGTAGACCGCCCCAACGGATCGAGACGCGACCCAATCCGGATCGCGACGGTGACGGAGCGCGTGAACCGTCAGCATCGAGGAGCGAGTTAGCGTGTCACGCGCTCCGTCACCGTCGCGGCTCGGATTGGCAGCACGTTCCCAGAGAGGATGGACCGAAGCATGGAACACGCCAGAGACATCCAAACCATCCGCACCCTCGCGAAGCAGTACGCCGAGCTGGCCGCGAAGCCCATCCAGGACGAACGTCGCGACCTGTGGCGCAAGCACAACAGCCTGGTGCGGACGCGGCCGCTGATCTACGTCCGGTGGCTGGCTGCGTGGCACGAGCATCCTGACGCGAAGCCGACCTGCGACGAGCCGTTCTGGCAGCGGCATGAGACGTTCTTGCGGCAGATGCTCTTCCAGGACACGCTGGGCGATGACTACATCCTCGAGCCGTGGATCACCCAGCGGGCGTCGGTGAAGATGCCACCGGGCGGGCCATGGGGCGTCCCCTACGGCCGCATCCCGCCGGACCGGCCCGGCGGCGCGTGGAAGAACGATCCGCCGCTGAAGGACTTGGCCGACTTCGGCAAACTGGTTCAGCCGCAGCACGAGATCGACGAAGACGCGACCCGCCGGAATGTCGAACGGCTGCGTGACGCAGTCGGCGACCTCCTGGAGGTGAACGTTGACCGTTCCCCGGCGTACACGGTCTGGCACGCCGACCTCTCGACCGATCTGGGCTTCCTGCGAGGCATCGACCGGTTCATGATGGACATGCTCGACAACCCGGAGTGGCTGCACCAGTTGCTCGCGTTCATGCGCGACGGCGTCCTGCGAACCCATGAGCAAGCCGAAGCCGCCGGCGACTGGAGCCTGGCCAACCACGAGAACCAAGCGCAGCCCTACTCCCAGGAACTGGCCGACCCCAAGCCCAACACGCCCGGCGTCAAGCGCAGCCAGCTCTGGTGCTTTTTCGCCGCCCAGGAGTACGCCCTCGTCGGTCCCCAGCAGCATTGGGACTTCCTGCTGCAGTACCAAGTCGAGATCATCAAGCACTTCGGGCTGGCGTCATACGGCTGCTGCGAGGACCTGACCCGGAAGATGCCTCAATTGCGCCGAATCCCGAACCTTCGCCGCATCGCTGTCGTGCCCCGCGCCGACGTGGCCAAGTCAGCGGAGGAGATCGGCGACAGCTACGTCTTCTCCTGGCGCCCCAACCCGGCCGACATGATCTGCTGCGGCTTCGACCCCGCCCACATCCGCAAGGTGATCCGCAACGGAATGGAGGCAAGCAAGGGGTGCCGCGTCGACCTGACGCTCAAGGACGTGCAGACTGTCGGCGGGAAGCCGGAGCTACTTCGGGACTGGGTGAAGATCGTGCGGGAGATCACGGACGGGTATTGAGGTGGCCCGACTGATCCCGCACAACAGGGGTAGCACCGGCAGCATATTGAGGGTATTATCTGTCCGCAAGGAATGTCAGTGCGGGCCGTCGAATCACTGGACGCAAGCTGCAAACTCCACGGAGGGAAGAACATGGACAGACGCGGATTTGTGAGATGACTCAGGTCATCTGGTACCGCAGCGGCACCGCGCCCAAGCTGCCGGAGGATTGGACTGGGCATGTGTGGTCTGCTGAGCGTGCCCCTGGCGTGTGGGCCGAAGAAGCCCGTACAGCAACCGGTGGAGGTCCCGCCTGAGAATGGGATCCCCGGCGAGCAGAAGAAAGACGCTCCCGCCAAAGAGGAAGCCAAGCCGAAGGACGAGGCGAAGTAGCTCGCCTTCACGGTCCATGTTCGGCGTGAGCGCCGAACACTGACGCAGTGAACAGACAAATGCCCCGGTTCGCACTTGGTGCGGCCGGGGCATTTGTTGTTCGTGTCGGTTGGCGCGCTTGCCGGGGGCGGGGCGGCAGCGCCTTGATTCCACTACGGGATCAGTAGTTCACAGAGGGGTTGCCGAACATCCGGGCGCATTGCGGATCGGTCTGGGTGCCGTTGCCCATGCCGCCGCTATCGGAGACGTCAGGGCTTCCCGGCGTCTTGAACCACTTGACGTGACCGTCCACATAGGCGATGTTCATGCCTTCGTTGTGGCGGTAGAACCGCGACTTCCGCGCCAACTGCCCGGTGTCGTGCTTGCCGACTCGCCCCTGGCAGTTGGTGGGTCGGTTGGCGCCGCACAGGCCCCGGGTGCCGGCGCCGTCGGCGAACAGGACATGCTCGGACGGTTTCACGATCTGGGCCAACAGCCGCCCGTCGCACCCGCCATTGCTCTCCAGAAGCTGGCGCGACGTCGCGTACGAGTTGTAGCCGAGGGTGGTCGAAGGGCAGTCATAGACCTGGCGGTTCTTGATGTAAGACATGGCCAGACCGTCGTAGCGGATGTCTGTCTTGGTGTTCGTGCCGGGCCGCCACCACGGCTGCATGTTCAGACGGGCGTTGGTGGGGTTGCGGGCACGCCGCGGTGACCACAAAAAAGGACGTGCCCCAGCCACGCACAGCGCATGATTGGGGCACGTATTCTGTTCGGTCCGTTTCTCCGCGGGCAAATCAGTGGGCGGAAGGGCGGCCGTACCGGCCTGAGACCTCACCGCCGCGGCGCAGGATCAGTAGTTCACTCTTGGGTCGCCCCACATCCTTCTGCAACCGGGGTCAGTCGGGGTGCCATTGCCCACCAGACCGTAGGACCCAGCGGCTTTGTCGGGGCTGCCGGGGGTCTTCCACCACTTCACGTGACCGTCAACAAAGGCCAGGTTCATTCCATCGTTATGCCGGTAGAACCGCCGCTTGTTGGCCGTGATCGTAGTGGTTCCGTTGGACGTGGTGTCGGAATCGCCAACGCGGCCGGCGCACCTGCTCGTGCGATTGGGCCCGCAGAAGCCGCGGGAGCTGGAGCCATCGCCCATCAGCACGTGCTCCGACGGCTTGACGACTGAGGCCAGCAACTGACCGGTGCAGCCACCCGCACCCTGGAGGAACTGCGGGGGGTGGCATACGAATTCACGTCAATGTTCGCCGAGGAGGGGCACACCCACACCTGGCGGTTCTTGACGTACGACATCGTGAGCCCCTCGTACCGGATATCCGTACTGGCGACCACGGCGGGGCGCCACCACGGCAACACGTTGAGGTTCTGGCTGGTGGAGCGACGAGTCGGGACACAGCAGTACATGAACTTCTCGTCGTAGTCGTTCACGTACATGAGCATGCTGAGTGAAATCTGCTTCTCGTTGCTTGCGCAACTCGTCTGGCGCGCCTTCTCGCGCGCCTT
>PEVN01000339.1 GCA_002779825.1 Armatimonadetes bacterium CG06_land_8_20_14_3_00_66_21 | reverse complement strand
TCGGGCGAGTTTGTCATGAGAGCACCTACCAGATTCCCCAGGATAGCCTCGTAGGGTAAAGCTCCAGCTTTGCCGCCCTTTAACCGTGGTCTCGCGGCACCTCACTGGAAAGGGCGGCAAAGCTGGAGCTTTACCCTACGAGGCTTCCCACGGCTGCTCCGGCAGCGCGAACTGCTCGGCCAGCCAGCGATAAGCAAGCCGCATCGACTCCTCGGTCGGCCGGTGCCCGCTGGCGTGGTCGAACATGCCGACAGCGGTCTCCTTGCCGTAGAGCCGGTACACCGGCTGTGCCGCCTTCAGGTACTGCCAGCTCTCCCGTTTGTCGTACTGCCCCGCGATCAGCAGAAACGACCGAGGCGCGAGCAAGGCCAGCAGTTGGTGGTGGGCGAGCGGGAAGCCCTCGGCGTGGAGCTGCTTCCCAAGGTACCAAAGATCGTCCCAGTTGGTGAAGTTCCAGCCGATGCCGAAGTCGGAAGCGACGACTGCCTTGATTCGGTCATCCAGGCAGCCCGTGTAGAAGGCCATCTTCCCGCCGAGGGAATGGCCGATGCAGACGATGCGTTGGGGATCGACCGCGGGCTGTTCCAGGAGCAGATCGACGGCGCGGCTGGTGTCGTGAACCAGTTTGCCCATGCCCGTCCACTGGGGATTGTCGCGGAGCACCTGCTCGGCGCCGGCCTGCCACCAGGCGAAGCCGGCGTTCTCCGCCGGTTCGGGTACGGTGTTGTACGGGAAGGCCTCGGTGCAGACGACAACGTAGCCCTGCTGCACCAAGTGCCTGCCGAACTGCACCGTGGAACGCTCGGCGAGCCACTCGCCGGTCTCCACATTGCACCCGGCCATCGTGTCGGGGTGGTAGAACGGCACGACCGCCCCCGGCCGCGGCGACCGCGCCGGGCGGGTCGGCTCCATCAACAGCACGAGCTGCTTCGTGTCGGGGCCGGTGGGCTGCCGCAGCAACGTGCCGCGGAACTCCGGCAGCTCGAACTCCCGGACAACCTCGGCGCCCTTGTTGTAGTGGCCGAACGATGGGTGCCCCAGCACCTCATCCCAACGCCGGCAAAGCTCCGGCCGCCGGCGCTGCCACTGTGCAAGCGTGGTGCCGCCGCCGGGCGCGAAAAGCGGCGCGAGGTGTTGGTCTTCGCCGAGGTCTTCGTAGGTGGGTTGGCTGAGTTGCCGAGAGACTGAGCTGGGCTCGGTTGTAGCCATAGGCACAACCTCTTCCGCAGAGGCTCGGGTGCACACTGGGAGCAAGGTTGCAGTGCTCATGAGCGCTGCAGCCAGGGCCGCTGGTACCGTGTGTCGGGGAGCCATCTTGGGGCATTCCGCTCGTCGCCCGGGAAACGGTTGCGGGGGGACGAACGGGGTCCCATTATGACAGAATTGCGCCGTTTCGGCGTTGATTCTCTCGCGAGCAGTTGACTTCCCAAGGAAGTAGGCTATAATCATAGCTTGCGCCTTAGCAGTCTGCGGTTCCGAGTGCTAACAGATTCCGCAGGACAGTGCTAATCAAGAGGCGCAAGATCGAAAGGAGGTACCGGTATGGCAAGCCCCAAAGTCCGCCCGCTTGGTGACAAGGTGCTAGTCAAGCCCTGCGACGAGGAAGACACCTCGGCTGGAGGCATCGTTCTCCCGGACTCAGCTAAGGAAAAGCCCCAGGAGGGCACGATCCTGGCTGTTGGTGATGGCAAGCTCCTCGACAGTGGCGAGCGCGCAGCAGTCACCGTAAAGGTAGGAGACCGCGTCATCTACTCGAAGTACGGCGGGACAGAAGTCACCATCGACGGTGAAGACTACCTGCTCATGGATGAAGGGTCGCTGCTGGCAGTGCGCGAGTAGCGCACGACCCGGACAGCGCTAACCCCGTTCGACAGACGAAAAGGAGGAATCCCAGCTAATGGCTGCCAAAGAGCTAAGATTCAACGAAGAAGCTCGACGGGCCCTGGAGCGAGGAGTCAACATCGTCGCCGACGCAGTGAAGGTGACCCTCGGTCCCAAAGGTCGTAACGTGGTCCTCGAGAAGAAGTTTGGCTCCCCCACGATCACCAAAGACGGCGTAACCGTCGCCAAGGAGATCGAGGTCGAGCCTCATTTTGAGAACATGGGTGCCCAGCTCGTTCGCGAAGTCGCCTCGAAGACGAATGACGTCGCCGGCGATGGCACCACCACCGCCACCGTGCTGGCGCAGTCGATCGTCAAGGAAGGCATGCGCAACGTGGCCGCCGGCGCCAACCCGATGCTCCTCAAGAAGGGCATCGAGACGGCTGTCGAGAAGACCGTGGACGAACTGAAGAAGCACGCCATCCCCGTTGAGACGAAGGCGTCCATCGCCAACGTCGGCGCCATCGCCGGCAACGAGAAAGCCATCGGCGATTTCATCGCTGAGGCAATGGACAAGGTCGGCAAAGACGGCGTCATCACCATCGAGGAGTCGAAGGCCACAGGCACCACGGTCGAGATCGTGGAGGGCATGCAGTTCGACAAGGGCTACCTGTCCCCGTACTTCGTGACCGATGCGGAGAACATGGAAGTCGTCCTTCAGGACGCCTACATCCTGATCCACGAGAAGAAGATCAGCTCCGTTGCGGATATCGTTCCGCTGCTGGAGAAGACCGCCAAGTCGGGCAAGCCGATGGTCATCCTTGCGGAAGACGTCGAAGGCGAAGCCCTGGCGACCCTCGTGGTCAACAAGATCCGCGGCATCCTCAACGTGGCTGCTGTCAAAGCCCCCGGCTTTGGCGATCGCCGCAAGGCTATGCTGGAGGACATCGCCGTCCTCACCGGCGGGAAGTTCCTGTCGGAAGACCTGGGCATCAAGCTGGAGAACGTCGAGCTTGATATGCTGGGTCGCGTCAAGCGCGTGGTCATCGACAAAGAGAAGACCACGCTCATCGAAGGCGCCGGCACCAAAGACGCCTTGGCCGGCCGTGTGCAGCAGATCCGTCGGCAGATCGAGGAGACCGACTCCGACTACGACCGTGAGAAGCTGGAAGAGCGTTTGGCCAAGCTGGCCGGCGGTGTTGCCGAGATTCGCGTCGGCGCTGCCACCGAGACCGAGCTCAAAGAGAAGAAGCACCGCTTCGAGGACGCCCTGTCGGCGACCCGCGCGGCTGTCGAAGAAGGCATCGTTGCCGGCGGCGGCAAGGCCCTCCTGAACGCCATCCCCGCCTTGGAGAAGATCCGCGGCGGCACAGATGACGAGAAGGTCGGCATGGCCATCATTCGGCGCGCGCTCGAAGAGCCGCTCCGCCAGATCGCCAACAACGCCGGGATGGAAGGCTCCATCGTCGTCCAGAAAGTCAAGACGATGGAAGCCAACGAAGGCTTCGACGCCCTCAAGGAAGACTACGGCAACCTGATCGACAAAGGTATTGTCGATCCGCTCAAGGTCGTCCGCTCGGCCCTGGAGAACGCGGCCAGCATCGCTGGCATGCTCCTCACCACCGAGGTCCTGATCGCTGAGAGGCCCGAGAAAGAGAAAGCCCCCGCCGGTGGCGGCGGCTATCCCCCGCCCGACTACGGCATGTAAGCCGTCAACTCGCTGACTACTACAGCGAACCAAAGCGCCCCCTCGCGATACCGCGATGGGGGCGCTTTCCTTGTGCCAGAAGGGACCGCGACAGGTCGGGTGCGGAACGCGGACGGTCTCACCCGCTCAGCGCGACCCCGAGGGCCTGGCCCGCCGCCACAACCACTTCTCGGGCCAGTGTTACCAGCACCCGGTCGCCGTCTTGCGCGAAGGTGCAGCCGCGCTCCTGTCCGTCCAGGTGAGCCTGCGCTGCCTTGACCTGCTTTTCGTCGGGCGCCCGGAAGGCAAGCGTCTTCAGCCTCACCCGGCCCCACTTCACCGCCACTTCCGCCTTCTGGTCTCCGCCGGCTCTCTTCTGCGAGTAGGTTCCCCAGCCTTCGGCGGTCGTGAATGGCGCCCGGAAGTCCTCCGGTGTCAGCCTGGGCGCGAAGCCGAGGTGCCCTTCGGGACCGTGATGCTCGTAGCCGCAGGCCGCGAGGAAGACTCCATAGCTGGCCATCGACCGGGCATAGTGGTCGCCGCACTCGACTTCGTTCCAAGGGTTGCGACGGGAAGCGTGGTAGCGGTCATGAACGGCCCGCGTGACGGCGAGCCCTTCCTGCACCAGGCCCTCCCACAGCATGTGCCCGGCAGCCTGGTACTCGAAGCCGTTCATGCACTCGTTGAAGTAGCCGGCGGCCCATTCGGCGCCTTTGCCGGAGGCCTTCGTGTAGTCCCAGTCGGGCCGCGGGAAGGTGCACATGAGCAACCCGGCCTCACCCGGCATGGCGTACCAGCGGCCGGGTTTGTTGACCTCACGATAGGGACCCGCGTCGGGCGCGAAGTTGTACCGCCAGAGCGACGCCAGTGCGGTGCGCGTCTGGTCTTCCGGCAGCACGCGGCCCAGCCCCACTTGGAACGCCCAGCTCTGGCCGAACACTTGGTCGATCTCGCAGCCGGTGCCGGAGTTGATCGCCTCGGGATGCTCGGGGTCGGGCTGGTTGACGAAGTACTCGCCGCCCCAGAGCGTCTCGACCAGCTTGCGGGTTCCTGCGTCGGAGATCCCCCGCGCCCGGGCGGCAAACTCCGTGTCGCCGACTTCCTTTGCCATCTCCTCACCCGCCCGCAACGCAGCCAGGTAGAGCCCGCTCAGCCAGGCCACGGGCCCGTACCAGTCGGCGTCGAGCGTGTTGTGCTGGCCGCCCTCGATGATCCCGTCACCGTCAGCGTCCTTCTCGATCAGGCACTCGAGGGCGCGCCTGATCTTCGGCCAGTTGCGCTTCAAGAAGGCGTCGTCGGCCGACATCTGGTGCTCGCGGTACGACCGGAGAATGCAGCCTGCCTGCCCATCGACCGCCAGCCCGGCGCCCTCGCCGCGGAAGCGGATCACGCCGGTGCCCGGGTCGAACGCCAGTCCAAAGTCGGTCCGCTCGCGCAGGTCGCGCTCCAGTTGCGGGAACAGCCGCGCCACCGCGTGGGCGTAGTGCCACACGTGGGTGCACGTGCCGGCGCAGCAACCGACGCCTTCCCAACCGTAGAACCGCCCGTCGTCGAACCAGTGGCAGGTGGAAGAGGCGAGGATCGAGGCGTTGGCGAAGGTGCGGTCCAGGAACCAGTACGGCAGCGTCGAGTCGTACCACGTCTCGTGCCACAGTCGGGTTTGGCCGGCGAGCGAGTCGAAGTTGTCCGCGATGTAATCGGCTACCGTGGCGGCTGAGGCAAACCGCTTCGCGTAGTGGCGGCCGCTTGAGCCACGCACTGGGTCGAGTTGAAGATTCGGGAAGTGCCACGTCAACACGAAGGTGACGGTGGCCGACTCGCCGGGCTTGAGCGCGAGCTTGCGCGTGACCGCGCTGACCAGCTTCTGTCCGAACGGCCGGGTTGCCTCCGCGTCGGTGGACGTGGGCTGCTCGACGGGGAAGACCTCCTCGGCCAGGTTCCCCGCGGGCAGCGACAGGATTGCTGCATCGTCAGGCTTCGCGTCCAGCAGTGCCAACCCCATAGTCCCGAAGTCGGCCCGTTTGTCCAACGGCACCGCGGTGCTGGGGCTGTCGGTGAACACAATGT